>JANXRX010000046.1 GCA_025352905.1 Bacteroidota bacterium | reverse complement strand
GATATTCATTCACGGTTACGGAACGCTTTATGCGCTATGTACAGGTAGATACACAAAGTGATCCGCAGAGTAATACACATCCCAGTTCAGAGAAACAAAAAGAGTTGTCGGCTTTATTAACAAAAGAATTACTGGCAATTGGTCTTACTGATGCACATACGGATATTTATGGGTATGTGTATGCCACCATCCCATCCAACACAGCTAAAAAAGTTCCTGTGATCTGTTTCTGCAGCCATGTAGATACAGCGCCTGATTGCAGCGGCAAAAATGTAAGACCCCTGTTGCATACAAACTACGATGGTAAGGATATCATTCTGCCGGATGATGTTTTGCAGGTAATACATGCAGAAGCGTATCCTTATCTCAAAGAACATATTGGCAGCGATATCATCACAGCCAGCGGCCTTACTTTACTGGGGGCCGATGATAAAGCAGGGGTTGCCGTGATCATGGATATGGCCAACTATTTGATAACGCATCCTGAAGTGATACACGGAGATATTAAAATACTCTTTACACCTGATGAAGAAGTGGGGCAGGGAACGGCCAAACTTGACCTGGCAAAGCTGGACGCTGAATTCGCCTACACGCTTGATGGCGGGGAACTGGGCAGTTTTGAAGATGAAACTTTTAGCGCAGATGGTGTAACCATTGCCATCCATGGTGTAATATCTCACCCCGGGTATGCGAAAGGAACCATGGTGAATGCGCTGAAAATTGCCGCTGAGATAGTAGCCTCATTGCCTGTTACGGAATGGTCGCCCGAAACAACGGAAGGGAAACAGGGTTTTGTGCATCCCTTACGTGTGGATGGATCAGGCGAGAAAGCGGTCATTGATTTTATCATACGTGATTTCAACACTTCGCAACTGGCCGTGTATGAAGAGAAGCTAAAAAAGATTGCTGAAACCGTCATGACAAAATATCCTAAAGCCAACATGCAATTCGAGGTACAGGAACAGTATCGCAATATGAAGGAGATCCTGGATAATTATCCGCAGGTTACGCAATATGCAGAGGAGGCTTACCGCAGAGCGGGTGTAGCTGTTATCAATGAACCGATCCGTGGGGGTACAGACGGCAGCCGCTTAAGTTTCATGGGCCTTCCCTGCCCCAATATTTTCACCGGGATGCAGGCGATACATAGCAGGCATGAATGGATAGGGGTGAGGGATATGGAAAAAGCGGTGGAAGTGCTGGTCGCATTGGTGCAGGTATGGGAAGAAAAATCCTAAACTTAGCTTCTATTATTCTTACCTTAGGTAAAATTAACGATTATGAACTTGCTTGCAGAATACTGGTGGGTGCTGGTGGTATTATTTATCATCTTCAGCGGGTTGGTTACCGTAAACCAGGGAACGATCGCAGTAATAACGATGTTTGGTAAATACCGCCGCATTTTACGGCCGGGACTGAGTTTTAAAGTGCCCGTGCTGGAACAGGTTTTCAAAACCGTAAGCATACAGAACCGTTCGGTTGAACTGGAGTTCCAGGCAGTTACACTTGACCAGGCCAATGTATATTTTAAAAGTATGCTCCTGTATTCGGTTATCAACCAGGACGAAGAATCCATAAAAAATGTTGCCTTCAAATTTATCAGCGATAAGGACCTGATGCAGGCGCTGATACGCACAGTCGAGGGCAGCATCCGCGGGTTTGTAGCCACAAAAAAACAGGCCGAGATATTATTGCTGCGCAGGGAGATAGTAGAGTTTGTAAAACAGCAGATCGACCTGTCGCTGGAAGGATGGGGATATCATTTGCAGGATCTGCAGATCAATGATATCACATTCGATCAGGTGATCATGGAAAGTATGAGCAGGGTAGTGGCCAGTAATAACCTGAAAGCAGCAGCTGAGAATGAAGGACAGGCATTATTGATCACCAAGACCAAAGCCGCAGAGGCGGAAGGTAATGCCATCAAAATATCCGCCAATGCCGAAAAAGAAGCCGCCCGTTTGCGTGGCCAGGGTGTGGCGCTGTTCCGGGAAGAAGTGGCCAAGGGTATGAGCCAGGCAGCTGAACAAATGAAACAGGCAAACCTTGATACCAATGTGATCCTTTTCAGTATGTGGACCGAAGCGATCAAAAATTTTGCAGAAGTAGGTAAGGGTAATATTATTTTCCTGGATGGCAGCCCCGAGGGAATGGAGAATAATATGCGGCAGATTATGGCGATGGTGAAAATGAAGGAAATGCAGAAAACAACTTAGCTGATTTCTTTTTCAAAGCAAATACTGTTTTCAATTCCGGCATACTGTCCATAATTGGGAATGATAAGGTACCCGTTTTTCTGATAGAGCGCTATTGCCTCAGGTTGTCTTTTGCCGGTTTCCAATACGCATTTTTGATAGCCCAGCTGCATGGCCCAGTCTTCAAGGGCTTTTAACACGCGTGAGGCAATACCCTGGCCGCGGCTTTCCGGCAATACATACATCCGTTTAACCTCCATGCTATCCTGCGAATATTCTTTTATGGCCCCGCAACCCACCGGTAATTCGCCATCGTAAGCGACCATGGCGTGTTTGATCTTGCTGATCTTATTGAATTGCGAATAGAATATATTATCTGCTCCGTCTCTATGGACGAGATCAGCATCGAGCTGTTTTACAAGACCGATGAAATGCGGATCATCTGAATCAGTTCTGGTTAGCTTGATCATCTGTTGGTATTTCTATTCCTATATAGCTGTCTTCTTAAAAAATACCACTTTGATAATATCCGCCGTGATCACATACAATACCAGTATTCCCACTATAATACCGGTCAGCAGGAATGGCGGAACCACAAATCCAAGATCTTTTGAAAAAGGCATAAATGGTAACGCCACGGTTATCAGCAATGCCAGTACGCTCAATGCTACCAGTAATTTGCCCGGCGCACTCTTTAATAGTGATTTATGTGTGCGAACCACGAATAGGATCAGCAGTTCCGTACAGATAGATTCGATGAACCAGCCGGTATGAAACATATCCGCATCGGCTTTGAATAATTTATATAAAGCGTAAAATGTGAGGTAGTCAAAAACAGAACTGTGCAACCCGAATACGATCATGAAATTTTTGAGTTGCTTCAGGTTCCATTTCTGCGGGATCATTAACTCGTCTTCATCCACATTATCCGAAGCAACGGCCATATAGGGAAAATCGGTCAGGAAATTGGTTAATAAGATCTGTTGCGGCAGCATCGGCAAAAACGGTAGTATCAGTGAAGCACCTGCCATGCTGAACATATTGCCAAAAGTAGCGCTGGTATTGGTGTAAATATATTTGAGCGTATTTAAGAAAGTTCTTCTTCCTTCCAGTATACCCGCATTCAAAACGGCGAGATCCTTTTCGAGTAATACCACGTCCGCGGCTTCTTTGGCCACATCAACTGCATTATTGGTAGAGATGCCTACATCTGCTGCATTGATGGCGGCCACATCATTAATGCCATCACCCATATACGCCACCGTGTTGCCTGCTTTGCGAAGCGCCTTAATGATATTTTCTTTTTGCTGCGGCTCAATTTCAGCAAATACATTGGCGGTTTGTACGTTTTGTACCAGGGCTTCGGGGCTCATCTTCGCGATCTCCTCGCCAGAAATCACCACACAGTTTTTCA
>JANXRX010000044.1 GCA_025352905.1 Bacteroidota bacterium | reverse complement strand
GCCTTGGTTTTATAATAGTCACAGACCTCTATACATTCCTGTATCTGGCTGTTTTGGATGTTCGGTAAGCCAATAACCACCTCGTCTATCGCATTTCCTTTCAGTATGTTTCCGAGGTTATCTATCTTACCCCAATACGGGCAACCATTCATTTTCTCACTTGTATTGTCGATGAACCCCACACATTTATAACCATAATAATAATATTTGTTGATGGTCTCATAATAATCGAGGGCAGAAGCGGTGGAACCCACAATCAGGATATTATCAAATAGTTTTCCCTGGTAAATAGCGGAATGAAGGTATTTACGGATAATGTATTTGGTGAGCGTCATCAGGAAAAAAAGGAAGACAATGAAAAAGGCAAAGAAATGCGAATTGAACTGGAAAAAATTTCGTAAAAAAAAAGATACGGAGCTTAACAGGATGGTAAAAAGAATAATGGTATAAACAACAAAAATAATCTCCTCCGAATATTTATTGGAGCGCCTGTCTGCATAGAGCCTCGAAAAGGAAGCGGCTGTATACCAAACCGCCAGCGCGATCAGTGTAAAAAGGTAATTGTAAGCATTTGAATGGATGATTTTCTGCCCGGAACTGATATTGGAAGCAAGCAGGTAAGATATGCCTACAATAGGAGCGTATATAATATACCTGATAGTTGTATAACGGTTATAAGCTCTTGCCATAATATCCGGAATTCTTTACTTCCCTCTAAACAATCCGTTTAAAAGCGCAATATAAGCATCTGTAATATCATCCCAATTGTATTTAACGGTTAGCCCATTGCGGGCATTACTCCTAAGATGCTGCAGGTGGTCATTTTGTTGCTCAACTGTCTGCATAAGCGTGGCAACCGACCCTGAATTCTTCTCAAAAAATAACCCAAACTCGCCATTGGCCAGCATTTCCCGGTTAAATACCGTGTTTAACGCCAGTATGGCACATCCATAGGCCATTGCCTTTAGCATGGTTGGATTGGTTCCGCCAAATTCATGACCGTGCAAATAAGCAAAACAGTGGTGATAAAGTTCGGCCAATACCGCTTGATCAGTAATATATCCTAAAAAAATAATATTTGAACTGGCTTTTCTTTTAATGGATTGTGCAAATGCATCCTGGTAAGGGACATCGCCTACAATTACTAATTTTTTAGACAAACCGGCTTTCAAAAAACCGTTCACCAGCAGGTCCGCATTATTATCGGGAATTAACCGCCCCACCACCAGGTAGTATTCCTGTGGTTTCAGGTGAAAAGGATCTATTAATGAAGCATTCTGAGAATATCTGATATTGGCCCCATAAGCAATTACGGTGGATTCTTTTCCAAACTCTGCCAGGTATACCTGCCTCATGGCTTCAGCATCCGTAATAACCCTGTCGTAAAGTTTTGTGGCCAGCCAGGCTGAAAAATGAAAATATTTTGCGCCGAGTCCCTTCCATTTAGGTCTTAGCCACTCTATCCCATCCACATTGATCGCGGTAGGTTTACCGGCGATCCTTGCTATCAATCCCCAAGGTCCGTTAGCGGCATTTACGGCAAGTATCACATCCGTTTTGTGCAGGCAGGCGTGCATCATGGAAAGAAAAGAATGGATCAGTTGACTCAGGCTTTTTGTTTCAATAGTAGGGATGTATACCAGGTCTATCCCGTTCACAGTTTTTGGGCGGGTCCGGAACAGGCCCTTATGGCAATACACGCTTACCCGAACTCCTTTTTTTACAAGACGCTCAGATAATTCCTTTACGAAGGTTTCATAACCGCTATAAACATAGGGATAGCCACGGGATCCGATAATGGCAATTCTCATTCCAGTATTTTTATCATTTTGCTTTCAAAAGCCTCACAGGAAAACTGCGTCAGCACCTTTTTTCTTCCTGCCTCGCCCATTTGTATCCTGCGATCTTTATTCTTCACCAGTTCTTCCATCAATACAGCAGCTTTGTTTGCGTTGTGTATGGGAATAAGCACCCCTGTAACATTCTCGTCAATAATTTCTACAGCGCCTCCCTGCCTGGTAGCGACCAGGGGTTTTGCAGATGCCATTGCCTCCAGTATAACGGTTGGAAAGGGGTCTGGCAGGATGGAAGGTAAAACTAAGATATCAAAACCCTGGAGTAATTCAGCCGCGTCAGATCTATAGCCGAGGTCAGATACCATTGTTTCTATATTTTCTGCCAGCCTGATGGCGGCAAGTTCCTGGTACAAATATTCATAACCCGGAAAAGCATCCCCTATCAAAACAAAACGCAGGGAAACAAATTTCCGGGAGAGTTCCCCCGCAATATGTAAAAAATAATCCTGTCCCTTCCAATAATGAACCCGGCCGATCATACCGATCACCACTGTTTCTTCGGGAATACCCAGTTCCTTCCGCAATTTCCCGGATGGATGTAAATAAGGAGCATAATCAATACCGTTATAAACAACTTTTATTTTGTCAGCAGATACATAGGCGAGCCAGCTATTTCTGACCGCTTCGGAAACCACGATCACCGTATCGCTGTAACGGTTTAATAACCGGCCAAGTAAATAGTATAGCCATTTGGGGTGTTCAATGATCTCATGTACATGCCAGATATGCCGGGTGCCGGTTTTCTTTGCTGCGAGTGCCCCGGCAATAACAGCCGTTGTATTTGAATAAACAAGATCGATATTTCTTGCCCTGATGATCTTTTTAATGGAATGGTATCCTTTACGCAAAACAGATAACCGGTTAATAATGCCCGAAACGGATTTATATTTTCTCCGCAGGATACCTAGGTGCACAAAAATCACTTCTGCACCAATCGCTTCCAATTCAGTAACCAAGGGCCCGTTTTCACTAAGTACCACAATGGGCACATGCCCCTGTTTTTTTAACAGCCTTACTACTACCAGTAATATTTTGCTGGCGCCATACAGATCCGAAGATCCATGCAGGATAAGTATGTTCATAGGGGCTGAATACGCTGTTTAATAATTTCAGCAGGCACCCCTGCTACAATGGTATAGGGTGGCACGTCTTTGGTAACCACACTCCCTGCCGCAACAACGGATCCTTTGCCAATGGTTACTCCTGCAAGGATAATACTGTTGGCAGCAATCCAGCAATCGTCATTGATCTTTACAAATTGCCTGCTAACGCCCTGCGATTTAATCGGGAAATCTGTGCTGTCATGGATATGATTTTCTGCGTAGATACTTACACGGGGCGAGATCATTACATTATCACCAATTTCGATATACCCGGAACATCCGATATAACAATAGGGACCAATATTGGAGTTGTTGCCGATCTTCAAACCCTCACCTATTTCTCCACCATAACTATTACCGGGTCTTATAATGGCAAATTTGCCAATACTTACTCTTTCGCCTGTGATGATCC
>JANXRX010000032.1 GCA_025352905.1 Bacteroidota bacterium | reverse complement strand
CCATCACATGCCCGAATTCCGAAAGACCTATCACGCGGATAATAACCGGGAAAAGAAGTAGCTGCAGAAGGGCATTGGATACTTGTATACTGCTCAAGTGAACAAAGTTAAAAACAGTAGGCAGTGGCAGACCCGACCCGGATAATATTTTTTTTGTAAACTTTATTTTCATGGAAATAATCTGTCTGTGAAACCCGGCGGCATTTTGTTATGTCATCAGTATTTTATAGCAGTGATGGTCAGGTTATCGATCGACCAGCTTTTCAAACAAAGGCTGTTATATGGCTGAAGTGCATCATTACAGGAAAAGGTAAAATTGCTTAATGAATGGGGGAATATTTTGACTATTTTATACGAGGTGGTACCGCCAGAAATATCCTGTAAAGCGCAAACTCCTTTCAGGTTCGGGTCTTCGGCGGATGTTTTTGCCGGTACAGGAACCACGTTAGCATACTGGTAAGAAGCAGGATACGACTGGAGATTGGCAGGATTATTTGAAAAGGTAGTAAGAAGTAACGGGTTATGGTCTGCCGACATCTGCCAGATATCAGGCACATGGGTTGGGCCGAGGTAATCGCCATCCCATTTGTCGTGTATATACAGCGTGAACTCAACCTGGATGGAATTATGTGTGGGTAAATTGAAAAAAGTAAGTATGATTGTATTATTATTAAACCGTCCAAGCACTTTTGAACCATTAAAATCTACAATCGGAATTTTTTTAAATTGCCCCGATGAATCATAGGCTTCCAATCCCTTCAGGTCGTTGTTCTCAAAATCATTGCTGTACATCAGGTACTTCTGTGTAAGGTTCTTAAAGCATCCGCTAAAAAGCCCGAGGATACCTGCCAAACAGATGATCGTAGTTATTCGAAAAGGGCTGTTTCTTATCATAGAATCGGGGACTTATTTTTGAATTTTGGGATTGGGAAATGTTGGAATCGGCTATCAATTCCAACATTTCCCAATTTAGCTTTCCAAAATGCGTATAAAGGTACTGATCTGTTAACTGAATCCCTAAAATTGACGGATTTACGGGATAAATAGCAACTTAGATACGGCGTATGCACCTAACTATCATACATTTCCTACATTTGTCCCTATGTCGCATACCCCTTTCAAGGTTAATATTATTAACCGGTCAAACAATCCTCTGCCTGAATATGCTACCCATGGCTCATCGGGTATGGACATAAGGGCCTGGCTGGAAACACCGATTGTTTTGCAGCCACTGGAAAGAACCCTGGTGCCTACAGGTATTTTTGTAGAATTGCCGGAAGGCTATGAGATACAGGTAAGGCCCCGCAGCGGTCTGGCGGTTAAGCAGGGTATTACCTGCCTGAACACACCCGGTACGATCGATGCCGATTACAGGGGTGAGATCAAAGTGATCCTGATCAACCTGTCTAATGAGGCACAGACCATTCAGAATACGGACCGCATTGCACAGATGGTATTTCAGAAAATAGAAAAAATAAACTGGCAACCGGTGGCCGAGATCAATGAAACGCTCAGGGGTAGCGGGGGGTTCGGTCATACCGGTAAACAATAAATCATTATGAAGTATTCTTTTTTCCTTTTCTTCCTCTTTGCCTTACTGGCTTTTTCATGTAAGACCGTTAAAAAAGTAGAAGGATTTCAACAGGCCATCTCAAAAAAAGATACGGCCCAGATCATTATGATCAAGGAAACCACTACTGTGGATTCAGCGGCTATCGTAAAGGATATCATGGAAAAAGTAATCAGGAACAAGATCAGCTTCAATACATTTAACGCGAAAGTCAGGGTGGATTATGAAGGGGTAGAAAAAACGGATAATTACACGGTATATGTGAGCATGAAGAAAGACAGCATCATACTTATCAAGGTGATAGGTCATGCGTTAGGCATACCGGTAATTGGTTTGGAAGCAAAAATCACTAAAGACAGCGTAGTACTGTTGCAAGTTGCAGGCGAGAAGAATGTTATGTATCGCTCCATCAGTTATATAAAAGAAGTTACGGAGATCCCGTTTGATTTTTCCAACCTGCAGGACCTGATCATTGGCAATCCGATTTTTATAGACAGCAACGTGGTTTCCTATAAGGCAAGCTCCTCACAGTTGTTGGTATTAATGGTGGGTGACCTTTTCAAGCACCTGCTCACACTTGACAATACGAACTATAAAGTACTGCATAGTAAACTGGATGATGTGGACATGCAGCGTAACCGTACCTGTGATATCACACTCAGCAATTATCAGCCCATGGGGTCCTATCAGTTTGCCACTTACCGGAAAATATCTGTTGCGGAAAAATCAAAGCTGGACATTTACCTTGATTTTAAAGAGTTTAGCCTAAACGAACCGTTAAAATACAACTTTGATGTTCCCAAAAAAACCAAGCGTAAGTAATTTATCCTCAATTTAGCCGTTAGGGTTACCGAAGCCCGGTAACCAATTAAAATACGATTATGCATAAAAGGATCCTTTCTGTTATTTTCCTGGTATGGGCCCTGTGTTGCTGCACTTATGCGCAGAACACAAGGGAAGAACTGCAGAAAAAAGAACAGGATCTTCAGAAAGAGCTGACGGAATTAAATAAGTTATACAGCGAAACCCAGAGTAATAAAAAAATATCGCTCAAACAACTCGCTATTATCAAGCGAAAGATCAATAAACGCGAGGAACTGGTGAACAGTATCAACAAACAGGTGCACCAGCTGGATGAAACTATTTTTACCAATGAACGGGATATTTACCGCCTGCGGCGCGAGCTTGATACACTTAAAGTGAAATATGGCAAAAGCATTGTATTTGCCTACCGGAACCGGAGCAGTTATGAATACCTGAATTTCCTGTTTTCGGCCAGCGATTTTAATGATGCCATTAAACGGATCACGTACCTGAAAAGCTACCGGCAGAACCGCGAAACACAGGCCAATACGATCATTAAATCGGACCAGCTTTTACAGGAAAAGATCGGCATACTCAGTTCCAATAAAAAAGAAAGACTAACCACCCTCCAGGCGCAGGGCGAGCAGTTAAAAGTGTTACAGGTAGACAGGAAGGAACAGGACCAGGTGGTGCAGCAATTACAGGGCAAGGAAAAAGAACTGAGCGCCCAGATCAGGGACAGGGAAAAGCAGCGGCAGAAAACGCAGCAGGCATTCCAGGCGATCATCCGGCGCGAAATAGAAGATGCAAAGAAAAAAGAGGCCGCAAGGCTGAAAGCATTGGCCGATAATAATACGGCAAAGACCAATGTTACCCCGGATAAACCTTCCAAAAGCACCATGAATACGGAACCGGTAACCGGTGTGGCAACCTTTTCAAAAGACAGGTCGTACACCCCGCTTGAATCTACCCCGGAAGGCAGGGAAATGTCTATCAATTTTGAAAATAACAAAGGTCGGCTTCCCTGGCCGGCCTCTTCGGGTGTTATTACGGCACATTTTGGTATTGAAGAGATCCCCGGAACAAAGCTGAAAAGAAAATCTGACGGCATAGAGATCGCCCTTCCTATCGGCTCAGCTGTAAGATGTGTGGCCGACGGAAAAATATTGTATATCAGTGAAGATGATGGCGGACAGCTGATGATCATCAAGCATGGAAAATATTTTACCGGATATACCAACCTCTCTTCTGTTTCCGTTTCCAAGGGCCAGGAAGTGAAAGCCGGGACCCTGTTGGGAAAATCCGGCGCATCGATCGATGGGGAAGGCTCGTTTATATTCCAGATCATGAACGAAAAAAGCGTACCTATTGACCCGGAAAAATGGTTAAAGCCGCGTAGGTAAACGCCCGGAATTTGTTCAAGAGACGCACCCGCGTCTTTTTTTATGCCCAAACTTGGGAATTCTCCGGAATCAATTATCTTGAGGCAAATGCCTGCTGTATGAGCCAGTATATTTTATCCTTCGACCAGGGAACAACCAGTAGCCGGGCCATTGTGTTCGACCATACAGGAACCATTATCTCCGTTGCACAAAAAGAGTTTACCCAGTTCTTCCCGCAACCCGGCTGGGTAGAGCATGATGCCAACGAAATATGGAGCACACAGTTGGGAGTGGCAGCAGAAGCTATTACCAAAGCCGGGCTCACTGTAAAAGATATCGCTGCCATCGGCATCACCAACCAGCGGGAGACTACCGTGGTCTGGGACAGGCAGACCAGCCAGCCCATTTATCATGCCATAGTCTGGCAGGACAGGCGCACAGCCGGTTTCTGCGATGAACTAAAATCGAAAGGAACGGATGCGCTTTTAAAAGAGAGAACGGGTTTGATCGTAGACGCCTATTTTTCGGCCACCAAAGTGAAATGGATACTCGATAATGTGCAGGGTGCACGGGCAAGAGCTGAAAAAGGAGAATTATGTTTCGGTACGATCGATAGCTGGTTATTGTGGAAACTCACTAACGGAAAAGTACATGCCACCGATGTTTCCAATGCCAGCAGAACCTTATTGTTCAATATTCATTCCCTGCAATGGGATGAGGAACTGCTGAAGATATTTGATGTGCCCGCTTCTTTGTTGCCCGAGGTAAAAAGCAGCAGTGAAATATATGGTTACACGCAGAATATCCTTACTGCGCACAATATACCTATCGCGGGGATCGCAGGCGACCAGCAGGCGGCTTTGTTCGGACAGATGTGTACACAACCGGGAATGGTAAAAAATACGTATGGAACCGGTTGCTTTATGCTGATGAATACCGGCGAAAAAGCAGTGCCCTCAGCCAATAACCTGTTAACCACTGTGGCCTGGAAAGTAAATGGCGTTACCCATTATGCATTGGAAGGAAGTGTCTTTATCGCAGGCGCCGTAGTGCAATGGCTGAGAGACGGATTAAAGATCATCCGCAATTCCGCAGAAGTGGAAACGCTGGCGGCAGAAGTAGCCTCCAGCGATGGTGTTTATATTGTACCTGCATTTGCCGGCCTGGGCGCCCCTTACTGGAACCAGCATGCCCGCGGTACGATCGTGGGTATTACCCGCGGAACAACCGGCGCCCATTTTGCCCGTGCCGCACTCGACAGTATCGCCTATCAAACCATGGATGTATTAAAAGCGATGGAAGCCGATTCGGGGATCGCCATTAAAGAACTACGTGTGGATGGCGGGGCAACGGCAAATAACTTACTGATGCAGTTCCAGAGCGATTTGCTTAACACCAAAGTTGTTCGTCCTACCGTGATCGAAACAACTGCACTGGGTGCCGCGTATCTTGCCGGGCTGGCCGTGGGTTACTGGAAGAGCACGGATGATATACAAAAGCAATGGCAGGTAGAAAGAATTTTTTCTCCGTCAATGACAGAAACAAAAAGAAATGAGCTATCGGATGGCTGGAAGCGAGCCATACAAACAACCGTAAGCTGGAGTGTTGATTAACCGCAAATTGTAATCCACATATTTATTTCTAATGAACCGAGAGGAAATGCTGCAACAACTGGATGCTACCAGTGAATGGGATATGGTCATTATAGGCGGTGGTGCAACCGGTTTGGGTGCGGCAGTGGATGCCGCTTCACGCGGATATAAAACCTTGCTGGTAGAGCAATATGATTTTGCCAAAGGCACTTCCAGCCGGTCCACCAAACTGGTTCATGGCGGCGTGCGTTACCTGGCCCAGGGAAATATAAAGCTTGTTCGCGAAGCGCTGCGGGAGAGGGGAAGGCTATTAAATAACGCACCACATCTCACTTCCATACAAACTTTTATCATACCGGTATTCAGCTGGTGGGAAAAAGGATATTATGCAATAGGCCTTTATCTATACGACCTGCTTTCAGGGAGCCTTTCACTGGGCAAAACACAGGTATTGTCTAAAAAGCAACTCATGGCCCGGTTACCCGCCATCAACCCGAAAGGTTTATTCGGGGGCATATTATATTTTGATGGCCAGTTTGATGACAGCCGGCTTAGTATCGATCTTGCTGCCACTGCCACGGTACACGGTGCAACCCTTGTTAATTATTGCCGGGCCGCCGGTTTTACAAAAGACGGAAAGAAGATCACCGGGGTAACGCTGGTTGATACAATAAACAACCGTACCTACCAGGTATCTGCCCGCTCGGTGATCAATGCAACGGGTGTGTTCACCGATAGCGTGATGCAGATGGAAGACGCTGCAAAACATGATATGGTATCTCCTTCACAGGGGATACACCTGGTGGTAGATCCTTTCTTCTTCCCCGGTACCGATGCACTGATGATCCCGAAAACAGACGACGGAAGGGTATTGTTTGCGGTACCCTGGCATAATAAGATCGTATTGGGAACAACAGACACCCCGATCGAAACCGCTGCCATAGAACCGCTCCCGCTCGAAGAAGAGATCGGGTTCATCCTTAAACATATCAACCGTTACTGCACTTCGCAAATAAAACGGAGTGATGTGCAGAGTGTGTTCGTGGGCCTGCGCCCGCTGGTAAAACACAAGGGACAGAAAAAAACGGCCCTGTTGTCAAGAGACCATACTTTGGTGGTATCGCCAGGAGGGATGGTTACCATTACCGGTGGCAAATGGACAACCTATCGGAAAATGGCAGAGGACGCAGTAGACAATGCGGTATTTATTGCGAAACTGCCTTCCAAAGAATGTATCACGGCTGACCTGCCCATTGGTAACCCGCGCAACCGCAACGGGTGGATGGAACGATTGATCAACCAAAATCCTGCTATGGCCGACCTCCTGCATCCACAATACCCGTATATAAAAGCGGAAGTGGTGTATGCTGTCACGAAAGAAATGGCGCAGACGGTTGAGGATGTATTGGCCAGAAGAACAAGGCTTCTTTTTTTGGATGCCCATGCCGCTATGTCAACCGCTCCGATGGTAGCTTCACTGATGGCGGCAGAGATGGGAAAAGACGCTGAGTGGGAGGAAGAGCAGGTAAAGGTATTTACACAGCTGGCGCATCAATATTTACTTTCTTAATTTCAATACTCATCTTTAAATGCTTTCCTATGACTCCTTTTATTTCTGAACTTACCGGTACCGCTTTGTTAGTCATCCTTGGCGATGGCGTAGTTGCCAATGTAACCCTGCACAGAACCAAGGGTAATAA
>JANXRX010000010.1 GCA_025352905.1 Bacteroidota bacterium | reverse complement strand
CCCCGGTCAGCCGTATCTGATACCACGTTCACCTTCCCAAACAGGGCTGCTTCCTTTGATGCCTTGCTTCCCCAGATCCCGTTATTGCAATAAGATGCTGTTTCATGGTCATCGAGCAGGTTCATGGGTACCTGCATAAACTGCGTAGTAGCGCCGCCGTGAAGAAACAACACCTCGTATGCATCATCCAGCTGCATCAGTTTTTTGACAGATGCCACCGCTTCCTGCAGTACCTCCTGGAACCAGGGTGTGCGGTGACCGATCTCGAGTATTGACAACCCTGTACCATTAAAATCAAGGATGGCCCGTGAGGCTTCTTCCAGCACAGGTTGCGGTAAAACAGAGGGTCCGGAATTAAAATTATGCAGCTTCATGTGGGTTACTTGAAAAGCAAAGTAAAAGAATTAAGGGGAAAGGCAAGGCATAAGGCGTAAGTCGTAAGGCATAAGTGTAATAAGAAGGGCTTACGCCTGCTTCACGGCTTATGCCTGCTTCATGGCTTATGCCTTGTCCCTACTCATGCACATCCGTAACGCCACCCGAGATCGTAAACTTCATCGCGTCTGAAGCACTGATGTTCGGAAGGGTCCTGATCCGCTCTTTGGGAACAATATAGGTGATGCCGGAGATCGCATAAGAATGGGGTACATAAACGGTTACATGATCGGGCAATCCGAATTCATGCACATCATTATGTGTGATAAACCCTACGCGCCACACATCCGCGGCGTCTACATTTACCAGTACGGGTTTGTCGAATTTCTTTTTGTTACCCCCGAAAGCTTCCAGGAAATCCTTCACGGATGAATAAATGAACTTGATACCTGGTGTTTTTTCAAGCAGGCTGTCGAGAATCGATACCAGCCGGTTTACCATAAATAAAGAAGAGAACCATCCAACAAATAATACCAATACAATCACCACGATAAAACCCAGGCCGGGGATCCGGTTGAGGTTACCTAATTCATCTTTCGGTAAAAAATTGGGGGCGAATATGTGAATGATATTGGGCAGGATGCCATCCACAAAAACAAAAAGCCCGAATACTACCCAGATCGTGATACCGATAGGCGCCAATACGATCAGGCCCTGGAAAAAATATTTTAATAATTTTTTAAGGTAATTACGTACAGTAAAAGGTTCACGCGGCTCGCTCATAAACAGTTGATTGCGCTGTAAATTAATTAAGATTCGGCATTTGTTAGTGAAATTACATTTAGCCACTTGTTTGAGGTGTAAAACTAACGTCGGTAAGGTTTCGGCCGGCTTCATTCATCCAAGGGAAAGATGAAAATACGCCGATTAAAACCGGAAGTTAATCCCAATGGTTATAATTCTCTTGTTCAGATGAGTGTATTCCTGGGAATATTGATCACCGGTAAGGCGTATATAAGATATGTTTTCATTGTCAAGCAAATTATTGCCGGTGATATTCAGGGCAAGTTTGTTTTTTATCAATTTATATTCTCCATATAAACTAATAAAATCAAGGCTTTTATCAGCTGTACTTGAAACAAATATATTGTTGCGAAGTTTTATCAATAATTTTTTTGATAAGCCCAGGTAGTTAATTTCAGTTTTCACCTGGTACTGAAAGGAATTGAATGTATTTAAAGGTGAATATTGTTTATTATACATGAACCTGATCCCGGTTTTGAAGTTAAAAGGAAGATCAAATGCCGTTCGCAGGTTCAACTCCTGGTTATAATTAATCCCGTTTTGTTTATATATAACCGTACCGGCTATCCTGTAATTAGAATAGCTGGAAAGAAAGGTATTGATACTTAATTGGGATTTAATAGCTGAGATCGCTTTTTCAAATAAAATAAACGTGTTTAAAGAATTGTTGTTACTGGGTGATTGAATTAGTTTTTGAATGGCATATGAAGGATAATAGTCATATTTTGATTGGTACATATTTTCACCAAAATTGTAGGACAGATTAATTAGTAATAATTGTCCGCTTGACATCCTGACGTTATTATATAGAAGGCTAACCTGCTGATTATACGAATTCTTAATCGTTTCGTAATTTATGGTGGAAAGATTAAACGTTCTATAATCAAGAAGCTGGTATCCGGAATATACATCCGTGGTATTAAAAGGCGTATTTACGTAACTATAACTTAGCTCGATAGAGCGATTAGTGGAAATATTATATCGAACATTCAGGTTCGGATCAAAGAAAAATTTATTCGTGAAATCAGGTTGTGTTGTAATGAATTTATTTTGCAGCCTTTGTCTGAGCAGATTGACTTGAGGCCCTAATTTAAATACCCAGTCACCAGAAAAATAACTTAGTTTAATTGCTGACCAGTATTTTTCAGTGGAATAATAATTTACAATATTAAAAGAGTCATTTAAGTTGAGGGTATTATGAAAAAGGTCGGAACTATATGTTGAGATAGGTACAGTTTGGTGTGTAGTTGAAAGGCCAACTGATAAATTAAGATCTAATTTGTTTGTATTTATATTTTTGTAATTATATAATCTGCCGGCGACTGCAAAAAAATCAATTGGATTATTAATCCGATAGGTTAAGTTAGTAAAATTACTATCGATACCTATAAAGTTAGTATACGCTGCATTTAGTGGTGAATTCGTAAAAGTTTGGGGATTTGACTGATTTAAATAAAGTGTTTCAATTTCAATGGCTGTTTTTGGAGCAATTTTTTGTGTAGCGATTGAACTAAATAAAAAACGCCGGTTGTTTTGATGGCTGTTCTGGGTGTAATTAATATTATTGGTATTTAATAAGGCGCTTCCTGTTTCTTCTTTGTCAGAATAGGCAAATTTAGACTCTACACACGTTTTTTCGCCATTTGCATAGACAAGAGATAGATTGCCATTGATTTGTTGATTTAGAAATTGATTGCTCGACGTTTCTGCGATAGAAAACGGAACCAGGGATTGCAGGTAGGTAGTTTGCTTATATTTTTGAACATAATTGTCTGATTTAAAGCCAAAACCGTCGGCTTTGATTTCTAACTTGTCTGTTAATTTCTGTATGGAGTTAAATGAAAGCCCCCTGTCTTTGTTGATAAAAGATAAATTCTTATCTACGAGGGGAATTGTGATTTGAGAGATGAATTCATTGCTCAGGCTTGCCGGCTTTTCAATAGCATTATTTGGCCCCATCGATTCATAAATATCCGCAGGTACAGAAAACGTCCTTTTAATATCATTTCCAACGTTATTTAAACTTAAAATGTTTGCAAATTTAAACTTATTTAGCAAAGAAAATATGTTGGCACTTGCATCGTAATTGTCTGTACTTCCATTCAACTTTGTTTCTCCAAATAGCCGGATTAAGAATTGCTTTTTGAGCTTAAGATTGAGTATGGTTCTTTTGTTTGAATTAAATGATTTTAATACCTGGTTTTCCGAATTGTTCTCTATCGCCTCTACCTGGGATAGTGTATTTGCGGCCAGGTTTTGGGTTAAAATCTTATAATTATTTCCAAACAAATCATCACCCTCGATCAACACTTTGGATATTGCTTTATTTTTATACTTAAGATTACCGTCATTATCTACAGACATTCCCGGCAAATTTTTAAGTACATCTTCCACTTTGAGCTCCGACTCACTTCCAAACTTCTCCGCATTAAAAATCGTGGTATCGCCTTTTACAATGATTGGCTTTACGGCCGTAACTATTACTGGGTCCAATTTTTTTTGTGAATACGCTAATTCTATATCCAGTTTAAGCTGGTTATCCTGGAGAAATGATTTATCTGCTACAATTGCTGAATCTTTATAATTTAAAGATTTGAACCGGACCAGAACCGAATCATTAAAAACGAAATTGGAGATACTATAAAACCCGTTTTTGTCTGTAATAGCGAATTTGTAAGGGTTTTGATTACCTGGCCTATAAATTATAACAGAAACGCCGGTGGCTGGTAATTTGTCAGCGCCTGTTACTTTTCCAAACAAGCGGGTTTGTTGGGAAAATAGCAAATTGTGATTCAGGAAAATTAATATAATAGTAATCTGAAATTTATTCATTTTCGCGATTCATATCTAAAGCTACTGATCCATTTTGTTCATGATCTTTACGTTTTGCAATTGTTTTGCTGACCTTAGGGTATTTTCTTCCGCTGTGATCGTTTTTGTACTGAATTTATATTTTAAGCGGTCAAAAGGCAGATCAATTGGGATAGCAATTTTATTAAATACAAACCTTATTATTTCCCCGGTTTTCACTACAGTGGCATCTGCTTCTAAAATAAGACCAGGTAACCCAAATATCCTGTCTGGTCCGCCATTTATGGGAATGTCTACAGCATACCAGGCAGTATAGGTTCGGGCAACTGTAACGCCTTTTGCTTTTTGACAATTATACCTACCAATAATTTTAAAAGAGTCAATTAGCTCCCAACTAATCCGTGAAAGAGTATCTATCACATCTATAAATTCATTTTTGTCAAAATCAAAAAAATGTAACCTGCTTTTCATGCTGTCACTATTAATATACATAAAACTTTGATTCATTTTGGCTATATCCAAGCTGCTTGTTTTTAACATGTATAGAGCCATGTCCCTATTCATTTTTGGATCATGCATTTCTGCTTCTTTTGCCTGGTTCATAAATTTGACCGAATCCATTTCTTTAAATTCTCTTATTCGATAGGTTTCTGCCGGGTTTATAAAGAAATTTGAAAAGGGGTTTTCAATTATTGCTCCAGTTAATGGACTTCTGGACTGAGTTGTATATCCAAGCCTTATAATTTGGAATTTCCCATTTGTTTCCTGGCCATTCGTTAGAAAATTAGTTAGCAGAAGAATGATACATAGATAGGTACGCATAAATGTCTAAATTTAGGGTTCCCTTTTGATTTTAAATAGTGGTCATACTACCACTATTTTTGTCCTTCTTCAATAGTCGCGGGAAGGGTGACTATGCGATTGGCGGAAAAAATAAAATTGTAGCAGTTGATCATGTGACATTGATTCAACTTTATAATTGTGGGGGGGATTCCCGGTAAATTAACTAAGATTCAGCATTTTACCACTGAATTTAACTCTCTGCCAGCCCAAATTACCAAAAAAACTAACAACAGTAAGGTTTTCAGACACCTTCATTTATCCATTTAATCAACCGTGTCAAATACAGAATACGATGCGATTAAAAGCCCGTAAAGGCTCTTATTCGCTACAAAACATGATGAGAATTCACTAGCATTTGATGATAGCAGATAGGGAAATCACATCAAATATTGAGACAAGTTCTTTTTGGACAAATAATAACTTGAAACCTATGAATAAGATTATAACACCAGTGAGAAAAATAAAGACTTCGCAAAGATCTTTGCGTGGTAAAATACTTAGCAACAAGGATAATCAAGTGCATGATTTTGAATCATCACTTGAGCGTGACTTTATTGAGATGCTTGAATTCGACAGCAATGTAGACCGGTATGTTGAGCAACCTATTACCATTGAATACCGGGAAAACGGTGTCTTAAAAAATTATACCCCCGATTTTCTTGTTTATTATAGAAGAGATATTGCGCCAGCTAATACGTACTCGCCCCTTTTGTGCGAGATTAAATATTCGCAAGAAATAAAAAGGAAAGGGAAAGAATTAGAAATTCGGTTCAAGTCAGCTGAAGAATTTGCGAGAAATAAAGGTTGGAGATTTAGGGTTCTTACAGAAAAAGAAATCCGGACAGAATACCTTCAAAACATTAAGTTTCTAGGGTATTATAAAGACCCGAAATACACTGACATTAACGATTTTTCATTAATATTAAGCAAGATATCTTCCCTCCGGGTATCAACCCCTACTGAACTTATCCTTGCTTCAACCAGGTGTGAGGATAAAAAACCTGAATTGCTGTTTACGCTTTGGCATATGATAGCAAATGGCTTTATTGCCTGCGATTTAACCAATAAATTGACAATGAAAACCGAGATATGGGCCAAATTAATTATTTGAGTATTACTCCAGGAGAAAGGGTTACGCATATGGGGGGTAACTACTATATTAAGCATGTTCTCGATCTCTCTACGGTATTGGTTGAGCATGAAACTACTGGTAAGATGCTAAGGTTATCTATAAAAGAGCTGGCCCCAATAACCGATAAGCGTGATAAACCACTTGTTCGGGACATAGCCGATATTCCTGATGATGACTGGAAAGAAGCGGAAAGGCGATATGCTATTATTCTTCCGGTCCTGCAAAATAGAGGTAACTCTGATATCGTGACGGAAGTGAGTATTCAAAACAATGTGTCAGTGGCAACGCTATATCGCTGGCTGAACAGGTATGACCAAACAGAAAACAAGTCATCGCTGGTTCCAGCTTTGAACAATAGAGGAAAAGGTTTTGGCAGGTTGCCTGAAGAAATTGAAGCAATAATCAAGGGCAGTATTGAAGATGTATATCTAACCAAACAAAAGAAGTCTTTAAGGAAAGTCTGCCTGGAGGTGATTGCCAGGTGCAAAACTGCCAAACTTAAACCCCCACATGCAAATACTATACGTAATAGGATAAACTTTCTTTCGGAGGAATTAAAATTACAGTTCCGCTCTGGTAAACCTGCAGCCGCAGAGAAGTTTGAGCCCCATAAAGGTGGCTTTCCCGGTGCTGATCATCCATTAGCGGTTGTTCAGATAGATCATACAAAATTGGATATCCTTGTTGTAGACAAAGAGCATCGGTTGCCGGTCGGCAGACCATGGATCACGCTTGCAATGGACATTCATAGCAGAGTTGTTTTGGGTTTTTACATTTCATTTGATCCACCTGGTGCGTTAGCTGTAGGGATGGCCATCTGTAATAGCATTTTACCAAAAGAAATGTTGCTGGACAGACTAAATGTGACCGGCGAGTGGCCCTGCTATGGTATTATGCGGACAATTCATGCTGATAACGCTAAAGAGTTCAGAGGACAAACGCTCTTAAGGGCATGTAGTGAATACAACATCCAACTAAATTGGCGACCAGTAAAAAAACCACATTGGGGCGGACATATAGAACGTATTCTAGGCACTTTTTTAAAAGAGCTGCACGAATTACCAGGTACAACTTTTTCTAATCCAAAAAATCGCAAATATTATGATTCTGGCAAAGAGGCTGTGTTTACTATCGAAGAATTGGAACAGTGGCTTACTACGTTTATAATTAATGTATATCATGAAAAAATACATAGCGGTATCGGACAGTCGCCTATTCATAAATGGAAAACAGGATTGTTAGGATCTGATACGCAAATTGCTATGGGTATCCCTAAAAGAATTTCTGATGAAAGAAAGCTACGCCTGGATTTTCTGCCATTCGAAGAAAGAACTGTCCAGGAGTATGGGGTCTTGATCGACTATATTTATTACTATCACGATGTGTTGAGAAAGTGGGTGAATTCATTAGAACCAGGCAATCTGAAAAGTAAGCGGAGGCGAAAATTCATCTTCAAACGGGATCCCAGGGATATCAGTGTAATTAATTTCTTTGATCCGGATCTTAAAGAGTATTTCCCTATTCCCTATAAAAATACAGCACTGCCTCCCATAAGTATATGGGAATTCAATGAAGTGATAAGAAAACTAAAAGATCAAAATGTACAGGATATAGACGAAGCTAAAATATTTCAGGCCTATCAAAAGCTGAAATTCATGGAAGAACAAGCTATATCAAAAAAAGAAGTTGCAAAAAGAAACGCTAGAGCAACAAAGCGCAAACATTCTATTGCCACTAAAGCTGTAACAGAATCAGTTATAGAAAACCGCAACCTCAAATTCGTTCCGGAAGATCAGATTAATGATCTCTTTCAATCAGGGGATATTAAACCATTTGAAGAACTCGAACATGGAACACTTAACTGATAGTCTCAAAAAAATAGCTTCTCTCCCAAATCGGGAAAGAATTGCTTATATCAAGGATGAATTATATATCGGCTACTCAAGGGCAACTTTTGTGCTTAATAAACTGGAAGATCTAATTGAACATCCAATAACTCTTCGTATGCCAAATCTACTTATTGTGGGTGATACAAATAACGGCAAAACGGTACTTGTCAATAAGTTTTGCAGGAAGCACCAGCCTTATATAAAAGATGAGGATAGCACACTCGTAGCACCAGTATTGTATATCCAGGCGCCACCAAAGCCGGATGAGAGACGTTTTTATAACAATATTTTGGATGCTATTAATTCGCCATATCGACTAAATGAAAAAGTAGAATATAAACAACGCCAGGTTATTGAAATACTGAGTACAATTAAAACCCGTATGCTCATTATTGATGAGATCCATCATATCCTTGCAGGAAACTTATCTGCCCAGCGCTACTTCCTTAACGTAATTAAATATTTGGCCAATGAGTTAAAGATTGTAATCGTTGGTGTTGGCACCAGAGATGCGTTTAATGCTATTCAAACTGACCCACAAATGGCAAATAGATTCGAGCCGGCTTTGTTGCAAAAATGGCAATTAAACAATGATTATTTAAGACTTCTCAAAAGTTTTGAAACACTATTACCTCTCCAAAAGGAATCTTATCTAACCAGCAAAGAAATTGCAATTCGGATACTTAACTTATCGGAAGGAGTCATCGGCGAAATTTCAACTCTCTTAAAAAAAGCGGCAATTCTCGCGATAGAATCATCGGAGGAAAAAATAACAAAGGAAATCCTTGATAAAGTGGACTATGTGACCCCATCTGCCCGGAAATTCCAATAATAATTCCATGAACATTGAAACATATTAATCTCCAGCAAAAACGCATTTGGCCTGCATTTGTTAGACCAAAGCAAGATGAATTATTTAGCAGTTGGCTAACGAGAACCGCCCACTCCCATTGTTTAACTACCAGGCACTTTTGCAGAACGGAATTACCAGGACTCTTCTTGCAGACTAAAGACATTGATTTATGGCACAACCGAGCGATCCTGAAAGAAATTGTCTTTAAGTCACATTGCAGCTATAAAAAAATTATGAATCTTTTTATTCTTAAAGAATCTATCGCCCTTACTAAACTGGCTAAACCATATCAAAAAAAGCATCATCAATTCACCCGGATATTAAGGCCGATTAATTCTTTAAAGGGTCTACTATTTTGCCCGCTATGCCTTTTGGATCCCGTACCATGCTTCAAAAAAGAATGGCGGTACAATATTTCATTCATTTGTGCCCGGCACAAAATCTTTCTTCAGAACAAATGCCCATCATGTAATGCCCCGGTATTACCCTTAAAAACAAAGATTACCATCCCAGATGAAGAAATTGAAAACCTAATTACACTGTGTCACAAATGTAAAAAAAGACTAGGTAGTTCCGCTTTTGTGAAAGCACCTGAATATTTAATAAAATCTCAAAAGAAAATTTATAAACAGTTTGATCTTCTCTTGTTAGGAAAAAGATCCAGTATTCTATATTTTGAAAGACTTCTTTTTTTGCTATTTATTCTTAACTCGAAAAGACGAGACTTTATAGCGATAAATAACTGGCTCTACAATAAATTTAAAGAGAACAAGTCTTATGTAGACAAGGCTAACACTAGCTATTCAAGTGGCATTAAAATATTTTATTCGGTATGGTTATTAAAGGAATGGCCAAAAAGGCTACAAAAAATTCTATCCATTATAAAACGAAAAGAAGAAAAACCATACTACGTAAACAGAACGCTTAACTACTATTTGAAAAAGTGACTTTAGGGAGTCTGTATACTTTCAATCATGGGGAAAAAAGTTTTAAGATACCTCTCTATTTTCTTTACAAAATGACTGGCCTCTTTTCCTTTCTGATGATCCAAGTTCTTTTGCTTTATAGGAAGATTATTAAGTATTCCAGACTTTTCCACCTTTGTCCACAATGCGTTACTTTTTTCAGCTATCTGAATTATTTGATGAACTAACTTAATCTCACTGTCCGAAATATAGTCGCCTAGCTCACTTATATTCGTCAAACTCAACATCGCTGTCATATGGTTTTCCGTTTTCCCTTCTATGCCACTTTCAATAAAATAATGTACCCCCTTAAAAGTAGGATGTTCTAATCTGGCAACAATGTGTTTAAGAGGCTTTCCCATGATCATTGTTTGCTTTTCCTGAAAAAAAAGCTTTTTATCCTTACTATATTTAGCGTAGATAACATCGCAACCGGATTTATATTTTAACTCATCCATCGTTTCTAAGAAAAGTTCATAAAATTCCTGATAGTAGCCATTGCCTTTGTCTTTTCGATTAAGATTAGCCCGACCAGCATCCGACATTTGATTACCGTATTTATTAGTGCTCACACTTTCGGCTAATGCACTATTAATAATAATGCTTTTAGCCGGAGCAACGATACCCGCTTGTTCTTCAAGATACTCCGGAGACCCAATATCTGGTTCGGTACGATTCTCAAAAAAACGCTCGCCACTAACTCCCGCATCAACATCTAATGAAATGGAATTATAGTCAGGGGCAACCTCTATATCTGCTTCCAAAGCACATCTATCGAGATCATACTTTGTAAGTCGAACAGAACCACCATGATCTGTATCAGGATTTTGTTCTCTATTCCGGGTTGCAATAATGGGAGTTATTACGTCAAAGAGATTGTCGTCAATATGATCAAGGATTTGTACAACAAAACGATAAGATTTACCTTCTATTTCAACAGGATAGTAAGCCACACGAATCTTAAGTTCTTTATTAACAGGCATATTACATTTGTAATACCTGGATAAATCTGTTGAGTTCGGAGTAAAATAACTAAGACTGCTTGCAATGTAGTTAGCCGCACTTCTATAAGAGCTTGATGCAACATACTTTGCTAGAATAATCTGTTCGTTTGGGTTGTAGTATTTGCCATATTGTACTTCTATTTTCCTCAGGTCTGACCCTTCATCTTTAAATGGGTCTTTTAGTAATCTGACATTGTTATATTTAGATTGAATATTAAAAAACAATCTTATAACTTGAGAGCTAATGAAAAAGAAATAGCGCGCAATCTCTGAAGATGGAATGATGTATTTGTGTTTGTTAATTTCAGCAACAACTACGGGTGTATTTTTAAGTTTTTCATTGTCAAATGGCAAATTTTTATGTGCCTTATCCAAAATAATATCTTTTAAGTATACAGGCTTTTGCTCTTTTTTGAAAGTTAAGGTTTCACGGTGATTTCTAAAAAGGTCATTATGAATAACCTGTTTAATCATTTTTCCTTTATTGTTCCAAACACATCCTACTACAAATTGATCCAGGCATTCGTGATCGACTTTAATTGATTTAAAAAACTGTGGATTAAAATCTTGGGATTCAGACAATACAGATTTAAACATTTCATAGGGATAAAACCATATTACCACTTTGTAGCTGCCATCAACTGAATGTGCCTTTCCTATCCAGGTAATAACCCAAAGCCTATTGTCTTTGAAGTATTCTGGAAATTCCGGAATTTTAAATGAAAGAGATTTACTTCGGATCATTCAATTGTAATTGCTAAATAGTACATACGCTCTAATGCCTTTTACAAATTACAAAAAAATACAGTATATTAATTTTGCAATAAACCATAGATGTTTGTAAAATCTTTGAAAATGACAACTATTTGATTAATAATGACTTAAAAATGATGCTACGACTTTGTTCTGACTACTTAATTTTAGAGGATGATTATTTACATTAAAAACATGGTTTGTCACCGTTGCAAAATGGCGGTGACAACAGAGCTGGAAAAACTGGGTTTTAATCCCCTAAGCATTGCCCTGGGTGAAGTGATGATTGAAGAAAAAGCATTGTCAAAGCAGCAATTAACTATTTTGGGTGATGCTTTAAGTCCTTTGGGCTTTGAACTGATGGACGACAAGCAAAGCAAACTAATTGAACAGGTCAAAACTTTTGTTATTGATACGATTCACTACAAAGAAGAGCTGCCAAATAGAAATTTCAGTGAATTACTATCGAGGCACCTGCATCACGACTATTCTTTTATAAGTAACCTTTTTTCTGAAGTGGAGGGTCTTACGATTGAACAATACATCATTAATCAACGGATCGAAAAAGTAAAAGAGCTTTTATTATATAGGGAACTTTCACTTTCACAGGTTGCTTTTCAACTTGGCTATAGTAGCCCGGCGCATCTTTCTGCTCAATTCAAAAAAGTTACCGGGTTAACGCCTACCAAGTTCAAACGAATGGGTGTACAAGGCAGGAAGTCGCTTGATGATGTGGGTAATCCATAATGATATAAGTCTTATCCATAATTCTGTAATAGCTCGATTTTTACTGAAGTTAGCTTTGTGTTATAATTATTAATATGACACACACATACAAAATAACTGGAATGACCTGTTTTGGCTGCCAGTCGAAAGTACAAGGGCTGCTATCCAACGTTCCAGCCATAACGAATATTGAGATTGACCTTGCAAAAGGTACCGCCGAAATCAGGATGGAGCGGCATATCCCCACTATTAATCTGCAGGCGGCATTGGCTGACTATCCAAAATATGCATTGACCGACATTGATCAGCATATTCAGCTAAACACAATAGAAGAAGAAAAAAAACCGTGGCTATCAGTCTACAAGCCAATCCTTTTGATTTTCGGCTATATCCTTCTCATTACCACCTTAATTGAGATGAATGGCGGCGGTTTTACCCTGATGAGGTGGATGAACCATTTTATGGCAGGCTTCTTCTTAGTCTTTTCCTTTTTCAAGCTGCTAGATTTACAGGGGTTTGCCGACAGCTACAGCACTTATGATGTCATTGCAAGGCAATGGCGCAACTGGGGGCTTGTTTACGGGGTTCTTGAATTAGCGCTTGGGTTGGCATATCTGGCTAACTTTCAACCAATTATAACCAATGTGGTTACATTAATAGTGATGATGGTTAGTATTATAGGGGTTCTCCAAAGTGTTCTGAACAAGCGCAAGATCAAATGTGCATGCCTGGGTGCAGTTTTCAATTTACCCATGAGCACCGTTACGATCCTTGAAGATGCCCTGATGATTGGTATGAGTGCCTGGATGCTGATACTTCTGCGATAAGACTTGAGGTATAGTATTTGTACTGTTTCCTGTATTAATGTAAGTCGAAAGCCAAAAAACAGGCTACTTTTGTAAAATAATGAAACAACCCCGCTCCATAAGATATAAGGCCGCATTTCTTCTAACTGTATTCGCATTGAATACATTGGTCGGCTTCGCTTGTGCCATGGGCGTTGATATGGGATTTAATTCATCGCATCACGGTCAGCAGGAGAAAGGTGAAATGCATATTCACAAAGATGGCAAAAAACACCTTCACAAGCCAGGAGCTGGTAAACATCATAATAACAGCAAACAGGCCACTTCAAAAACAGACGGTTGTTGCAAGGGGAAAGTAGTTAAATTACAAACTGCTGATAAAACCTTACAGTATTCCCAACCCATAATAGCGGTTCCCGAATTTACAGTCAGTGCATTTTTTCAACCTGCTATTTTTCCGCCGGTTAAAGGTGTCCTGCAGAAATATATTGACTATTATTTCCATCCACCCCCCCACGATATACGCGTTTCGATCCAGAGCTTTCAAATATGATTTGATGTATTAAGTATTAGTGCTTCATGGCAAAGCCATGTCTGTAATTATTTCTTACCTACAATCAAATTAATAAATATGAAAAAGTTCTTTTCCCTAGTTGTCATGTTTACAACATTGGCAATGCATTTATCTTTTGCACAGGACAATTCTAAAGTACAACCTACACAATTGCTCTCGCTCTATTATGACATTAAAGATGCCTTAGTATCAGGCAACTCCATTACTGCATCGGCAAAATCTGAGGATTTTATAAAAGCCATGAACGGCATCGATTCAAAAATAGTAACTGAGGCAAGTCGTGAGGTATTACTCAAAGATGCCACTGCCATTTCTACTACTAAAGATCTAAAAGAACAGCGTATCCGTTTTGCCCCATTCTCAGACAATATGATTGCTTTGGCAAAAATTGTAAAGCTTTCAGCTGAGCCAATTTATCAACAGTATTGTCCAATGAAAAAAGCTTCCTGGCTCAGTAACCAGCAAGGGATTAAAAATCCTTACTACGGCAGTGCGATGCTTACCTGTGGAAGTGTTAAGGCAACCTTGTAAAAAATATTTATTCCTTATCCGTTAATGTAAACAGTATATGAAAAATATATTCATCATTGCATTTGCTTCCATTTCATTTGGAGCTTGCACTAACAATACCACAGAAAATAGTAAGGACACTACCAGTCATACTGAAGCAATAGCAGCAAACACAAGTAATTCAGGCATAAAGGCAGTCATAGACCATTACCTCCATATTAAAAATGCCCTTGCACAAGATAATGGAAAAGAAGCTGCAAACGGAGGCAAGGCACTAGCTGATGCATTTGCTATCTTCGACCAGTCCTCTCTTACTACCGTGCAAAAGAAAACCTATAACGATATTGTTAGTGATGCAAAAGAACATGCGGAACATATCGGCATGAACGCGGATAAGATCGCTCATCAACGAGAGCATTTTGAAACCTTAAGTAAAGATCTCTATGACCTCGTAAAGATCTTTCCTGCTCAGCAAGTGCTTTATAAGGACTATTGCCCAGTGTACAATGATGGTAAAGGAGCAACATGGATGAGTGAAACAAAACAAATCAAAAACCCTTATCTCGGGAAAAAGATGCCAACCTGTGGCAAGGTGAAAGAAGAAATCAAATAACATGAGCTGGTCTAAAAAAATATTATTGCTGCTCTTGGTTGCATTCATTGCTATCCAGTTTATACAACCTGCCCGTAACAAAAGCGGGCAGGTTGAGGCTATGGATATTTCCAAAAGAAGCAAGGTTTTTGACCGGATCGATACTTTGCTAAAAACAGCCTGTTATGATTGTCATAGTAATAACACAAATTATCCATGGTATGCCTATGTACAGCCTATAGGCTGGATGCTGAATGATCATATACGCAGTGGCAAGGAACAACTCAATTTTAGCGAGTTTAGTTCTTATTCAGCAAGAAGGCAAAAAAGCAAACTGAAATCCATAGCTAGCCAGGTGAGTGACGGTAGTATGCCGCTAACTTCTTATAAATGGATACACAAAGATGCAAGGCTTTCAAAAGCGGGTAACGATTTGATCATAAAGTGGGCGACAACAATCAAGGATAGTTTGGAAATGAAGAATTAATTCTGCATGAAAAAGATTATTGAAACATTGATAAAACTCATCAAAGCAATTTTTATACGTAAAAAGGATTGCTGTAAATAAAATAAAAATGATGGAACACCAACATCCAGAAAAATATACCTGCACTATGCATCCGCAGGTAGTCCAGGATAAACCAGGTATATGCCCTATTTGCGGCATGATCTTGGTGTTGCAAAGCAAAAATCAAAACCCGCCAGATTCAGGACATCAACATAGTAGTAACCCCACTATGGGACATTCTGGACATAACCACCATGCGATGATGATTGCTGATTTTAAAAAGCGATTTTATGTTGTGCTTGTTCTTACAATTCCCATTATGCTATTATCACCTATGATACAACAATTCATGGGCGTGGATTGGGAGTTTCCGGGGGCGGCCTATATATTATTTGCATTGTCATCAATCGTATTTATTTATGGCGGCTGGCCGTTCTTAAAAGGGTTGGTGGATGAAGTAAAGGCAAAGAATCCAGGTATGATGTTCTTGATCGGATTCGCTATCACAGTGGCTTACATTTATAGTGTAGCGATCGTATTCGGATTACAAGGGATGGATTTCTTTTGGGAACTGACAACCCTGATCCTCATTATGCTTTTAGGACATTGGATAGAAATGAGATCTGTAGCCGGGGCATCAAAAGAACTAGAATTGTTAGTGCAATTAATGCCCTCAGATGCGCATATGGTAATGCCAGGTATGATACATGATGTAAAAACGGATACGCTAAAAGAAAACGATATAATTCTTGTAAAGCCAGGAGAGAAAGTAGCAGCGGACGGAATAATACTTGAGGGTGAAAGTTATTTGAACGAATCCATGCTTACCGGCGAATCAAAGCCGGTTAAAAAAGGCAAAGGGGAGAAAGTAATCGCAGGAGCAATCAATGGTAATGGGTCGATAAAAGTTACGGTGACCCATTCTGCCAAAGATTCCTATCTCTCTCAGGTTATAAAGCTGGTAGATGAGGCACAAAAATCAAAATCAAATACACAATTGCTGGCGGATACTGCGGCAAAATGGCTAACCATTATCGCATTGGTATCCGGTATCGCTACATTTCTATATTGGTATTTATCAGGACAGCCCTTAGCTTTTGCGATGGAAAGAATGGTTACTGTAATTGTAATCTGTTGCCCTCATGCTTTAGGATTAGCGGTGCCACTGGTGGTTGCCAAATCAACGGCACTCTCAGCAAAGAACGGTTTGCTGATCAAGAACAGGACAGCTTTTGAAAATGCAAGAAAAATAACCACGGTCGTATTTGATAAAACAGGTACGCTAACAGTAGGAAAATTTCAAGTGTCAAAAATTGTATCACTTCAAAAAGAGGTAACTGAAAATGAACTTATCCGGATATTATCAGCCCTGGAGCAAAAGTCGGAACACCCTATAGCGACAGGAATTTTGCAGAAAGCAAAAGATTTATCAATAACAATACCAGAGATAACAAATTTCAATGCTATTACGGGGAAAGGAGTTGAAGCAACATTTGATAGCAAAAAAGTACTGGTAGTTAGTCCGGGCTATTTAAAAGAAAGTGGCATAGCCATTCCTGACGGCTTTACTCCAAATGACACAGAAACCGTTGTATTTGTTGTTATCAACAATCTACTGGCAGGTTATATCTCTTTGTCTGATGAAATTAGACCTGAATCAGCGGATGCTATCAAAACCCTGAAAGAAAACAATATCAAATCAATTTTATTGACAGGTGATAATAACAAAGTAGCAAAAAGCGTCAGTGAGGCATTAGGTATGGAAAGTTTTATTGCTGAAGTATTACCTCACCAAAAACTTGAGAAAATAAAGGAGTTACAAAGCCAGGGAGAATTTGTGGCCATGACAGGTGATGGCGTTAATGATGCGCCGGCACTCGCCATCGCAAATGTTGGTATCGCTGTTGGTAGCGGAAGTGATATAGCGGCGGAAACAGCAGGTATTGTTTTAGTAAACAGCAATCCGAAAGACATTGTAAGTCTTATTTTATTTGGCAAAGCCACTTACCGGAAGATGATACAAAACTTGATCTGGGCAACCGGATACAATGTTATTGCTCTACCTCTGGCAGCAGGCGTTTTATATAAACAAGGAATCTTATTAAGTCCGGCGGCAGGAGCAGTGTTAATGACAGTGAGTACAATTGTAGTTGCGATTAATGCAAGTATGTTATCAGTTAAGAAGTAAATAAAAATCATGAAAAAAATTATTATTAGCATAGCAATTCTCGGCATTTGTGCATTTATACAGGCGCAGGATATGAAAGGCATGGATATGGGTAAAAAAGAAACGAAACAACCCGTACAGCCTGTAACTTATACCTGCCCAATGCACCCGGAGATCCATTCGTCTAAACAGGGCAATTGTCCTAAATGCGGTATGAAAATGGTAAAGGAGGTGCCTAAAAAGCCGGTTAATTCAGCTATCCCAAAGAAAAATAAAGCATCCGCAGACACGATAAAATCCATGAAAATGGAAATGGGTGAGATGGGTGGGATGAAAATGGATGTCATGAAGGATATGGAAATGCATAAAGCAGTTCTTGATCCTATTAAAACACGGACAAATATTACGCCTCCTCATACTGTTCATTATGACCTTTATATCACTGATACAACCGTTACGTTTGGTAAAAAAGCTAAACGTGCAATTGCGGTAAATGGACAAATTCCTATGCCTACATTAACCTTTACTGAAGGAGATACGGCAGAAATTTATGTACATAACGAACTGAACGAAGAAACATCGCTGCATTGGCATGGCCTTTTTTTGCCAAACAAAATGGACGGTGTGCCTTTTTTAACACAAATGCCCATCAAACCACATTCACTGTATGTATATCGCTTTCCTATTGTGCAGCATGGCACGCATTGGTACCATAGCCATAGCAAACTACAGGAGCAAATTGGTATGTATGGAATGTTTGTAATGAATAAACGAAAGGAACTGGATATTCCTACCATCCCTGTTCTATTAAGTGAGTGGATCGACATGAATCCCGAAGAAGTACACAGGAGCCTCCATAGCGCAACGGATTGGTTTGCGATCCAAAAGGGAAGTACGCAGAGCTATAGCGAGGCAATCAAGGCCGGGCAGTTAAAAACCAAGCTCATGAATGAATGGAAGCGAATGACGGCCATGGATGTAAGCGATGTGTATTATGATAACTTCCTAATTAATGGAAAAAATCAGAGTGAGCAAACACAATTTAAAGCTGGTGACAAAGTACGCTTAAGAATAGCCAACGGCGGTGCATCAGATTATTTCTGGCTCAAATATGCAGGCGGTAAGATCACAGTTGTTGCAAGCGATGGTAATGATATTGTTCCGGTAGAGGTTGACCGTTTAATCATCGCTGTTTCTGAAACTTATGACGTAATTGTTACCATTCCTGAAAATAAGAGCTATGAATTTTTGGTAACGCCGGAAGACCGTACCAAATCAGCTTCACTTTGGTTAGGCGCAGGAGAGAAAGTGTCAGCAGGCAAAATGCCAAGGCTTAAATATTTTGAAGGTATGAAAATGATGAATAGCATGATGGATATGAAGGGTAACATGATTGAAATGGAAGGCATGACAATGCGTAACCAGATCATGGACATGAACACAGTTATGTATCCTGAAATCACCGGTCCTGAGCACCCGCAAGACACAATTAACGCGAGGGATAAAATGACGATGAATAATATGGGAATCAAAATGACTAATGGAAACGCGGGAATGGGAGGTATGAACATGGGTAATAGCTCCACCGACATTGTTACCTTAAATTATAATATGCTACGGTCACCAGAAAAAAGTATCCTTCCAGCCGGGACATGGAAGGAACTGAAGTTTGATCTTACTGGAAATATGAATCGTTATGTCTGGAGCCTGGATAACAAGGTTGTTTCAGAAACAGACAAAATCCTGATAAAGAAAGGAGAAAACGTAAGGATCGTCCTTTATAACAATAGCATGATGCGTCACCCTATGCACCTTCATGGCCACGATTTTCGTGTAATTAACGGCCAGGGTGACTATGCACCATTAAAGAACATCATTGATATTATGCCTATGGAGAGAGATACCCTTGAATTCGCTGCGAATGAGCCAGGTGGTGACTGGTTTTTCCATTGTCATATACTTTATCACATGATGAGTGGCATGGGCCGGGTTTTCAGTTATGAAAACTCTCAGGCAAACCCTGAGTTACCCAATCTCAAAGTAGCAAAACGTGGTCTTAATTCGGATGACAGGAAATTTCACCCCATGGGAAGAATTGGCATTGAAAGTAATGGCTCAGACGGAGAATTTATGCTTGCGCAAACCCGATGGAAAGCAAGTACGATGTGGCACCTTGGGTACCACGATATGCATGGTTACGAAAGCGAAACAAACATTGGCCGCTACTTAGGGCGAATGCAATGGTGGTTTCCCTATGTAGGATTCGATTATCATTTTAAAATGGAGGGCGGGCCAAAGAATATTTTTGGCAGTGAAGAAAAAAACTGGTTTGGTCAAAAAAGTAACAAGAATGACCGTAAAACGGTTGTGGCGGGTATTGCTTATACATTACCTATGTTGGTGACCGCAGATGCACGTATTGATGGTGATGGCAAATTTCGGTTTCAACTAAGCCGCGAGGACGTACCTGTTTCGCCAAGAATGCGATTTAACTGGATGATCAATACAGATAAGGAATATGCAGCAGGATTAAGATACATCCTTACCAAATATTTTTCTGTCTCAACGCATTTTGATAGTGATATGGGAGTTGGTGCGGGTATTACAATAACGTATTAGAATTTGGGTAAAAGTTTGGAATTGGGCTATCTAATTAACATTGGCGCTTATTGATAGGATCATATACTCAGCCGAGTTTCGAATCTGCTTTTGCAGAAATTTCAGGTATGGTAGACCAAGTAATGATAATGTTCTAAAAGTTGTCCTGTGACATTTGCGATATTTTATTTTTTTTCCACAAAAACATTGATGTGTTCTACCTGGTTCTTTTTGAATAATAATTACAGAAAGAAATTCACAAACCTGTAATAGATCATCCGTAAGCATAGCTACTTTTAAAAACTCAAATGTTCCCTTAATACCGTGCGATCGCTCATGCAGGTAAAATCCGTTTTCCTGGCGAAAAAGATTGGTTGGAAAAATATGGTGAAATTTCATCAGCTATAAATTTATCTAATGTAATGCCTCCTTTACAAATCAATACTTCTTCGGGTATAGTCTTAATACAACAATGTCCATCTGATTCAAAAACGTGCCAATCTATATTAACCGGAAGCCTGCCGCCTGTTTCAAACACAAGAGGGAATCGCAGCGGGTACTCTTTTGTTGGCCGGATTTAAGTTGACATTACCGGTTAATAAACTAATATGATCAGAATTTCCCAGTCGCACTTGCTAATATTACAATATAGTTGTATGTGTTTGCTTTTACACAGTTAAAATAACATTCAGAACCGTTCGTCCACCATTCTCATCAAGAATTGTACATTCTCAACGTATTCTGTATTTGACAAACCGTTCAACAAAAAAAAAGAAAAAATCTTATGGAAACTTTGGTCACGTTTAAAGTTTCCATAGTTTTGCGTTCCTTTTTAGTAAGATTATGGAACAGCAGGAAAGAATAGTTAATAAGGCGCACGAACTGTTTATGCGGTATGGCATTCGCAGTGTGAGTATGGATGAGATCGCCAACCACCTCGGCATGAGCAAAAAGACCATCTACCAGTTTTATGCTGATAAGGATGCCCTGGTACAGGATGTGATCGAAATTGAAATTGATCTTAACCGCACAGAATGTGTTACACATAAGCAGAAAAGTGAGAATGCCATCCATGAAATATTCCTCGCCATGGATATGGTACAGGAAATGCTTGGCAAAATGAATCCTGCGGTGATCTTCGACCTGGATAAGTACCACCCTGCCGCTTTTAAAAAGTATAATGACCACAAGAACAAATTTCTTTATGCCATCATCCGTGAAAACCTTGATTGGGGCAAACAGGAAGATTTATACAGGGATGAGATCCAGTCAGACATCATTGCCCGGTTCCGCCTGGCTTCCATGTTCATGATCTTTAACCCGGATTTTTTTCCATTGGGTAAGCATAGTTTACAAACATTGATAGCAGAAATAACCGATAATTTTTTATATGGCCTGGCTACCGTAAAAGGCCAGAAACTGATTCAGAAATACAAGCAACAAAGACTAAAAACAATAACTGTATGAACCAAACAGGACCAAGACTAATGCTATTGCTGCTTTTGGTGGCTATGGCAGGCGCGGCCGGAGCGCAGAAAACAACCCGGCATGATTTTACCATTCAGCAGGCGGTCGACTATGCCCGGCAGAACAATGCGCAGGTTAAAAATGCTTTACTGGCGGTACAGATCCAGAAAGAAACCAATCGCGAGATCACTGCAGGCGCATTACCCAGCTTTAGCGGCACCCTGGGTATCACCGATTATATTGATATCCCGACCTCGCTGATACCGGGTGAGATTTTCGGCGCTCCGCCGGGAACCTATATCCCTGTTAAGTTTGGTACAAAATATAATTCGACGGTGGGCCTGCAGTTACAGCAGGTACTGTTCGACGGGCAGGTATTCATAGGCTTACAGGCAAGGGCCACTTCCATAGACATGCAGTCGAAGAATGCAGAGGTAACGGAAGAAGCTATCAAGACCAATATCTATAAAGTGTACTACCAGCTCGTGGTAAGTAAAACACAGATCGAGATCCTGAATGCCAATATAGACCGCTTACAAAAACTGGATCACGATACCCGCGAGATCTACAAAAACGGTTTTGCAGAAAAATTAGACGTGGATAAAGTGAGCGTACAGGTAACCAACCTGCAGACTGAGAAACAGAAGGCGCTGAATAATATCGCCATCGGCTACCTCGGCCTGAAAACCTTACTGGGTATGCCCGTAAAAGATACGCTGGTCTTATTAGATAAGATCTCCGACGCACAGATAGCGGCCGATTTCACGAATGATACGGCTTATTCATACACAGACAGAAAAGATTTTGAATACCTGGGACTGGTTAAAAGACTCAACGAGTATAATATCAAGCGTTACAAATTGAGTTATTTGCCTACGCTTAACCTGAATGGCGTGTATAATAAAAATGCACAGCGTAATCAATTTGACTTTTTAGGAGCAGGCGATTGGTTCACTACTTCCTATATCGGTATTAACCTGAATGTGCCCATCTTCAGCGGCTTTGCCAAAAATGCAAGGGTGAAGCGGTCTAAACTGGAACTCCAGCAAACAGAGATCCAGATCGATAACCTGAAACTTTCGATCGACAATGAAGTAGAACAGGCTAAACTCAATTTCAAATCGGCCCAAAGCACCATGAGTTACCAGAAACAGAATATGCAGTTGGCCGAAACCGTATATGAACAAACCAAGAAGAAGTATGAGGTAGGAACGGGTTCCAATATTGAGATCAATGCCGCGCAAACAGACCTGATCACGGCGCAGAACAATTATATCAGCGCGTTGTACAGCGCCATTATTGCCAGGGTGGATTACTTAAAAGCCATCGGAAAACTTTAACCACAACCAAAACTTAAAACGAAGTATATGCAAAAGTTCATAAACGTAATTTTGATCACCGCTTCACTTACCATCGCTTCCTGCGGCAGTAAACCCGAAGGCACCGGTTCGCTGGCTGAAAAAAAGGCCGAGATCGAAAAACTGAAAAAAGATCAGGCTGCAACCGCCGATAAGATCAAGTCACTTGAAAAAGAGGTTGCCAAACTGGATACCTCTGCTGTAAAGGATGACATCGCCAAACTGGTAGGTGTATCGCCTGTTACTGCACAGAATTTTGCGCATTATATAGATCTGCAGGGCAGGGTTGATGCAGATGATATCTCTTATGTTTCTCCCCGTTTGGGTGGTGGCCAGGTTCGTGCCCTCTATGTAAAAAGAGGTGATTATGTGAAGAAGGGACAGTTATTGGTAAAATTAGATGATGCCATCGGCAGGCAACAGGTTACGGCCTCTAAACAGGGTACGGAATCACTGAAAACACAATTGACGCTTGCACGGGATGTGTATACAAGAAGAAATAATTTATGGAAACAGGGTATCGGAACTGAAATAGAACTGATCACTGCAAGAACCAATGTGGAGTCGCTCGAAAAGCAACTCAACGCAGCCAATGAGAACATTAAAGTACAACAGGAACAACTGAGCGGCAGCAATATTTACAGTGATGTAGATGGCATTGCAGATGAAGTGAATGTACGGGTAGGTGAAATGTTCACGGGATTTTCCGGCACCTCGCCACAAATCAAGATCGTAAATACAAGCAGTCTCAAGATCATTACAGATGTACCTGAAAATTACAGCGGCAAAGTAAGGGTGGGTTCCGGCATGGTCGTAACCCTGCCCGATGTGAACAAGACCTTTAATACAACGGTTAGCGTTTCGGGCCAGGTAATAGATCCGAATAACCGTTCTTTCCGCGCAGAAGCTAAATTACCGAAGGATGTATCCATCCGTCCTAACCAGATCGCCGAAGTAAGGATCCTGGATTACAAAGCCGCTAACGCAATTGTTATCCCGGTAAATACCGTAAGCACTGATGAAAAAGGAAAGTATGTATATGTAGCCGTTACAGAAGGCGGTAAACTGGTGGCCAGAAAAAAACCGATCGTTGTGGGTGAGTTGTATAAAGATATGATAGAAGTAAAAAGCGGTTTAGCCGCCGGCGAGCAACTGATCACAGATGGTTACCAGAATATTTATGACGGACAATTGCTGAAAACGGATATCAAGAAATAATCGGAACCAAGCTGACCAATAAAAAACTAACCATATGCACCCATTCATAGAAGGCGTAGCCAAAAAATTCAAACAGTTTAAACCCACAAGCTGGGCTGTTGATAACCGCACGGCTATCTATATCATTACGATACTGATATCGCTGTACGGGCTTAATAAGTTCAATACAATGCCGAGAGAGCAGTTTCCGGATATCGTGGTACCTACCATTAGCGTGAGTACTGTGTATTTTGGAACATCACCAAAAGATATGGAGAACCTTGTTACAAGGCCCATTGAAAAACAACTGAAAGGTATCAGCGGCGCCAAAGTAAGAAAGATACAATCCACTTCACAGCAGGATTTCTCTTTGATCATTGTTGAGTTTGATACGGATGTTAAGACGGATATCGCCAAACAAAAAGTAAAAGACGCGCTGGATAAAGCGCAGACCGACCTGCCTACGGATCTTACCCAGTTACCCAATGTGCAGGAATTCGATTTCAGCGAGATGCCCATCATGTATGTGAATGTGAGCGGCGATTATGATGGTATGACGCTGAAAAGATACGCGGATAAAATGCAGGACCGTTTTGAAGAACTGACCGAAGTAAACCGTGCAGATATTGTGGGCGCACCGGAAAGAGAGATCCAGGTGAATGTAGATCCGTTTAAAATGCAGGCCGCTAAACTTTCTTTTACCGATATCGCCAACGCGATCAATTACGAGAACAAAGATATCAGCGGTGGTTTGGTGGAAGTGGGCGAAATGAACAGGACCATCCGCGTAAAGGGGCAGTTTATTACCGCAATGGATATGCAGAACATCGTGGTAAAAAATATACAGGCAGCGCCTATCTATCTGAAAGATATTGCCCAGATCATTGATACAGTAAAGGAGACCGAGAACTATGCGCGTCTTGACGGCAAGAACGTGGTTACCTTAAATATTGTAAAACGCAGCGGAGAGAACCTGGTAAGCACTTCTGAGAAAGTGCAGGCGATCGTGGCGGATATGAAAGAGAAAAAAGAATTGCCGCCAAACCTGAATATCGTGATCACCGGCGACCAGAGCGTTCAAACCAAAACTTCTTTTAACGACCTGGTAAATACCATCGTGATCGGGTTCATTCTTGTATTACTGGTATTGATGTTTTTTATGGGCGTTACCAATGCCTTCTTCGTAGCATTAAGTGTGCCGCTTAGTGTGTTCGTTGCTTTTCTTTTTTTACCGGTAGCAGATTCTATCGTGGGTACACATGTTACCCTGAACTTTATTGTATTGTTTGCCTTGCTGTTCGGCTTGGGTATTATTGTGGATGATGCGATCGTGGTGATCGAGAATACCCACCGTATTTATAATAACGGCAGGGTCAAGATCCAGCGTGCGGCAAAAGAAGCTGCGGGTGAAGTATTCATACCGGTATTGGCCGGAACATTAACAACACTGGCTCCTTTCTTCCCTCTATTGTTATGGAAGGGGCTGATTGGCAAGTTCATGATCTACCTGCCAACGATGCTGATCCTGACACTGGCGGCTTCCTTGATCGTGGCCTTTATTATGAACCCTGTTTTCGCGGTAAGTTTTATGCGCCCCGAAGGAAGAGAATATGAAGAACAGAAGAATACCATTTTCAGAAAGCCTTTATTCTGGACGGTGATCGGTTTTGGTTTGTTATTCAACCTTGCCGGATGGCATGGCTTTGGCAACTTCCTGCTGGTAATGTCTGTGATGATGGTGCTTAACCGGTATGTATTACGCGGCATTATCCATGTGTTCCAAGAAAAGATCTTACCTGGTTTAATGAACCGTTATGAAAAAATGCTGCACTGGATATTAAAAGGTGCAAGACCAGGAAGATTATTGCTGGCCCTGTTCCTGTTGTTCCCGGTTTCGCTGATCATGCTGGTCATCCGTAACAATCCTAAACCGTTCTTCCCCAGCGGCGATCCGCATTTTGTATATGTGTATTTAAAAATGCCGATCGGTACTAAAACAGCCGCTACTGATTCTGTAACACGCATCCTTGAATCACGCGTACGGAAAGTATTGGCGAAAGAAAACCCAGGTACACCGGGGTCTATCGTGGAAAGTATTATTACAAACGTTGCCGTGAGCGCCAATAACCCGAGAGATAATAATCGAAGTACACAGAGTAACCTTGGAAGGATCCAGGTTTCCTTTGTACAATATGAAGAGCGCCATGGCAAATCAACCGCTCCTTTCTTAAAAGAGATCCGCGAGCAGATGAAAGGCATACCCGGCGCCAGTATTGAAGTGGGCCAGGAAGATGGCGGGCCGCCAACTGATCCCCCTGTAAACATCGAAATCAGTGGTGATAATTTTGATGAGATCGCCAAAGTAGCTTATGACCTGCAGAACCACCTGGATACAAACCGTATCTATGGTATCGACAACCTGAAAATGGATGTTGATCTGCAGAATCCGGAGATCACGATCAATATCGACCGTGAAAGGGCCTTACGTGAAGGGATCAGCACCGCGCAGATAGGTATGGAAATCCGTTCCGCGGTATTTGGTAAGGAAGCCAGTAAGTTGAAAGACGGCGAAGATGAATATAAGATACAGATCCGCTATAACATGTTACAGCGTAATAATATCAACGACCTGATGAATATGCGGCTTACGTTCAGGGATATGTCGACCATGGGTATCAAACAGGTTCCGCTGAACGCGGTGGCCACGGTTGATTACACCAATACTTCCGGTGGCGTAAAACGTAAGAATGCGAAACGCACCATCCAGATCCAATCCAATGTTACCGATCCGTCTTTAACAGGACCGGTAAATGCGGAGTTGGCTAAGAAGATTGAAGAGTTCAAAAGCAAGACAAAGATCCCTGCGGATGTGACCATCAAACAAACGGGTGAAAGCGAGCAGCAGGCCGAGACCCTGAGTTTCCTGGGAACCTCCCTGTTAACTGCTTTATTGCTTATCTTCCTGATCCTCGTATTACAATTCAATAGTTTAAGTAAACCGTTCATCGTATTAACCGAGATCTTCTTCTCTATTATCGGGGTATTTATCGGCTATGCCATTACGGGCATGTCAATGGCAACGATCATGGTGGGCGTAGGTATCATTGGGCTGGCGGGTATCGTGATCAAGAACGGGATCTTATTGATCGAGTTCACAGACGAGCTTCGCGGAAGAGGATATAAAACAAGGGCCGCGGCTATTGAAGCGGGCAAGATCCGGATCATCCCGGTAATGCTTACCGCGCTGGCCACTATGTTAGGATTGTTACCGCTGGCGGTAGGGTTCAATATCAATTTCGTTTCCCTGTTCCAGCATTTTCAGCCGCATATTTTCTTTGGTGGCGATAGTGTGGTATTCTGGGGGCCCTTAAGCTGGACGATCATCTTCGGTTTGATCTTCGCGTTCTTCCTCACACTGGTAATGGTACCGAGTATGTACATCATCAGTGAACGATTGAGAAGACCGATGGAGAAATTCTACGGAACCAAGTATGTTGCGCTTCTCGGTTTCCTCGGACCATTCTTCTTTATTACCGTGGGTATCATGTTCCTTGTAAGAAGGATACAGGGTAAGAAAGTGTGGCTTGGGAAGTTGAAAACAAGCTAAGAAATGAGAAGGCCGCTCCAAAAGAGCGGCCTTCTCATTTCTATACTTATTCGTTACTTATAATATCCCCATCTCTTTCCCATCCACATCCAGCTCAACTATCTCATAGCCCAATCTTTTCAGGCCGGGTAAAATAAGTTGTTTATCGCCCACGAGAAGGATATTCATTTTGTTTACATCGAGGTATTTTTTAGCGATCGCATCGATGTCTTTTTTAGTGACGCCATTCAAAATGGTACTCTGCCTGCTTACGAAATCACCCGGTAAATTGTACTCAAGTATGCGGCCGATAAAGTTGGCTTTTTGGATACCCGTTTCATAATTTCGCGCATCGCTCTGGCCAATAGATTTTTTCATAAACGCCAGTTCGTCTTCCGTAACACCTGTAGCCGCATAGTTCCTGATCTCTTTCATCACTTCATACAAAGCGCTGTCTGTGGCCCTTGCCAGGATACCACTGCTGAAAGTAAAGCTGCCAGTGTATTTACTGGCGGCAAATCCACTCCTTGCACCATAGGTCCAGCCCTTATCCTCACGCAGGTTAAGATTGATGCGGCTGTTAAACGCTCCACCCAGGTTATAATTGGTTAAAGTGGCCCGGTAAAATTCGCCCGTAGCATCGTACTTCAATCCCGTTACATCTCCCACTCTGAATTCCGTTTGTGCGGCTTTGGGAATATTAACGAGATAGATCCTTGTTTTTTCAATAGGTATGGCCACTGCAGGAGCAGGAATGGTAAATGACTTTGCAGGTAATTTATTTAGAAAAGAGAGCTTGGGCAGTATCTCTGATTCTTTAATATCCCCCACGATTACAACCTTTCCATCTTCGGATGTGATATAAGTATCATAATATTTCTGGATATCCGCGAATTGGATATTATTGATCGATTCAGAAGTACCTGTTTCTGGTATTCCCAATATATTATTCGCTCCATAATTTAATTTGGCATACACACTCGTTGCTACGCCCGCAGGCTGCGTTTTGCTATTTTGCAAACGCTGAACCAATTGTCGTTTTATCCGTGCAAATGCATCTTCGCTGAATTTTGGATTGAGCATCCGCTCCTCCAGCAATTGCAATGTTTTGTCGATATTCTTTTTCAGTGACTGAACCGTAAATACGATCGCATCCTGTGAATTGTTTACACTTACCGAACTTCCCAGTTTTTCCAGTTCAAGGGAGAACTGTTCGCTGGTGTAGTTCTTGCTGTCCTCATTCATCATAGTCGCAAACAGGTTCACCCAGCCCGCCTTGGAAAGATCATTGCCTTCGAGAAAGGTTCCGCCTTTTAAAGAAACATTAAGCGTTACCGTTGGAATCTCTGTGTTTTCCGTACCAATCACTTTTATTTTATTCGTAAGTGTCCCTGTCCAGAAAGCAGGCACTTTTACTACGGGGTTGGTTCCGCTTGGCGGAATTTTGGTTCTGTCGAAAGTATCTTTTGCTTTTACATATTTTAATCCGCCATAGCCATAATTCGGCGCCTGGTAATGCGATTGATCGATCACATAATTATCGGCTGCCGCTTTTGCGTTTTCCTGTCCCTTGGTAACCACGCTGAGTACTACCCGGTGTTTGCCTTTTACATAGGTATTATACACACGCATCACATCTTCTTTGGTAACGCCCTGGTACATTTTAAGGAGCGTACCAATCATATTCGGGTTACCGGCAAAGGTCTGGAAAGCCGCTAACTGGTTCACCTTACCGGATACGCTGGCCAGGCTGTTGATCGTGCGGCTCTCATAGCCGCTTTTGAATTTTTCAATGTCTTCATCCGTTACGCCTCTTTTTTCAAATTCGGCCAGGGCCTGTCCTACCAACTGTTCCATTTCAGCCAGGTTCTTACCAGGATATGGGGTAACCGAAATAGCAAACTCTCCCGCCAGTTCACTTAACTGGCTGCTCGCGCTTGCCTGCAGGGCTTTCTGGTCCTTGATCAGGAACTGGTAGAATACAGAGTTGCGGTTGCCGCCGCCCCCTCCGCCTCTTCCGCCACGCCCTCCTCCGCCTCCACCTCCGCCTAATACCTGCGAGAGGCAGGCCAATGCCGCCATGTCGGGATGATATTCAGCAACGGTGGGATAAATGATCCGCAACTGTGCGGCCCTTGCATAATTATCAACATAACTCACATACCTGTCTTTATCAATAACAACCGGTTCCAATTTTACTTGTTTAACATCCGGACAGCGTGGAATGGAACCAAAATATTTTTCTGCCAGCTTCACTACTTCTGCCGCATTCACATCACCCCCAACAGTAAGCGTTGCATTATTGGGGCCATACCAGCGAAGAAAGAAGTTCTTCAGGTCGCCCACGCTAACTTTATTCAATTCTTCAATATACCCAATGGTGAGCCAGGAATAGGGATGCCCATATGGATAAAGGTTCCGCGCACTTACTTCGCCCGAAAGGCCATAGGGCTGGTTATCATAGTTCTGCCCTCTTTCATTTTTCACTGTTGCGCGCTGTACTTCAAATTTCTGCTGCGTAACGGCATCCAGCAGGAATCCCATCCGGTCAGATTCGAGCCACAGCATTTTTTCCAGTTGGTTACTGGGTACGGTTTCATAATAATTGGTCCGGTCGCGGTTGGTAGAACCGTTAAGCGTACCGCCTGATTCGGTTACCAGTTTAAAATGTTGTTCATCTGCCACATGATCGCTGCCCTGGAACATCATATGCTCAAAAAAGTGGGCGAACCCGCTTTTGCCGATCTCTTCCCTGGCAGAACCCACATGATACGTAACATCCACATGCACAATAGGATCGCTATGGTCTTCATGAACCACTACGGTGAGCCCATTGGGCAATACATATTTTTCATAGGGTATGACCAGCTCATTTCCTTTGCGGGTGATCTTTTCTACCAGCTTTGGCTGCGCAAAAAGAACTGAGGAAGTTACCAGGCACAGGAGTGCCGCGATCAGCAGTTTTGGTTTCATGATAAGTTGTTTTAGATTTTCAGGGTATGAAAGTTAGTAATTTTTCGACAGCCTTTTGTAGTGTTTCTTCTTTCTTCGCAAAACAAAACCGGAGTACTTTATTATCCTCCCCGTTCTTATAAAAAGCGGAAACCGGTATCGTGGCAACACCGTATTCTTTGGTTAGCCGTATCGCAAGTGCTTTATCCGCCTCTCCTGAAAAATGGCCATAGCTGTAACATTCAAAATAACTACCGTGAGAAGGTATGCATTGAAAAGGGGTACCCTTCATCAGTTCCCTGAAAAAATCTCTTTTCTGCTGCAGGAAGGGGCCAAGTGTACGATAAGCTTCCTCTTTCTCAATGTATGCGGCAATGGCCACCTGCTTGGGTGTATCGCAGGAAAAGCAATTGAACTGGTGCACTTTCCGGAATTCTTTCATCATCTCTGCAGGTGAAATGCAGTAACCCAGTTTCCATCCCGTGCAGTGATAGGTTTTGCCGAATGAAAAGCAGACAAAACTTCTTTCGAGCAGGTCGGGATGGCGCAGGATGCTTTGGTGCCCGATACCATCATAGATCAGGTGTTCATATACTTCATCGCTGAGGATAATAATATTGGTGTCTTTTACAATACTTCTCAATTGATCAATATCATTTTGATCCAGTACCGCACCCGTGGGATTATGGGGCGAGTTGATCATGATCATCCGGGTTCTCGCAGTCAGTTTCGCACGCACTTCATCCCAGGGAATGGAATAAGACGGAAACTGTAAGGAGATCAATACCGGTTTGGCGCCGTTGATCTCTATATTGGGAATATAACTATCGTAAGCCGGTTCAAATACGATCACCTCATCGCCGGGCTGCAATACCGTGGTAAGCGCCGTATAGATCGCATAGGTGCCCCCGGGCGTTATGGTTATTTGTGTTTCGGGATTAAGATCTGATCCGTACAATTTTGCTGCTTTTGCGGCGAGCCGCTCCCGCAATAAAGGCAACCCGTTCATATGGGTATATTGATTGAACCCGTTTTTCATGGCCGTATCTACCAGCGCCGTCAACTCATCGCTCATCGGAAAATCGGGGAAACCCTGGCCAAGGTTCACTGCCTGGTATTCAACAGCCATCTGACTCATGACCGTAAAAATGGTGGTGCCTACATCTGGGAGTTTGGATCGTATGGAAGGGATGATTGAAGGCATTTGAAAAGTCTATGTATATATTATCTCATGCCGATCATAAAGCTAATTTGCTTGAAAGTCTTTTCAATTCTATCTCGGCCACTTTTGCTGTATAGCTGAGGTTTACCAGCCGGTAACCTTCATTTTCAAAACTCTCCTGTGCCACCCGTACATCAATGATGGTGGCCTGGCCCAACTGGAATCTTTGTAAAACAAGATCGAGCAGCTGGATAGACAGCTGGTAATTATCCTGTTCCGTTTTTAACTGGTTCAGTGTATTTGTATATGCCTGGTAGGTACGAACCGTTCCCGACTCATAATTAAGGTATAGCTGGTCGCGCTGAATTTTAGAGATGCGGGTATTTACGGTTGCCACCTGTTGCTGACGTTTATAGATCCCGCCGTTATAAATGGGGATGGATAAGCTAAGGCCTACAAAAGGCCCGTAACTCTGGTTCAATAAGGTAAAACCGGCGGCGCTGTTGGCGCTGGTAAAATTATAACCGGTGGTGGCCCGCAGCGTTGGGTAGCGCAGTGCAGCCGTTTCCCTTTCTATCAGTTCATTTATATGGATCTGCTGATCAGCCGCCAGTATCGTTGGATTTTTTGCGATTGAGCTTCGTACGCTGTCGATATTAATGCTCCTGTCAATAATGATCGTGTCACTGATCAGGATGGGTGTATCGGGTTGTAAAAAAATCAGGTTAAGCAGATCCGTTTTAGCCTGGTCCACCACTAATTGCTGGCTTTGCTTCGCTTGTACGGCAGCGTTCAGGTCTAATTGCGCCTGGAAGATATCCGCGTTATTCGACAACCCCACTTCTTTGCGGACCTGCAGGATGTCCAGTCTTTTTTTAGATACGTCTATCGATTGGGTAAGGGTCTTGAGATAGTTCTGCTGGCGAACAACATCATAATACTTTGTCATTACACCAGCCACCGTATTCTGTACCTGCGCACTGAGTAATTCCTGGTTTTGGACCAATAATTCTTCGAGTCTTTTCCTGGTGGCTATTACCCGGCTGCCGTTATATAAAAGCATACTGCCGGTAACTCCAAAGGCAAGGTTATTGGAGCCCACATTGGCTCTTTTGGTATCACGGGTGGCATCAGCATATTTCTGGTTGATACTGGTGATTTGTTCATTATCACTTGCTGTACCGTTTACCGATGGCAGGCCGCCGGCAACACCGATATAGTTGTTGATATTTGTGATTTCCACGTTGCTTCTGGCGATCTGGATATCGTAACTGTTTTTCAGGGCAGCATTCACCGCATCGGTCAATGACAGCCTTTGCTGGGCAAGGCCCGATAGGCAAAGGAAAGAGAAAGAGGCAACCAGGATTCTTTTCATGCTGTGTAAATTACCAAGAGCCATAAACCAGAAAGAAAATTTTATACGAACGGGTGATCAGCTCACCAGCGTCCCTACATTCATGCCTTCTACCACTTTCATCAGGTTACCGGGCTTATTCATATCAAAAACAATAATAGGCAATTTGTTCTCCATACAGAGCGTAAAAGCGGTCATATCCATTACTTTCAGGTTCATGCTGATACATTCCTGGAAACTGATCTTGTCGTATTTGGTGGCCGTAGGGTCTTTTTCGGGGTCCGCTGTGTACACTCCATCCACCCGGGTACCCTTCAATATCACATCTGCCTTCATTTCAATAGCGCGTAAGGAGCCTGCGGTATCTGTTGTAAAATAGGGATTGCCTGTACCCGCGCCAAAGATCACCACACGGCCTTTTTCGAGGTGCCGTAATGCTTTACGGCGGATATAAGGTTCTGCTACCTGCTCCATATTGATAGCGCTTTGTAATCTTGTATACACACCTATTTTTTCCAGCATCGCCTGCATCGCCATGGCATTGATCACCGTAGCCAGCATACCCATATAATCGCCATGGGCCCGTTCTATCCCGCTGTCAGCCTCATTCATTCCCCTGTAGATGTTGCCTCCGCCGATCACGATAGCCACCTGCACCCCAAGATCAGTAACCAATTTGATGTCATGTGCATACTGTTCAATGATCTGTGGATTAAAGGGATCCCCGTTACGCTGGTCGCCCAACAAAGCTTCACCGGATAATTTCAGGAGGATACGTTTGAATTTTGGGAGCATCGGGATGGCTTGGTTTACTGCAAATAACCTTAATTTTTTGTCAAGTGCCAAGATAATCCTGAACTACCTGTTTATAGCGGCTATTACCGTAAGCTTACCATCTTCATCAGTGCATAATCCGGACGATCGGGATGCACCATTAGTTCCTGCCGCAAAGGGTCAATAAGCACATCCATCTCTTCCATCGGGATAGCGCCCAGCAAAGGTTCTGAATCACCCGGAAGAACGATGGCGCTGGTGGTACTCCTGCGGTTTTTAAACCGGACCTCAACAGGCGCTACCACATCGCATACAATACTTTGGCCATTGGCCAGTTGTGCGGGCTTTTTCTCTACAACGGGCAATTGTAATATTTGCTGGATATTTTCATTGATCGCCAGCATATAAGAACCGGTATCAACCAATACATTTATATGGATACGTTTAATATCATCAATATCCATAAAATTCATCCTGGCCATACCGATATGTTCGGCATTGATCAGTTCGATATCAGCATATATAAGTCCCATAAAAATGATTTCTCCAAAAATACCGGTTCCCTTGTTATAAAGTTTTAGGTGTTTACCGCAATTTCTGACCGTTTAATGCAGGGATAGCCGCAAAACAAAAGGAGCGCAATCAATGCGCCCCTTTTGTTTTTTATATTATAAGGATAACTATCCTAATGCTACTCTTTTGAATTCGGTCACTTTCAGGTCAGCGCCTATGCTCTTCAGATAATCGCCTACGCTCATACCGGGCTCTTTTACAAAAGCCTGTGCCAGCAAGGTTTGTTCCTTAAAGAAGGCATTCAGTTTTCCTTCAGCGATCTTGGCGATCATTTCATCGGGTTTACCCGCCATTTTAGGATCGGCTTTCATGGTTTCCACCACGATGGCCCTTTCTCTTACAATGGTTTCGGGAGAAATGCTGTCGGCATCCACGGCTAATGGGTTCATGGCTGCGATCTGCATAGCGATATCTTTTCCTGCCTCGGCGGCAGCGGATGTTAGTCCTACCAGCACGCCCATACGGTTAGTTCCGTGTATATAGGAAGCTACATAAGGAGCATCCACTCTTTCAAATTTAGAAACACCGATCTTTTCGCCGATAGAAGCTAATTTATCATTGATCATATCCGACACTTTTGCGCCATTGATCACCACTTCGTTCAGTTCTTCCGCGCTTTTAACGTTATTGGCTACTGCAGCATCGGCGATGCTTTGTGCAAAGGCAACAAATTCTGCATTCTTGGAAACAAAATCCGTTTCACAACTGATACATACCACGAAACCTGCTTTATGATCCACAGAAGTCTGCGCAATGATCACACCTTCTTTTGCTTCACGGTCGCTGCGTTTTGCGGCCACTTTCTGTCCCTGTTTGCGTAACCAGTCGATAGCTGCTTCAAAATCGCCATTGGTTTCGGTTAACGCTTTTCTGCAATCCAACATTCCCGCACCGGTTGCCTGGCGCAGCTTGTTAATATCCTGGGCTGTAATTGACATAGAATTATAATTAGTAATGAATAATTAGTAGTTGATAATTGTTTCGCCGTTCAATGCTGAATGATTTGTTGCAGCTGAAGTGTGCGACGCAAGAGATGCTCAATAGCGATATAAAGATTGGGTCATTATATCATTAACCACAGGAGAATGATGTAATGACCCAATGAATAATATACTACTATCGGCTGCCACCACCGGTTCCACCACCACCCGCTGGGCGACGGTTGCTTGGTACCCGGCGTTTTGGCGCACCACCCGGGCCACTATTGCCTGGTGTGTTGCCCCCGCGGGATCTGCCGCCACGTGCAGCTTCAGATTGCGCTTCTGCTTCGAGGCGACGGGCCCTGGCCTCGTTCTCGTTGTTGGTTTCGTCAGACTCTTCATCGTCTTTAGAAGCCTGGCGCTCAGCCAACCCTTCTGCGATCGCTGCTATGATATAGTTGGTAATGATGGCAATTGATTTGGTTGCGTCATCATTGGCAGGAATAGCGAAATCAACTTTGTTAGGATCGCTGTTGGTATCTACCATACCAAAAGTAGTGATGCCTAAACGTTTAGCTTCGGATAAAGCAATATGCTCATGCCCGATATCCACCAGGAATAAAGCAGCCGGTAAACGGCCCAGTTGTGCGATACCGCCCAATACTTTTTCCATTTTATCTTTATCACGTGTAAGGGTAAGGCGCTCTTTTTTGGTCAGGCTCTCCGCACTTCCGTCGGCCAGCATTTTTTCGATGCTCTGCATTTTCTTAACGCTCTTACGAACGGTATTGAAATTGGTAAGCATACCACCCAGCCAGCGTTCAGTTGCATAGGGCATATTAACGCGTTTGGCACACTCACTAACAATCTCTTTCGCCTGCTTCTTGGTAGCTACAAACATGATCTTTTTACCGCTTTTAGCGATCTGCTTAACCGCAGCTGCAGACTCCTGCAGGTGATCAACCGTTTTGTTCAGGTCAATGATATGAATACCTTTTTTCTCAGCAAAGATGTAAGGCAGCATCTTAGGGTTCCACTTCTTTTTCAGGTGACCAAAATGTACACCGGCCTCCAGGAGTTGTTGTTGTAATGAAGTGCTATTTTCCATTTGTATGATTATAAATTGTTAGTGTTTATTTTCTGTCGATAGTCCATAGACCATTGTCCATAGCATTTTGAAAACCATGGCCATCGACTATGGACCATGGACCAACGATTAACGTTTACTGAACTGGAAGCTTCTACGTGCTTTCTTATGACCGAACTTCTTACGTTCTACACCACGTGGGTCGCGTTTCAGCTGACCGGCTTCTTTCAGTGCAGGACGGAACTCAGGATTTACCTCGAGCAAAGCACGGGCAATGCCCAGTTTGGCCGCTTCGGCCTGTCCTTTTAAACCACCACCCTGTGCATTGATAACGATATCGAGCTTGCCGATCATATCAGCTGTTTTCAGGGGAGCTTCAACCTGGTTCTGCAGATACACCAGTGGAAAATAGGCTTTGTAATCTTTGTCGTTCACAGTGATCTTGCCATCGCCCTTGCTTACGAAGACACGGGTAACAGCTTCTTTACGGCGACCAACTGCATTTTTTTGTTTTTCCATTTATTTGAGCTTTAAGCTTAGCATTTTAAATTTTTGTTTGGATACCTGTACCCCGATCTAGAATTTTAATTCTTTGGGTTGTTGTGCGGTATGCGGATGAACAGCGCTTGCATACACGAATAATTTCTTGATCATTTTACGGCCAAGTCGGTTTTTGGGAAGCATGCCTTTGATGGCTCTTTCCATAATAACCTCGGGACGGCGCTTGATCAGGTCCTCAGCAGCTTCCTCTTTCTTACCACCAGGGTAACCGGAGTAGTTGATGTATTGCTTATCGTGGAATTTGTTACCGGTAAAAGTAACTTTGTCTGCGTTCAGCACGATCACATAATCGCCACAGTCAACGTGTGGTGTGTAATACGCTTTGTTCTTCCCTCTGAGAACAGCCGCAATTTTCGATGCAACACGTCCTACGGTTTGATTAGTACCGTCAACTACATACCAGTTGTGCTGTACGGTAGCCGCGTTCGCATGCTTTGTGGTGAAATGAAGTTTACTCATAATATTTTCTGTTTAAATGAAGCCACGCTATCCCGTGGTTTAAAATACCCGATAAATTTCGGGAGGCGAAGGTAGCCCCGACTGAGTCAATTTTCCAAAGATTTTGGGAAGTATTTTTACAGACACCTGTGTAACTCGTTGATTTACAATTAAAATTTTGAACATTAAAATATATAGGGCTTGTGAAACCTCCTTTTTAGCCACAGATTGCTACAGATAAACAAAAAATTTTGTGGTAATCTGTGAAATCTATGGCTGAAAAACCCTCGTGGGGTATTTTTGCCAATGATGCGTTACCAGAAATTCCAGCCAACCCAAATATTCACCGGTTCCGAAATGCTCGCCCCCGGCCATGTGCTGGTCACAGATGAACTGGGTGAGGTAACAGACCTGGTTACCGCAGCGGATGCAGGTGAAGATATCCGGCAGCTGAATGGGATACTCAGTCCCGGGTTTATCAACTGCCACTGCCATCTCGAGCTCAGTCATATGAAGGGGCTGATACCCGAACACACCGGCCTGGTGGATTTTGTTTTTAAAGTGGTCAATGAACGCCATTTCCCCGAAGAGGAGATCATGGATGCCATTGAGAAAGCAGAGAATGAAATGCTGGCAAACGGTATCGTAGGCGTGGGTGATATCTGTAACAATCTTTCCACGCTTCCGCAAAAGACAAAGAACAAACTGGCCTACTATAATTTTATCGAAGTAAGCGGCTGGATGCCATCGGTTGCGGCCACAAGATTTGAAAGGTCGCTTAGCTTCTGCAACAGCTTCGCCCAACTGCAAACCCCAAACCCCAAACCCCAAACCGTTCTATCCCCCCATGCACCTTATTCGGTGTCTGATAATCTGTGGCAGCTGATCTCCCAGTATTTTGCCGGGCATACCGTTACCATTCATAACCAGGAAACCGCTTTCGAGGATGCGCTGTTTCTTAATGCCACAGGAGATTTTACCCGTATGTACGGGATGATGAACATGGATACTTCTTTCTTTCAAGCAACCGGTGAAAGCAGCCTGCGGTCCTATTTTCATAAGCTGGAGAAGGCTAAGCAGGTGTTACTGGTGCATAATACGTTTACGAAAGAAGCGGATGTTCTTTATGTGAAGCAGGGCGCCCAGGATGTGAGCTGGTGTATCTGTATTAATGCGAATCAATATATTGAACAGGCGGTTCCGCCGGTGGAGATGCTGCGAAAAAATAATTGCCGGGTGGTAGTGGGTACAGATAGCCTTGCAAGCAACCATAGCCTGAACATACTGGATGAGTTAAAAACCATCTCCCGATATTTTCCTTCTGTACCCCTTCCTGAATTACTCACCTGGGCCACCCTCAACGGTGCAAAAGCGCTTCAGATGGATGCACATCTCGGGAGTTTTGAGAAAGGGAAAAAACCGGGGGTGCTCCTTATTGAAAATGCTGAGAATGGACTACTCAATAATGCCTCTATGAAAAGATTGCTATAGTTCATGTAGAAAAGGAATACCTCAGCTAACAATCTCCTGGAGTATCGCAAGGCTTTTCAGTTCCCCGAAATCATGAATATGCAGTGAGAGATAATCGAGATAAGCCCGTAACAGTTGTCTCCGAGTGCCCTGGTTCAGCGCAATATTTTCGAGATCGTTATAAAAGGGTATCTCCAGTAACTGCGAGGTTGTGCTGGCCGGAGGGCCGTCTATATAATAGGGATGCAGGGGCTTTTCTGCTATGAACATCCCTTCCTGCAGGTCAAGTACCGGTGTTCGTTCACTGTAATTACCATGGATCCGGAAACCGAGTTCACTGCCCAGGTGCAGGATAAAATATAAAGGAAGGTTGGCGGTAAGCGTAGCGGTTCCCCTGTCGAGCTGTTTGAGACTGTCTTCGATCAGGTGAAACAATTCAGGATTGGCCTCGGGTTGTTTCAAACTATGCTGCAGTAACTCTACCAGGAAAATGGCCACAGTATTCTTGATCACATCAAACAATACCTGCTCGTACAGGTAACTCCATTGGTATTCTTTGATGAATTGTAACTGTTTCAGCTCGTTATGGTATACTTCCATATCCAGCATGGCAGCCGGCTGAAAGAAACTTGCTTTGCCGGCGGATGTTTTGCTGCTTTGCCGAACACCTTTAACGATATAGGTCTGTATGCCATACATTTCCGTATACACCGTAGTAATGATACTGGTGTCGCCATACTTCACTGTACGCAATACAATACCCCTGGTAGCGTGAACCATGATGTAGTCAGAATTGCTGGCTGTAAAGATAGAAGCGGTTACGAATAAACGGTTGTGTGTTCGGGAACCTTAACCGGATCTTTGGCAACCTGTGCGGGAACCGGGATCAGTTTGATCACCCCGATGGCATGAAACCCCCGCATGATAAAGAACGTCAGGTCAAATTCATACCATTTTTTGGCAAAATTTGCATCGTTCTTGGCGTAGTGGTGGTTATTCTGGAACAATTCTCCCATCAGCAAAATACCCCAGGGAGAGGTGTTTTTAGAATGATCTCCGTTGTTAAAATTGCTATACCCATATTTATGCCCGCACCAGTTTACCACGGCGCCCTGTATCGGGCCCATCATAAAATGAATAGGCAATAACAGGAACCACCAGGCGCTGGGTGCGAAGTAGATATAGAAAGCTGTGTAGGCTGCTCCAAAAAGCAGGCGGGTAACAATATGGTGCCCAAAACGGTCGAGTTTATCCCAAACCGGCAGGTATTCAGCTGTAAATTGTTCGTCGGGCAGGTTTTTTCCTGTCAGAAATCCCCTGAAGATCTTAATGGTACTCTGCATCATCTGGTAAACATCCCTGAAAAAATGGGGGGAATGTGGATCCTGTTCCGTATCGCTATACGTATGGTGCATCCGGTGCATGACCCCATAGGCGCGGGGCACCAGGAAGGATGAGCCCTGTACAAACCAGGTGGTCAGGTAAAACGCCTTTTCCCAGTTTTTACTTGTTGTATACATCTTATGTGACGCAAACCGATGCAAAAAGAAGGAGTGAAAAAACAGCGACAGGAACCAGTGACACACAAAAAACAATAGGATAGCAATCATGAATCTATATTAAGTTACAAAGTTCTAAGATAGGGGAATTACTACATAATATACGACAAATCATTGGGCAGGGTTCGATGATAGCGATTGTTTAACATCTGCGAATGGTCATATCCTGCGGTGTACTGATTCACAAAAAAATGCATGTATAAACACCTGTTCTGTTATGTCGTGTTTATATAACGCCTGTAAACTGTTTGAGAAAGCGAACATCATTCTGCGAGTATAAACGGAGATCATTTACCTGGAACTTCAGTTGCGTGATCCTTTCCACGCCCATTCCGAATGCAAAACCGGTATATTTATTGGGATCGATATCAAAATTTTCCAGCACTTTCGGGTGAACCATTCCACTGCCCAGGATCTCTACCCAGCCGGTATGTTTACAAATATTACAGCCATTACCCCCACAGATCAGGCAGCTGATATCCATTTCGGCGCTGGGTTCTGTAAACGGGAAATAGCTCGGCCGAAACCGCACTTTCACTTCTTTGCCAAACATCTCCTGCACAAAAAAATACAATGTCTGCTTCAGGTCGGCAAAACTCACGTTATCATCTATATACAACCCTTCTACCTGGTGAAAGAAGCAATGGGCCCTGGCACTGATGGTCTCGTTCCGGTAAACCCGTCCCGGGCAGATCACCCTGATCGGCGGTTTCTCGGTTTCCATCACCCTTGCCTGCACACTGCTGGTATGTGTACGTAATAACCAGGCAGGATTCTGGCTGATGTAAAAAGTATCCTGCATATCCCTCGCCGGGTGGTCTTCCGGCAAATTCATCGCACCGAAATTATGCCAGTCATCCTCTATCTCAGGCCCTTCCGCAACCGCAAAACCCAATCGCCTGAAAATAGATACGATCTGGTTACGCACAATGCTCAAAGGATGACGCGTACCAACGGCCACAGGGTCGCCTGGCAAACTCCAGTCGATCTGTTCCTGGCTGGCGGCTGGTGACTGGTGACTGTTTTGTAAGGTTTCGTATTTGTTTTCGGCGAAGAGCTTAAATTCATTAAGTACCTGGCCAAACTCTTTTTTCCTGTCGTTTGGCACATTTTTCATTTCACCCATTACCGTTTTCACCAGTCCTTTCGTACCCAGGTATTTGATACGGAATTCCTCCACCGCAACGGGTGTGGCTGCTTCAAATGCGGCGATCTCCTGTTTATAAGCCTCGATCTGTTGCACTAACTGTTCCATCCGGCGAAGATATATCGCAGATTTGATATGGTAAAAGCTATGATTATGCAGGTTAGGGGTTAAACTGTTGCCGGTTTCACAAAAATTGCCCGAAACACGGGCTATTACTTACATTTGCTTAGAGATGAATAACCAAATGGAATACAATACCGACCGGAATTACCTTGGTATGAAAGAATACGGCCGTCACGTGCAGAAGATGGTGGAGTTTTTATTGACCATCGAGGACCGTGAAAAACGCCAGCAGCAAACCCAGTGTGTGATTGAATTGATGGGTTTCCTTAATCCGCACCTTAAGAACGTAGAAGATTTCCGTCATAAGCTATGGGATCACCTTTTCTTTATCAGTGATTTTAAGCTGGATGTAGATAGTCCTTACCCGATACCACAGAAAGAGACCTATAAGCAAAAACCTGATCCATTGCCTTATCCCAAGCGCCATCCCAAATATGCGCACCTGGGTAAGAACCTGGAAGTGGTGATCGACAAAGCCTTGAAAGAAGAGGATCCTGAAAAGAAAGCAGGCTTTGCACATGCGATCGCTTATTATATGAAGCTGGCATACAGTAACTGGCACAAAGAGCTTGTACATGACGATACCATCCGTACCGAACTGAACAGCATTACCGGCGGCCAGCTTGAATTCAGCAATACCCCTTATATCAAACACCGCAACCAGAATTTTGAGCGGGATGAATATCCGTCACGCAGTGGTGGTGGCGGACGCTGGCAGCAGAATAACTTCGGCGGCCGTGGTGGTGGTGGAAGAGATAACCGCAACGCAGGCGGACGTGATAACCGTGCAGGCGGAGGTAGAACCGATGGACGAAACAACAATAACAGGAGTACCGGCAATAATGCCAGCAGCCCTAATATCAGCGGCCCCAGAGAAAGCAATAACAACAGGAACAATGGCGGCAGGGCCGGCGGCGGGCAGTTCAAGAAAAGATATTGATCTGTTTTGTCGTTTAGGATTATTGTTATTCAATAATATTGCACCGGATCACTCCGGTGTTTTTATTTGATTGACCCCGGGGCCAACCTTAGACTATACAGCCTAAACCATAAATCGCAGTTCATGAGTTCGTTCGAAGTAACCGGTGGCCATACATTAAAAGGAGAGATCATTCCGCAGGGGGCGAAGAATGAGGCTTTGCAGGTATTGTCGGCTGTATTACTTACTTCATCTCCTGTAACCATTTCCAATATCCCGGATATTCTGGATGTGAACCTGTTGATTGAGTTACTGGCAGATATTGGCGTAAAGATCACACGCACGGATAAACATACCTGTACTTTCCAGGCGGATGATATTGATGCTGATTTCCTGGCATCGGATGCTTTCAGGAAAAAAGGCGGCCGGCTGCGGGGCAGTGTCATGTTTGCCGGGCCCATGCTGGGAAGATTCAAAAGAGCGTATATACCCAAACCCGGTGGTGATAAGATCGGTCGCCGCAGGCTGGATACGCATATTATTGGCTTTGAGAAGCTCGGCGCTACTTATGCCTATGATGATAAACTGGGTTGTTTTAAGTTGTCTTCTTCCCAACTACATGGCACGTATATGTTACTGGATGAACCTTCTGTTACCGGCACGGCCAATATTGTAATGGCCGCTGTTTTAGCGGAAGGTATTACCACAATCTACAATGCAGCCTGCGAACCCTACCTGCAGCAGTTATGCAAAATGCTAAACAGCATGGGTGCAAAGATCTCGGGCATCGGCAGCAACCTGTTAACGGTTGAAGGTGTTACTTCTCTTGGCGGTACCACACACCGTATGCTGCCGGATATGATTGAGATCGGCAGTTTTATCGGTCTTGCCGCCATGACGCAAAGCGAGATCACTATTAAAGATGCCGGTGTGGCGCATCTTGGTATCATTCCGGAAAAATTTCAGCAACTCGGTATACAGTTCAGTATAAAAGGCGATGATATCTATATTCCTGCACAGGATGTATACGAGATCCAGACTTTTATGGATGGGGGCATACTTACCATTTCAGATCATCCCTGGCCTGGGCTTACACCCGACCTGTTAAGTATTGTACTGGTGGTGGCCACGCAGGCAAGGGGAAGTGTGTTGGTTCACCAGAAAATGTTTGAGAGCCGGTTATTCTTTACAGATAAGTTAATTGATATGGGCGCACAGATCATCCTTTGCGATCCTCACCGTGCTACGGTTATCGGACTGGCCAGAAAACAACCCCTGCGTGGAATTACCATGAGCAGCCCTGATATACGCGCGGGGCAGGCACTACTGATCGCTGCCTTAAGCGCCGAAGGAAAAAGTGTTATCCAGAACATCGAACAGATAGATCGCGGCTATCAATATATTGATGAGCGGCTTCGGAAACTCGGGGCGGAGATAAGAAGAATTTGATGCAGCGCCGGTCTTGTGTCCTCACAAGACCATGCAGCGTCCTGTGAAGACACAGGACTTGCAGGACTTGCAGGATTTGCCGAAAGTATTAATACGCTATAAAAACATCATCCTCTTTTATAATTTGCCAGATCATCTAAATTGAGAGGCAACATGAAATACGGTTCCCTGTATTTTTATACGTCAACCATAAAAAGCTGGAAGCCATTGATCCATCAATACCAGTTTTATAGCCTGTTAACAGAATCTCTTTCTTTTCTTCATAAAAAGAATTGTATCCGCGTATATGGTTTTGTGATCATGCCTAATCATATTCATCTTATCTGGCAATTACTCAGGGCCAATGGCAGGGAAAGCCCTGCCGCCAGTTTTATGAAATTTACCGGGCATCAGTTTGAATCCCATATCAGAACAAAGAACCCGGAAGATCTGCAGCAATATAAAGTTGACTGGAATACCCGGAAATATAATTTCTGGCAACCGGAACCGGATTGGTTCCTCTTATTGAAAGAAAAAACCACGCTACAAAAATTGAATTATATCCACATGAATCCTTTACAGGAAAAATGGAGTTTGGTCGATGATCCTGGTAAATATGAATATTCTTCGGCTAAATTTTATGAAACAGGTATTCAGACATTTGATTTTCTACATGACTATCGGGATTATGATGATAGGCTGTAGCAGCGCCGATTTTGTGTCTTCACAAAACCCTGAAGTTGTTGTGAAGACACAAATCCTGCAAAGTCCTGTGAGGACACAGGACCGGCTTAATATTTTGCTGGTTCCCCCGCTTTTGGAGTGGATTTCTTTATAAACTCGCGAAGATGTTCATTGCTGGTAGAAAGATCTTCTTTACGCAGGTACATCATGTGACCGCTGCGGTAACCTTCCCATGATAAACGGTCCTTCAGTTTACCACCCGGGTCCATTTGCCACATACTGTACTTGGCATTAAAATAATCGCAGGCGCCATCATAATAACCGGATTGTATCAGCACATGCAGGTATGGGTTTTGTGCCATGGCTGCACGGAGGTCATTACCGGTATTGTTATTGGTATTATCCCAACGGCCAACCGGGCCGAACATATAATACTTCAGGTCGGTTTTATAATTCAGTTCTTCCCGCAGGTACATATTAATAGCTGGGGTGAATGAATGTAACCAGGAAGTGAGTTCCGCATTATAATCAGGTCTTTCGCCGGCATCTTTCCTGTCGATACCGAGGTATCGCGAATCAAGACGGCCGATCGTAAATCCCTTATCGCGCAGCAATTCTTTCCAGAAGAAGTTAGTGGGGATATCGAAGTTCTGCTGTAATACAGATTTCTCAGAGAGGCCGGTATAGCGCGCCACTTTTGCGGCGATCTCTTTTTTCCGCGATTCGCTGATAAAACCACCCTGTGCGATAGCAGGGATGAATTCATTGATCGTAAATTTTTCTACTTCGGGAAGAACTTCTGTCAGGTCCTTCTTTTGCAGGTCGGAGGCCATTTTTTTATGATACCAGGCAGTTGCCGCATAGTATGGCAAACGTAAAGCGGCTTCAACCGGGCCGCTTCTTTCAATACCCAGTTCTGTTGGCGATACAAGGATTACGCCATTCAGGTAGATCCACTGTGCACTTTGCAATTCTAAGGCAAGCCCTGCCACACGCGCCGTGCCATAACTTTCCCCAATCAGGTATTTGGGAGAGGCCCAGCGTTTATAACGGCTGATAAAAGTATTGATCCATTCTGCCAGGTACCTGATATCTGCGTTTACCCCAAAGAATTTTGAAGCGGGAACTTCTTTGGCCAGTTGCCTGGAAAACCCGGTATTTACCGGATCGATATATACAATATCAGCTACATCGAGCAGTGAATTGGAATTGTCTTTCATACCATAGGGCTGTACGGGATACCCTTCGTCATCCACTTTCAGGATCCGTGGACCGGTATAGCCGATCTGCATCCAAACAGAAGCCGTTCCCGGCCCGCCATTAAAGGAGATCACCAATGGTCGTGTTGCGCGGTCGCTCACATCGCTGCGTTCATAGTAGGTATAAAATAAACCGGCGATGGCTTTTCCATCATCATCCCATACCGGTAAGGTTCCGGCAGTAACTTTATACGGTACGCGCTGGCCCTTAACCGTTATTTCGCCTTTGGTTACCACACTTGATTCAGCGGTAAGCGTTCTTTTGGAAGCAGAAGAGGCCCTGTCTTCTGTTTTCGGCGCAGCGGCAGTATCCATAATAACTGCGGCACCAGCACCGGGTCGCTCCCCCCTGTCACCTCTATCAGGTCTTTGGGCGTGCAATATGGCAAGAGAACAGATCAATAGAAAGCAGCAAATAGAAATTCTTTTCATTACAGTAGTTTGGTTTGAAGAATGGCGTATGAATCATAGATCATAGTTCATAGCAGGAAGTCTGCTGTCTTACTATGAACCATGATCCATACGCCGAATGTAGGAAAATATTGATTGTAAAAATTGACTGCTCCCGGACGGCTATAATAAAAAAGGGACAAGTCAAAGACCTGCCCCAAAGTGACCCCGCAGGGACTCGGACCCTGGACCCGCTGATTAAGAGTCAGCTGCTCTACCAACTGAGCTACGGAGTCGGGAGCGCAAATAAACGACCTTTTTATGGATTTTGGGATTGAGAAACCGGGAAATATGAGAATCGGATAAAGCAGCCGGGCAGAAAGATTTTTTATGGATGATGTAGATGGTGATATTGCCGCTACTTTTGCCGGATGAGCACATTTACACAATTACAGGAAGTGATCCGTAGCAGGCGAAGTACCAAACCTTCGTTATTGAACGGCAAAGAGATCAGCGGGGAACAGGTAAGGGAATTGTTGGCTTTGGCCGATTGGGCGCCAACGCATGCCAATACAGAACCGTGGCGGTTTATTGTATATGAAAAAGAAGCTTCGCAGCAGTTTTGCCTGGATCATGCCAGCCTGTATAAAGATAATACCCCGGAAGATAAATTCACCGAGGCGAAATACCAGAACCTGGTAAACATGGGCAGCAAGGCATCCCATATCGTTGCCGTTTATATGAAACGCACCGAAAACGCCAAAATACCGGTGCTGGAAGAATTTGCGGCTGTAGCAGCATCGGTTCAGAATATTCTTTTGGGTGCCCAGGCAATGGGCATCGCCGTGCTTTGGAGTACCGGCGGCCTGGTGCACCAGCCATCCATGAAAAACCACCTCGGCCTCGCAGCGGATGATATCCTGTTGGGATTATTGTATATGGGGTATACGGATGAACCGGCGAAAGAAGGAAAGAGATCGATCCCTATGGAAGAGAAGATAACCTGGAAGGCGTGACCATAGTCCATAGTTGATGGACCATGGACTATTGACTATAAAATTGTTTCTTTGTCTAAACCCAGTGCATGTATCACCCGCATCACAAACTAATTATCATTACTGCCCCTTCCGGTGCGGGTAAAACTTCTATTACACATTACCTGCTCAGTAAATATCCTAGTCTTTCTTTTTCTGTTTCGGCAGCCACCCGGCAGGCAAGAGGCAAAGAGCAGGATGGTGTTGATTATTACTTTATGAATGAGGAATCTTTCCGGGCCAAAATAGATGCAGATGCTTTTGTGGAGTGGGAAATGGTGTATGACGGAAAATATTACGGCACCCTGAAAAGCGAACTCGAAAGGATCTGGGAACAGGGAAAAGTGCCTGTGCTGGATATAGATGTCAAGGGCGCTATCCATGTACAGCAGCAATTTGCGGGCGACTGCTTATCCATTTTTATTGAGCCCCCATCTATAGAAGAACTCAAGAAAAGATTATCCGGCCGCGGATCAGAAACACCCGAAAGTCTTGCCACAAGGGTAAATAAAGCCAGCTACGAAATTTCTTTCAAGCATCATTTCAATATTACTATCATTAATGACCAACTGGGTAAAGCCTGTGAAGAAGCTGAGAAGGCTGTTCTTGCATTTTTGTAGAATAGGTTCCCATCTCAATAATTAATCAGCACTTTCGTAGACAAAGTATTCGTATTGCCCGTTGGTGGTGTTACCAGTCCTCTTACATAAATTGTATAGATCCTGCCGTTATCCAGTAATTGGTTGGTCAGTGTAAGCGTAGTGATGGTGGGTCCGGTTGTATTCCTGATCTCGATCCGGTAATAACCGGTAGGTACACTGATAAAATCCTGGGTGGAGGTATTCGTGTTCTGGTCGTTGAATGAACGGTTAGAAAATACTGCCGTTGCCGTTGCCGGGATGGTGGTTGGCGCAGGCGAAGCGGCATTCATCGCTG
>JANXRX010000005.1 GCA_025352905.1 Bacteroidota bacterium | reverse complement strand
CATTCAAAACACCTTCTTTTTTTTCCTGGAACAACTTTTCTATCCTGCTCATATATTTTATTTATCGCCTGCGCATGTAACCATTAAACCATTTGTTTCATATAAGTAGCCAGGTCCTTATCCCCTCTCCCACTCAGGCAAACCACCACTTTATCACTTGTCTTTAATTTCAGTTTCCCTAATATGGCAAATGCATGTGCCGTTTCAAGCGCAGGAATAATACCTTCTGTTTTACTCAGGTGGAAAGCTGCTTTCAATGCCTCATCATCAGTGGCGCTTAAAAAAATACCCCGCCCCGTAGCGAACAGGTGCGCATGCAATGGGCCAACACCTGGATAATCAAGACCTGCTGATATACTATGTGGTTCCACCACCTGCCCATCTGCTGTCTGCATCACAAGGCTTTTGCTTCCGTGCAGGATACCGGGCCGGCCAAGCTGGGTAGTAGCTGCGCTCATACCGCTGCTTATACCCAAACCGGCTGCTTCAACTGCTACCAGCTGCACGCCTGGTGCATCGAGGAAATGATAGAAAGCGCCGGCTGCATTACTGCCGCCGCCTACACAGGCAACTACATGCGTAGGTAATTCGCTGCCTGTCTTTTCTTGTAACTGCCACCGCATTTCTTCGCTGATCACGCTTTGGAAACGCGCAACCATATCAGGATAAGGATGTGGCCCTACCACGCTGCCAATAATATAATGCGTATCCACCGGATTATTGATCCAGTCGCGGATCGCTTCATTGGTCGCATCTTTTAATGTTTTGCTCCCGCTTAAGGCAGGTATTACTTTAGCCCCCAGCATTTTCATCCGCGCTACGTTTGGCGCCTGCCGCTCAATATCTTTTTCACCCATGTACACGATACACTCCATCCCCTTCAAAGCACATACCGTAGCCGTAGCAACCCCATGCTGACCCGCGCCCGTTTCCGCGATGATCCTTGTCTTGCCTAATTTCCGGGCGAGTAATATCTGGCCGATGGTGTTGTTGATCTTATGAGCACCTGTATGACAAAGGTCTTCCCGTTTCAGGTAAATAGACGTATTGAATTCTTTACTCAATCTTTCAGCAAGGAATAAAGGGGTGGGCCGGCCAACATAATCTTTCAGCAATAACCTGAACTCGTCCCGGAAAGAAGGTTCATGCATGATATCCAGGTATCTTGTTTTCAGTTCTTCCACGTTCCGTTGCAGCATTTCGGGTATGTATGCCCCGCCAAATTGCCCATAGTATCCATGCTGATCCGGTTGTTGGTATGTTTCTGTTACTGTCATGATGCGCATTTTAAAGAGTGCCTATTATACCTGTTTAACTGACCGGATAAAATCGCGGAGTGTATCCATATTCTTTATCCCGGGCGATGATTCAAACTTGCTGTTCACATCTATTGCAAAAAGGTCTTTAGAAACGGGATCCTTTTTAAATTCTTTGATAAGATCGATATCCTCCGGTCCGATACCCCCACTCAGGAAAAAAGGTTTGCCGATACTCAATCCTTTCAATACGTTCCAGTCGAATTTTTTACCGCTGCCGCCATATCCCGCGCCTTCTGTATCAAACAGGAACATATCGGCGATATCGCGGTAGTCTTTTACTTTCCAGAGCACATTATCCTCCGCACGCAAACGGAAGGCTTTTACCACCGTAACATAATCTGCTATCTTTTCACAATACTTGGGTGTTTCATCGCCATGTAACTGCACAAGGTAAAGCCCGCATGCATCCACCGTTTTCAATACCTCGTCGATAGGCGCATTTACAAATACGCCAACCTTATTGATTCCCTTACCTTTTATTCTTTTTATTTCGGCCGCAGGCATATGCCTGAATACATACCTCGGTGAATTAGGATAAAAAATAAACCCAGCGAATTCCACGCCCATTTCATCCAGTTCCAGTACCTGTTCGGCGCTTGTCATACCGCACACTTTTAACCGCAGGTTCCTGGCTCCTTTTGAGGGCGCATCCGGTTCGTTGTTTACTGCATCCTGATTTTGTTCTTCCATCTGCTTGAATTAGTTCCTGTTCAAACCCTTTGCAGGGCTGTATGCAGGTCGTTGACAAAATCGGCAAAAGCGTTCGAAGGACTGGCCTGTTTCATAAAATTCTCCCCTATCAGAAATCCTTTGAAACCGGCCCGCCGTAAAGTTACAATAGTATCCACATCACTGATACCGCTTTCCGCTATAGCAGGTATCTGCTTGGGTATTTTGTTAATAAGCCCGAGCGATACATCAATACTCACTTCAAATGTCTTCAGGTTGCGGTTATTAACACCGGCCATGTCAACCTCATCACAGATATGCGCCAGTTCCTCCTCATTATGTATTTCCAGCAATACTTCCAGTCCAAGGTTATGTGCCGTGATAGCCATTTGTTTTACTTCCCCCGGTGTTAAACAGGCAGCGATCAGCAGGATCACTTCTGCGCCGTAGGCTTTGGCTTCAATCAGCTGGTACTCATCTATCATAAAGTCTTTCCGTAAGAGGGGAACTTCGTTTATAGTTGCTTCGAGCAGGTCGTCAAGGCTCCCGCCGAAAAAAGTTTCATCAGTTAATACAGAAATACCCGAGGCTCCATATTTTGCATAAGCTGCGGTTACCTCCTGTACATCTGCTACTTGATTGATCATTCCTTTACTGGGCGATTTTCTTTTGAACTCTGCGATGATCCCCGTTTTGGCTCCATCCTGCAGCGATTGTTTTAACGACAGTGTTTTAGCCCCGAAGAATTTTTTCTTCTCCAGTTCTGCAATTGTGGTTAACTGTTTCCGCTCAGCCACTTCCTTTTTTTTCCGGGCGATGATCGTATCTAAAATATTCATTTACTGGAGACTTATCAGGTTTTGCAATGATTGATATGCTTTACCGCTTTCGAGGCTATCTACTGCTGCATGGTAAGCATCTTCGTAAACTGTATACTTACCGGTGCAATGCAGGGCCATGGCAGCGTTTGCGAGTACCACTGAATTCTGCGCCCAGCTTCCTTCGCCCTTAATGATCTTTGTGAAGATTGCCGCTGCGGCTTCCACCGTATCCCCCCCATAGATATCTTCCGGCGATACCATCCTTTTACCCAATTGTCGTGGCGTCATGATCCTTTCACCTGTATTGGTGATCACTTTTGTGTCGTTGGTGAGTGAGATCTCATCATATCCATCCAGGCTATGTATGATGGTAAATGCGTTTCCGGTTTGTTGCAAAAGATAATTGTAGATCCGTGCCATCTCTAAGTTATATACACCTACTAATTGGTAAGCAGGTGATGCGGGGTTTACCATTGGTCCCAGCATATTAAAGAAGGTTCTTACCCCCAGGTTCTTACGTATCGGCCCCACTACTTTTAACGCAGGATGAAATAACGGTGCATGAAGGAAACAGATATTGGCCGTTTCCAGTTCGTTCTGAAGCAGGGCATTCTCTATCTTGAACTTATATCCTAACTGTTCCATTACATTCGAAGCGCCGCTGATCGATGATGCTCCATAATTGCCATGTTTGGCAACTTTCTGCCCGGCTCCCGCTACGATAAAGCAGGATAAGGTGGAAATATTAAAAGTGTTTTTCCCATCACCTCCTGTACCCACGATATCCATCACGGCATGACCATTCAGATCCACCTTCACGCACAATTCAAGCAGTGCATCCCTGAAACCCTGTAATTCTTCAATGGTGATGCTGCGCATAAGAAATACGGTAATAAAAGCGGAAATCTCGCTTTCATTGTATTGGCCACGTGAAATGTTCAGGAGAATTTCTTTCGCCTGTTCGCGCGGAAGCGTCTTGTGTTCAAAAAGAAACTGTAATATTTTTTTCATCTGCCTTATTTTAACCAATTACGCATAATTACTTCCCCTACAGGTGTTAATACACTCTCGGGATGAAACTGAACGCCCTGCACATCAAAACGTTTGTGCTGTAATGCCATGATATAATTATTCGCATCTCTTGCGGTTATTTCAAGATCGTCCGGGAAATGGATATCGCTGATCACCCAGCTATGGTAACGGCCCACTTCTATTTCATCACCTACTCCTTCAAACAGGTTGTTTCGTGCATCCTGAGGCGTGAGGCGTGGGTGATTACCTCCACTCACTTCTGACGCTTCACGATTCACGCTGATCTTCGTTGCCACCCCATGATACACAGTGGAAAGATTTATTAGTGTGCCGCCAAACGCTTCACCGATAGCCTGGTGGCCCAGGCAAACACCCAGTATGGATTTGGTGGGCGCGTATTCTTTTATCAAAGACAATAACATGCCTGCTTCGGATGGAATACCCGGGCCGGGCGACAAAATGATCTTGTCATAAGCTTTCACTTTTTCCATAGGTAATTCATCGTTGCGGAAAACATCTACTTTGGTATGAGTGATCTTTTCCACCAGGTGAACCAGGTTGTATGTGAACGAATCGTAATTATCAAAAACTAAAATCTTCATTATTTTCTTTTAAATATCCCTGGCCGAAGCCCGGGCCTGGTTAAATACTGGCCGCTATTTCGATTGCTTTTTTTAGAGCGTTCAGTTTATTATTTACTTCCTGTAATTCACTTTCCGGAACGCTGGCAGCCACAACGCCTGCCCCTGCCTGGTAGTTAAGGGTGTTATTCTTACTTAGGAAGGTCCGGATCATAATAGCCTGGTTACAGCTTCCATCGAATCCCATAAAACCGATACAACCGCCATAATAACTGCGCTCGGTTGGTTCATAATCATGAATGATCTCCATGGCTTTGAATTTGGGTGCGCCGCTTAAGGTACCTGCCGGAAATGTTTTGGCAACGAGTTCGAATGGATTTTGCGAGGCTCTTACCTTCCCGGTTACTTCACTTACCAGGTGGATCACATGGCTGTAATACTGCACCTGCCGGTAATGGCTCACTACCACATCATCACAGGCGCGGCTGAGGTCATTCCTGGCCAGGTCAACCAGCATTACATGTTCTGCATTCTCTTTTACATCTGCTAACAATTTTTCAGCCATTTGCTGGTCGGTCTCATCGTCCCCGCTTCTTTTAAAAGTACCGGCGATCGGATGAACAATGGCGCTGCCATTTTTAATGATCAGTTGTGCCTCAGGCGATGATCCCATTAATTTATAATCCCCGTAATCAAAGAAAAATAAATAGGGAGAAGGGTTAACGCTTCGCAGGGCACGGTATACATTAAATTCATCGCCCGTAAATGCCTGCTGAAACCGCCTGCTCAATACGATCTGGAAAACATCCCCGCGCATACAACGTTGGATACCTTTCTGCACCATCTCAATATAATCCTCATCAGACATATTGGATGTTTCTTCCCCTTTTGATGTAAAAGGAAATACAGGAACATCCTTACTCCTGATGAGTGATTCAACCAGGTCCAGTCCTCGTTCAATTCCCGGTATAACATTTTCACAAAGAACCAGTTCATCTTTAAAATGATTGAATGCGATCACATATTGATATAACCGGTAACGCATCAGCGGTATTGTTGGCGCCGCTTCGTTATTTTTTGACAGGGAAATAGTATCAAAAAACTGAACAGCATCAAAAGTGGTATATCCAAACAGTCCCTGTGCAAACCTGCCTTCCCTGACTTCCGGGGGCCGTACCTCAAAACGCTGCATAAAGGCCCATAGCTGGTCGGGCACAGCGGCGGCATTAACAATTGTTTCCGTTTCAGGCTCCTCACCTGGCAACTTGAACTCGATACTTTTATTAGAGCTGATCTCGATCCCGGCAATGGCATTGATACAGATAAAAGAGTAACTGTTCTCCGCCGCATGATGATCGGTACTCTCTAAAAGTACCGTATCCCGGAACCTGTCGCGAACACGCAGGTAGATACCCACCGGCGTAAATACGTCTGCTAGTATCCGCTTACAATTGGTTTCTACACTTATTTTTTTCATAACTTTTATTTTTCTCCCCCCACCCCCTGCCCCCTGGAAGGGGGTGGAGGGTGGGGGGGGTAACAAAAAGCCCCGACAATACTTGTCGGGGCTTTGAATATTATTCAAAAAGTACTGGCTATGCCATTACAATCCCCGAACGGAGTTTGTATGCCACCACCAATATTTATTTGTTATTTGCTTCATTACTACACAAAAATGCAGGAGAATCCTGTGATAAACAAATTTTTTTTGTGCAGTGTCTTCTTATACTAACTTCACGATAACCATTTTTCCATGAGAAAGCATCCGATATTCCTGCTGGTATCCCTGTTTTATACGATGGCTTTACCTGCCCGGCAAACAGATACCGCCCTGCTCTTGCACCCCGATAGGGTATTTGATGGTGAAACCCTTCATAGCAACTGGGTGGTATGGGTACAAAAGAACAGGATCGTGGCTGTGGGTGATATAGCAGATATTAAACCGGCCGGTGTTTATAAAATAATGGAACTAAAGGGCACCACTTTACTACCCGGATTGATAGAAGGACATTCACATCTTTTCCTTCATCCCTATAATGAGACCAAATGGGATGAACAGGTATTGAATGAATCCGGCGCAGAACGAACAGCGAGAGCCGTAGTACATGCCAGGCGCACCTTACTGGCGGGTTTTACTACAGTGCGCGACCTGGGAACGGAAGGCGCAGGTTATGATGATGTGGGTTTAAAGGCAGCGATCGAAAAAGGGATCATACCCGGGCCGAGAATGATCATTGCCACACGGGCTATTGTAGCCACCGGAACTTACGGGCCCAAAGTAAAGAACCTGGCAGAAATATTGGTTAGAGGTGCTGCGGAAGCAGATGGTAGGGATGCGCTGATCAAAGAAACACGTACGCAGATAGGCAATGGCGCCGACCTGATCAAAGTATACGCCGATTACCGTTGGGGTCCCGAATGGGAGCCTGGGAAAGCGGCTGCGCAGCCAACATTTACAATAGAAGAAATGAAAGCAGTTGTTGCTGTTGCCGCCAGCAGCGGCCGCAAGGTAGTGGCGCACGCATCTACTGAGGAAGGTATGCGCAGGGCCATTTTAGCAGGGATCTCCACGATTGAGCATGGGGATAACGGCACCGAAAAAATATTCGACCTGATGGTCAGATATAAAGTGGCACTTTGCCCCACCATTAGTGCAGGCGAGGCTACCAGCGAATATGATGGCTGGAAAAAAGGAAGCCTGCCCGAACCGAAAAGGATCATTACCAAGAGACAATCGTTTGCGCTTGCTTTACAAAAAGGGGTAACCATTTGTTTCGGAGGTGATGTGGGCGTGTATGCGCATGGAGACAATGCCCGCGAAATGGAAGCGATGACAGCCTATGGCATGAAACCGATAGATGTACTGCGCAGCGCCACTTCAGTGAATGCAGATGTATTTGGCTATGGCGATAGGATCGGCAGGATCAGGAAAGGCATGCTGGCAGACATAATCGCTGTGGAAGGAAATCCTGTTGAAAACATTTCGGATATAAGAAAAACAGTGTTGGTAATGAAAGACGGAATGATCTATGTGAACAATACGCATTGAAATCCGGGAATATTTTCTCTTTTAACACTTCCGGTTGGTATCCTTTTTTTATTTTACAGAACGGGAACCCTTAATTTATCCATATTCTATGAAAAAAATGCTCGCCCTCACCGGTGCATCTCTGTGTATGATCCTGTTTGTTTCTGCAAAAACAGGAACTGATGATATTATTGGTGTATGGATAGATGCCAGCGGGCAGGCGCAATTGCGCATATATAAAGAGGGCAATAAATACTTCGGAAAGATCGTCTGGCTGAAAGTACCTAACAACCCGAAGACCGGTAGCCCCAAACTTGATTTCAACAATCCCGACAAGCAGCTTCAGTCAAAACCCCTGATTGGATTACAGATACTCCGCGATTTTGTATATGACAAAGGTGAATGGAACAGCGGCCGCATCTATGATCCCACAAACGGCAAAGATTATAAATGTTACATGAAACTAAAAGACGCCAATACACTTAGTATGCGGGGGTATATCGGGTTCTCATTGTTGGGTAGAACGGAAATTTGGATTAGAGTGCGGTCATGAATCATGAGTTTCGTGAGGCGTGAGTTTCAAAATACGCTCACGCCTCACGAAACTCAAAGCACCCCCTTTGTCGAAGGTAAATAATTACGCAAAGGATCCCGTTTCACCGCCATGTGTATGGCTTTGGCGAAGGCTTTGAAGATGGCTTCTATTTTATGGTGTTCATTCTCTCCTTTACATTCGATATTCAGGTTGCACTTTGCGGCATCGCTGAATGATTTAAAGAAATGAAAGAACATTTCAGTGGGCATTTCACCTATTTTCTCTCTTTTGAATTCCGCGTTCCACACGATCCAGCTACGGCCGCCAAAGTCGATGAGTACCTTGGCTTCGGCTTCATCCATTGGCAAAGCAAATCCATATCGTTCCATACCCCTTTTATCGAGTAAAGCTTTGCTGAATGCTTCTCCTAATGCAATACCAGTGTCTTCAATGGCATGGTGCTCATCAATATGCAGATCTCCCTTGGTGATGATGGTAAGATCCATTTTTCCATGTCTTGCTATCTGCTCAAGCATATGATCAAAAAAACCAAGTCCGGTAGAGATATGTGCCTTCCCGCTTCCATCCAGGTTCAATTCAACCCTGATCTGGGTTTCATTGGTATTACGCTCATGCACCACCGTTCGCAGGCCCAGTTTTAGAAATTCGTAGATAGATGGCCAGCTATCCGTTTCCAGCACGATCGTATCACGCAACATCGCTTCCTGATCGTTCGTAAGTGTATGTAGTTTTGAACGTAGGTAAATGGCTTTGCAGCCAAGGTTCTTTGCCAACTGAATATCACTCCACCGGTCTCCTATTACCCATGAATTGGCCAGGTCATATTTTTCTGTATTAAAAAAATGCTGCAACAAAGCAGTTCCCGGTTTGCGTGTGGGTTGTTCCTCTTTTGCAAATGTTTTGTCAACCAGCACTTCATCAAACACAAAACCTTCGCCCTGCAATATGCGCAGCATAAGATTTTGGTAAGGATGAAAATCAGATTCAGGATAAGATGCGGTACCCAGGCCATCCTGGTTGGTGACCATTACTTTATAATGATCAAATTCAGCAGCTATCCGCGAAAGAGCCGTGATGGCTCCGGGAACAAAACTTGTTTTGTCGATACTGTCGACCTGGAAATTACCGGGTGGTTCTTCCAGGATCACTCCATCCCTGTCTATAAAAAGAATTCGCTTCATGCTACTTTGTTTTCCCCCTTACCGCTTTTACTTCTGCTGCTGACACAGCTGATGCTTTGTTGGTCCAGTTATTACGTACAAAAGTTAACACATCCGCAATCTGCTGATCCTTCATGTCGCTATGCGGTGTCATAGTGTTACTATAGTATTCACCATCGATCTCTATACGATCGCTCATCCCTTTTAGTACGATGCGTATGAGTTTTGCTTTGTCGTTTGCCACTACTGCTGTTGCCCCATCCAGTGGCGCATTCAGGTGTGGAACGCCGCCGCCATCTTTCTGGTGACAGGTTAAACATAACTGCATATAAATAGCCCTGCCGCTTTCAATCGATTTTTTTATATCAACAGCCGGTGCCGCCTGTTTTTGTGCAGAAAGCATTGCCGTTGATAACAGGACCAGCATACCCGAAAAGATCAGTTTTATTTTCATCATTATTTACCCGTATAAATGATCCGGTAAATAGTCCCTTTCTGGTCGTCTGAAACATACAAAGAACCATCGGGGCCCTGGGCCAGGCCAGTTGGGCGGTGTGCCGCGTTCCTCGGTGTAAGCGCGTCTCCTTTTTCAGCAAAGCCATCTGCAAACACTTCCCATTTGCCGGTGGGTTTACCGTTTTCAAAGGGCACGAATACCACGAAGTATCCTTCCTGTGGCAAAGGTGCACGGTTCCAGGAGCCATGAAATGCGATAAATGCGCCATTCTTATATTTGGCGGGAAACATGTTGCCTGTATAAAATAATAAAGCATTAGGCGCCATGTGCGCAGGAAATGCAATTGCAGGATCTATCGCGTCTTTTCCGCCTTCTTTTTTCCCATCTCCCCCATATTCGGGTGCAAGCATTTTTTTATTCGTGGCAGGGTCATAATAGATATACGGCCATCCCGCATTATCTCCTTTATTCAATGCATACATGGTTTCTGCTGGTTTCTCTGCATTGTCCTGGTCAGTGTAGAAGGCCGGGAATAACGAATGCAGGTCATCGCGTCCGTGCTGCATTACAAAAAGTTTATTTGCCTGTTTATTCCAGTCAAGGCCTACCACATTACGTAATCCTGTTGCATACCGCACACCATCGCCATATGTCTGGTTAAGTTTATCTGCTTTGAACTGCCAGATACCTCCGGCAGAATCCAGTATCGGGCAGGGCATTCTTCCTTTTGAACCTGTTACCCGGTCATTTTCCTGGCAGGAGTTTGAGTAAGCCCCAATGTTCACATAAATATTACCGGCATCGTCCAGTACAACTGATTTGGATTCGTGCTGGTGACGGTTGATCAAACCCGTAATGATCTTTTGTTCTGAACCATCTATCACTTCTCCTTTATCATTCAGTTTATACCGGAACACTTCCTGGTCGGATGATGCGTAGAGATAGCCGTTCTTAATAGTGATCCCCGTTCCCGTATAATTGCCAAAACCGGTTGTTTCATCAGGTTTACCATCTCCTTTCGTATCATGCAGCCTGAGTACGCCCTTACCTGCAGAAAGTTTGCCATTCAGTTTTACGAACAGGTCGCCCTGCGGGGATACCGCGATATGGCGGGGTTTGGAAAGACCATCCGCTACTTTAAGGGCACCGAAGCCGGCAGGTAATTTCAAACCGGCATTATCTGCGTCAGGTACTACCGCACCAGTTTTACCCGGTTTTACGGGGCCGGAAGCACAGGCACTGAGTGATGTCAGGGCTGTTATTATCAATAACATACACAAATAGTAAAAGATCTTTTTCATCGGGCAATATTTTAGGTTTGAAATTACAACTGAAAATACAAAAAAGCTTAGTTTGTTTTGGAAGCATACCAATCCTGCAGGGCATCAACCAGCAGGGTATTCTCCTTTTCTGTTCCCACTGTGATCCTAAGGCAGTCCGCACACAATTGTACATTGCTCCTGTCGCGCAATACAATACCCTTTGTAAGCAGGAATTCATACACTTTCCTCGCTTCTTTGATCTTTACCAGGATAAAATTGGCATCGGAAGGATACACTTTTTCCACCGTTGGCATGGCCAGGAAAATCTCCGTTAATGCCCCGCGCATATCCACCAGCAGCCTGATCATATCGTTTACCTGTCCTACTTCGTCTAATGCTTTCAGTGCCAGTTCCTGTGTGGCCTGGTTGATATTATACGGAGGTTTTACCTTATTTAATATATCGATGATGGCCACAGAAGCGAATGCGATTCCCAAACGCAATCCTGCCAGGCCCCATGCTTTACTAAAGGTCTGCATGACCACCAGGTTCGGATATTCCACCAGTTCCTGCAGGAAGGTCTTTTGCCTGGCAAAATTGATATAGGCCTCATCCACTACTACGATACCATTAAAATTATTCAGCACTGTTTCCATATCTGACCGGTTGAGCGAATTACCGGTAGGATTATTAGGAGAGCAGAGCCAGATGAGTTTGGTATTTGCATCTACCAGGTTTTCAAGGTGTACCAGGTCGAGCTGGAAATCTTCCAGCAATGGCGCTTTGCGTATTTCAATATCATTGATATTGGCGCTTACTTCATACATACCGTACGTGGGTGGGCAAATGATCACATTATCTCTACCCGGCTCACAAAAACTGCGGAATAACAGGTCTATACATTCATCACTGCCATTACCCAGGAAAATATGTTCGGGGGCAATACCTTTTACCATACCCAGTTTTTCCTTAACCATCCGTTGATGCGGATCGGGGTAACGGTTATACCATTTGGTAAGTGGTGAACCCAGGCTGTTCTCATTCGCATCGAGGAACACTTTTGCTTCACCACTGAATTCATCTCTTGCCGAGGAATAAGGGGTGAGTTTTTTAATGTTTTCGCGTATGAGTTTTTCTAATTGAAACATATTGATAGATAAATACTATTTGATAATTGTATCACCAAGCCGGATGCCTACCGCATTTGCGTGAGCATGAAGACCTTCGGCCTCTGCCATAGTAATGACGATTTTCCCGATATGCTCCAACCCTTGTTTCGATAACTTCTGGTAGGTGATCTTTTTCACAAAACTGTCTACACTAACCCCGCTGTATGCTTTGGCAAAACCATTGGTAGGCAGGGTATGATTGGTCCCACTGGCATAATCTCCCGCAGTTTCCGGGGAATAATTACCGAGGAAAACAGAACCTGCGTTGATAATATTACCGGCGATGATCTCATCGTCTTTACAGGCGATGATCAGGTGTTCAGCAGCATATTCATTCACCAGTTCTACCGCTTCTTCCAGATTTTTTACCAGGATAGCGCTGCTATTCTGCAGGGCTATTGCAGCAATCTCTTTCCGCGGTAATAAAAGCAATTGTTTTTGCAATTGTTCTTCAACCTTATCAATCAATAATTCATCACAAGTAACCAGTAAAACCTGGCTATCCACTCCATGTTCTGCCTGGCTTAACAGGTCGGCCGCGATAAAAGCAGGGTCTGCCGATCCATCAGCCAACACGCAAACCTCACTGGGACCGGCGGGCATGTCTATGGCGACGCCTTCCTGCTGTATCCATTGTTTGGCGCAGGTAACGTATTGGTTACCCGGGCCGAATATCTTATTTACCTGCGGAACGGTTTGGGTTCCATAAGCCATGGCGGCGATGGCCTGTACACCACCGATCTTATATATCCTGTTGATACCCACCAAATACGCGGCAAACAAAATAGCCGGGTGCAGTTTTCCATCTTTACCAGGTGGGGAGCACAAAACAATTTCTTTACATCCCGCAATCACTGCCGGGATCCCCAACATCAGGATGGTAGAAAATAAAGGGGCCGTACCACCCGGTATATACAGACCTACTTTTTCAATACCCACATTTTTTCGCCAGCATTTTACCCCTGGCATGGTCTCTATCACCTCTACCGCTGTCACCTGTTTTTCATGAAATAACCTGATATTATCTGCTGCCAGTGTGATGGCCCTTTTTAACTCATCGGGAACC
>JANXRX010000145.1 GCA_025352905.1 Bacteroidota bacterium | reverse complement strand
TCAGCAATCGCCTGTAAGGCTTTGGCTTCGCTTAAGATAGCGGCCATTTTATTTCCTTTACCATCATGACCGCCGGCCATATAACCGCCTTTGGCAGTTTTGGTAACCACGGCATCCTGCATGGGAACGTTTTTTTCCTTTGTTTTCAGGCAATATGCTTTGATCATTTTTGAAGTGTCCATGTTGTTAGAATTTAAAAGTTAGTAAATGAGCAATGGGTTCGGGGCACAAGCTACCAATTTTTTTCAGGAAATGGCGCCCTATCCATGAGAACTAATCCACATATGTGCGCACTTCTCCTCAAAACAAGCCCAAAACACCCCGGTTTGCAGCCATCAACCATGACCTATGAACCATGACCTACACGTCTATCCGCGCATATTTCGCATGGCTCTCAATGAATTCGCGGCGCGGCGCCACATCATCTCCCATGAGCATACTAAAGATACGGTCGGCCTCTGCTGCGCTTTCAATGGTCACCTGTTTCAGTGTCCTGCGTGAGGGGTCCATCGTGGTTTCCCATAACTGATCAGCATTCATCTCTCCCAAACCTTTGTAACGCTGGGTGGTTACGCTTTCGTCCTTCCCACCACCTATTTTTTCGATCCAGGTCTTTCTTTGCTCTTCGTTATACGCATAAGCCTGTTCCTTTCCTTTTTTAACAAGGTAAAGCGGCGGCTGCGCTATGTACACATACCCCTGTTCTACCAGTTCTTTCATATAACGGAAAATAAAGGTCAGGATCAATGTGGCAATATGCGATCCATCCACATCGGCATCGGTCATGATGATGAGTTTATGGTACCGCAGTTTCACCATATTCAAAGCTTTGGGATCTTCCGAGGTTCCTACGGTTACGCCCAGCGCAGTGTACATGTTCCGGATCTCTTCGTTCTCATAGATCTTGTGTTCCATCGCTTTTTCCACGTTCAGGATCTTTCCGCGCAATGGCAGGATGGCCTGGTATGAGCGGTCGCGCCCCTGTTTGGCCGTACCACCGGCCGAATCTCCTTCCACCAGGTATAGCTCGCATTTCTGCGGGTCCCTTTCACTGCAATCTGCCAGTTTACCCGGCAGCCCGCCACCGCTTAATACGGTTTTGCGTTGCACCATATCACGCGCCTTCTTGGCCGCAACCCTTGCCTGGGCAGCTAAAATAATTTTTGAGATCACGTTCTTGGCTTCCCTTGGATTTTCTTCCAGGTAGGCTTCCAGTGCACGCGCAACGGTTGTCTGTACAATACCGCTTACTTCACTGTTACCCAGTTTGGTCTTTGTCTGTCCTTCAAACTGCGGCTCAGGAACTTTTACGGAAATGATGGCGCTTAATCCTTCCCTGAAATCATCTCCTTCGATACTCACTTTCGCCCGCTCAAACAGCCCCTGCTTATCACCATAGGTTTTGAATACCCTGGTAAGCGCCTGCCTGAAACCGGTTACATGCGTACCGCCCTCGATCGTGTTGATATTGTTTACGTACGAAAAGATATGTTCCTTAAAATCGTCATTATAAGTGAGTGCCACTTCCACAGCAATATTGGAAGCCTCATCATGCCCGTCTACATATAATGGCGAAGGGATCAGCGGGTTGCGGTTGCCATTCTTATCCAGCATCTCCACAAATTCAACGATACCACCTTCACTGTAAAAATTTTTAGTGTATACATTTCCCTCTTCATCTTTTTCGCGCAGATCGGTGATCGTAATGCTGATGCGCCTGTTCAGGTAAGACAGTTCGCGCAAACGCCCTTCCAGTATCTCTTTCTTATAAACCGTTTCCTGGAAAATGGTATGATCCGGCCAGAAATGAATAAGGGTACCGGTTTTATCACTGTCACCAATCTCCCTTACAGGGTACTGCGGGATCCCGATCCGGTATTCCTGTTCAAATATTTTTCCTTCGCGGTGAACGGTTGCCTGCAATACGGTACTTAATGCATTCACACAACTCACACCCACACCATGCAACCCGCCCGAAACTTTATAGGTATCCTTATCAAATTTACCGCCGGCATGCAGCACGGTCATTACGATCTCAAGTGCGCTTTTCTGCTCCTTGGTATTAATGCCCGTGGGAATGCCCCGGCCATCATCCAGTACACTGACCGAATTGTCTTCATGAATGGTAACACTGATGTTTTTGCAATATCCCGCAAGCGCCTCATCAATGGAGTTATCTACCACCTCATACACCAGGTGATGCAAGCCTTTTACACCGATATCACCTATATACATCGCGGGCCTTTTCCGCACCGCTTCCAAACCCTCCAATACCTGTATGCTGTCGGCCCCGTAATTCCTGTTCTGGGCCTCGTTACTTTTCTGTTGTTCCTGGCTCATAAATGCTTGACAGTCCTGTGTTTTAATGATTTTTCAGAAGTTGGCAAATCTAACGAAAAGAAAGCGTTTTCAGAGACAAAAACAGGTCTATTTTTCCCCATTTTGAAGGGAAATGTTAGCTAAAAAATAAAGCCTCTTTTCAGGCCGCGGAGAAGGCTGATTTGCAAATTAGATGTTTATACATTAAATTTGCTTCTTAATGGTATTAGCAGCAGATATATTAAAAATGGCGCATCGCGGTGGTATTGAACCGAGTATGGATCTTTTGTACCAGAAAGAACAGAATATCCCGGGCTCCATTCAGTACAATATCCGCCGCTACTATGCCCAGCACCCCTGGGTGGCGGATGATACCGGTATGCTGGTTTACCATTACAACGCCAAAAAGCCGGCTGAGAATTTTTTGGAATTGCGTTACTGCATTACGGGTAACCGCTATTGTGCAGAAAAGAGTTGCGGGCAGTGTGCAGAATTGCCTACCAATAACTGCAGTGGCAAACACCAGACCGTTGATGTATTTACTTTTCATTTTACCGCCATGTTCCTCAACCAGTTTGTACATAATGTAAAACTGGCTAACCAGAAAGATGAAGTACTGGCCTTTAAACACCCGAACGCATTTACCAAAACATTCCCGCTCTGCAGCCGCAAAAGAAATACACTGGATGCTTTGCTGAACCATAGCTACTCAGGCGCCCTGGAAAATATTTTTGTGAATGCAAAAATGCATGAACTGCTGTTATACAGTCTAGAATGCCTTGTGAGTGAGAAAGAAGAAGGATTCAGTTGCAAATTTCTGGCTGATGAAAGCGGCCGTGAAAGGATCTACCAGGCAAGGGATATCCTGCTCCAGCATATTGGCGACCCCATCACGATCAAAGAACTGAGTAAGAAAGTAGCCATGAACGAATGCTACGTAAAGAAAGGTTTTAAAGAAATTTTCGGCACCACCATATTCGATTTTTACCAGCAGCAGCGGATGGAACACGCCAAATATCTTTTGTACGAAAAAGGATTAAGTGTTACCGATGTATCGGCCCTGCTCGGCTATTCATCCATATCGCATTTCTCCGCCGCGTTTAAGAAACATACCGGACTGAAGCCTTGTGAGTTGCTGAGGTGAGTAGTTGATTAAGGTATCAGGTAATTTGGGCAATTGGGTAAATAAGTATTGCGGTACTTATTTACCCAATTTTGTTTTTACCCCATTCCTTAATTACCTTACTTTCCCAATTACCTATTTACCCAATTACTAAACAAACTGATATGAGAAAGGAACTTTCTATCCTGTTGCTTGTTTTTCTTATCTCCTGCACAACCCGCAAAGCAGACATGATCGTGCACAACGCGGTGATCTATACCGTGGATTCTGCTTTTACCGTTGCGGAAGCCATGGCCATTGGGGATGGAAAGATACTGGCGGTGGGAAAGAATGAAGAGATCCTTTCCAGGTTTACGGCTGAAGAAAATATTGATGCAAAAGGAGCCGCGGTTTACCCGGGTTTTATTGATGCACATGCTCATTTTGTAGCCTATGGTCGCTCCCTGTTCCAGGTAGATCTTTTTGGTACGCAAACCTGGGAAGAAGCCGTTGAACGCGTGAAAGCCTTTGCTGAAAAACATCCCGACCTGCCCTGGATCCAGGGGCGCGGCTGGGACCAGAACCGCTGGCCGGGTAAAGCCTATCCTACTAACGAAGCGCTGAACAAATTATTCCCCGATAAACCAGTAGTGCTTACCAGGGTGGATGGACATGCCTCTATCGCCAATGCAAAAGCAATGGACCTGGCCGGCATTAAAGCGGGTCAGTCGGTCGTAGGCGGATCCATTGAACTGAAAAACGGAAAACTAACGGGTGTATTGATCGACAATGCCGATGACAAAGTATATGCCCAGGTTCCCAACCCTACCAAAGAACTTTATATCAAATGGCTGAAGGCTGCAGAAAAGAATTGTTTTGCCCAGGGCCTTACCACCATCACCGATTGCGGACTAAACTACCAGGAAGCAGAAGGCATCGATGCCCTGCAGAAAGAAGGTAAGCTGAATATGCGTTTGTTTATTATGCTGAGCGATAACAAGGAGAACCTCGATCGGTACCTGGCAAAAGGCCCCTATAAAACAGACAAACTTTTCATCAAAGGATTCAAAGTATATGCTGATGGTGCATTGGGCAGCCGTGGCGCGTGTTTGTTACAACCCTATAACGATAAACGAGGCTGGCAGGGATTCCTGCTTCGTAATAAAACCCACTACGATTCTCTCGCACAGGTATTGGCTGCCACGGATTTCCAGATGTGTACCCATGCGATCGGTGACAGCGCCAATCGCGAGATACTAACCATCTACAACAAATATTTAAAAGGGAAGAACGACAGGCGCTGGCGCATAGAACACGCACAGATCATTAACCAGGCCGATTTTAATTTGTTCGGATCGGCAAGCGTAGTCCCTTCCGTACAACCTACACACGCAACAAGTGATATGTACTGGGCGGAAGAAAGGCTCGGCAAAGAAAGACTGAAAGGCGGCTATGCCTACAAACAATTATTACAGCAGAATGGCTGGTTGCCCCTGGGCACGGATTTCCCGGTAGAAGATATCTCGCCATTCAAAACTTTCCTCGCCGCCGTGGCACGCAAAGATGCCAAAGGATTTCCTGCCGGCGGGTTCCAGATGGAGAACGCATTGACCAGGGAAGAAACCATCCGCGGTATGACCATCTGGGCCGCCAAAGCCAGCTTCCTCGAAAAAGAGATCGGCAGCCTGGAACCGGGCAAAAAAGCGGATTTTATTTTATTGGATAAGGACCTGATGAAAGTAGTGGAAACGGAGATATTGAACGTGAAAGTGAAAGCAACCTATCTTGGCGGAAAAAAAGTCAATTAATAATTAGAGCCGGTCTGCCTGAAAAGGACTTCAATTGCTAATTACTGATTATTAATTCAACCATTTGGTTAACTTTAAAAAGCTAAACCACCATCCCCCATGCGATTGCCGGTCTTGCCAAAAACTTATTGGATAGTACTGATCATAATACTGGCAGGCATCAGCCTTTCTTTTTTCATCTCCGGGCATACAGTAGATTATAATACCGAGGTAAAACCCATCTTTAATAAAAAATGCATTACCTGTCATGGCGGTGTCAAGCGCCAGTCGGGCTTTAGCGTATTGTTCCGTTCAGATGCATTGGCAATAAACAAATCAGGTAAAGCCGCCATCATTCCCGGCGACCCATCGCATAGCGAAATGATCAGACGGTTAACACTGAAGGACCCAGAGGAACGGATGCCATACAAACATCCACCATTAACCGATGCAGAAATTACCACACTTAAAAACTGGATCAAACAGGGAGCGGTATGGGGCGATCACTGGGCCTATGTAGCGGTTCAGGAACCCACTATACCCAGCGCCGGTAAAGGACCCTTCGGTTTATTTGGCAAGCCCGCATGGATACAGAATGATATTGACCAGTTCATTTATCAAAAAATTAAAAAGGAGGGATTAACGCCTGCCGCAGAAGCGGATAAAGCAACTTTATTAAGAAGACTGAGCCTTGATCTTACCGGGATGCCTGCACCCGACGCTATCAGCGATCTTTTTTTGAAAGATACCCGCGCGAATGCGTACGAACACCTGGTAGATACTTTACTGGCCTCCCCGCATTATGGTGAACGATGGGCAGCAATGTGGATGGATATGGCCCGCTACGCGGATACCAAAGGATATGAAAGAGATGACTGGCGCTCTATCTGGCGTTACCGCGACTGGCTCATCAATGCCTTTAATGAGAACAAACCCTATAACCGGTTCCTCGTAGAACAACTCGCCGGCGATCTCTTACCCGATCCTACGGATGCACAATATATCGCCACCGCTTTTCACCGTAACACCATGACCAACGACGAAGGCGGAACAGACAATGAAGAGTTCCGCACCGCAGCAGTGATCGACCGGGTAAATACCACCTGGGAAGCATTGATGGGTACCACTTTTGCTTGTGTGCAATGTCATAGTCATCCTTACGATCCTTTCCGTCATGAAGAATATTACCAGTTCATGGCTTTCTTTAATAATACAAGAGATGAGGATACCTATGATGACTATCCCTTACTGCGCGAATTTCACAAACAGGATAGCGTAAAATACCTCGCATTAAAAGAATGGCTTCACCACAATACGCCATCCCGCGAAAAAGAGTTAAGTATTTTTGTTAAAACAGGAGAACCTGCCATCAATTCAATTGCTGCAGACGAACTCACCAACAGCGCACTAACAGATACCAAGTGGCTCGTGCTGCGTAACAAAGCGGTGTCAAGAATAAAGGATGTTGATCTTACCGGTCGCACCCAAATGTATTACCGTTACAAAAGCTGGCTCCCGGGCGGCGAATGGATCATACATACAGATAAGCCTGATGGAAGCGTGATCTGTCATGTACCGGTTGTGAATACAAAGGGTAAATGGCAGGTGGCTAAAATACCGATCCCGCCAACCAAAGGGATACATCATTTATATTTCACGTACACCAATACTCATTTGAAAACACCGGAAGAAACGGGTATGCAATTCGACTGGTTCTTTTTAACCAACCCCTTCCCCGGCAAAGGATTGCCCGGGTATGATAGCGCGGTAAAACATTTTGAAGAATTATTATCGCCCACACAGGTAACGATCACACCGGTGATGATGGATAACCCGAATGAACTCTTCCGTGCCACCCATATTTTTGAGAGAGGTAACTGGCTGGTAAAAGGAAAACAGGTGTCTGCTGATGTTCCGGCATCATTGGGCCGCCTGCCGGCGAATGTTCCGCGTAACCGTTTGGGAATGGCCATGTGGTTAACGGATAAAAAAAATCCACTCACTGCGCGAACCATTGTTAACCGGGTATGGGAACAGTTCTTTGGCCAGGGGATAGCCGAAACACTGGAAGATATGGGTACGCAGGGTATAGCACCCACGCACAAAGAACTGCTGGATCATTTGGCGTGGAAGCTGATGTATACGTACAACTGGGACCTGAAAAAATTAATGAAAGATATAGTGATGAGCGCTACCTACCGGCAGGATTCAAAACTGGATCAGGAGGCGGTAAACAAAGATCCTTACAATAAACTATATGCAAGGGGCCCGCGTGTACGCTTATCGGCGGAACAGATCCGCGACCAGGCATTGTTTGTAAGCGGGATACTGAGTCAGAAAATGTTTGGGCCGGGTGTAATGCCCTTTCAGCCGGAAGGCATATGGAACTCGCCCTGGAACGGAAGCTACTGGAAAAAAAGCGACAGCACCGATCAGTACCGGAGAGCCTTGTACA
>JANXRX010000261.1 GCA_025352905.1 Bacteroidota bacterium | reverse complement strand
GGCATATCCCATGATTTCTTACCAGTCCGGAATTTATCCAGCTACCATGGAAAACCGTTTGTTGGGTAATAAGCCTACCGATGAACAGATAGAGGCATTTTCAAATGAACTGCATGTTACAAGCAAAACACCCCCTACATTCATCATACTTGCTGCAGATGATCCTTTGTCTCCGTTCAATAGTATTGTATTTTTTACATCACTACAGAATAATAAAGTACCGGTTGAGTTACATATTTATGAAAAGGGCGGGCATGGATTTGCGATGTCCAAAAAAAATAGAGGGCATGTAGAAAACTGGGATAAAGAATTGGAAGGCTGGCTAAAGGACCGGAAACTATTGTAAACACTTGTTTTATGCGCCCAAAGAATCATACACAATTACTTTTTGCCAGAGATGTTTACAGGTATCTACAAAATGTAAGTGAATAGGATCTACTTGGTAAGCATCCTGTTCTTCTTTAGTAACGAAGACGGCTAACCATGAAAATGCGTACGAAGTTTCAATTACATCGCGGTTGGTAGAAGCAGGCACACCAATATGAAATTGTTGTATGGATGGCACTTTGCTCAATGCCTGTAATCCCGATAATAATGACGCATGTTCTTCTTTGCTGCCGGGATTGGCCAACCAGAAATATACATGATGGATAAAAAGGTCCTGTGTTAACATAAATTATTTTTTATTGGATAATGCAAACGCCAAATAGCTATCAGCCGAAGCTTTCCCTAATTTACCACCGCCGCAGGCAATTACAATATATTGATGTCCATTTTTTTCATACACAGCCGGTGTGGCGTAGCCCGCGGCCGGAAGATCAACTTCCCATAACAGTTGCCCCGTTCGTTTATTAAAGGCACGGAATTTTTTATCACTGGTGGCCGCTATGAATAACAAACCACCTGCCGTTACTGCCGATCCACCATAATTTTCCGTTCCTGAATGAATTCCTTTTGCTTTTAATTCCGGGTAATCGCCTAAAGTTGTTTTCCATTCGACCTTACCTGTATTCAGGTTGATGGCATTCAAGGTTCCCCAGGGGGTATCTATCGCAGGGTATCCTTCCCTGGTCAGAAATTTATTATAACCCGTAGCGCCATAAGGCATGCTGAAATATGGGTCCTGCTCTTTAACAGGCGCTACAAACGCCTGTTCCTGTTTGGCTTTATTGTCGAGTATGAATGAAGCCAATGCTGTTTTCTCCCCCTCACTTAATTGTTTAAAGGCCGGCATCATCCGTCTGCCCGAAGTAACAAGATCCATGAACTGTGTTTCGGTATATTTTTTATGGATGTCCAGTAATGTTGGATTATTGCCGGAGCCTTGTCGCTCTGCCCCATGACAAGCCATGCATGTAGTTGTATAGATCCGTTTCCCTGCAACAATATTTTTTTCCTGGGAGCCGGGAACAGCTTTTTTGTTTACGTCCACCATCGTAAGGATCCATGCCATCTCACTTGCATTCACATATAATATTCCCGTTGATGGGTCGAATGATGGGCCGCCCCATTCAGCACCGCCATCAAAACCGGGAAAAATAACCGTTCCTTCCCTGGAAGGCGGTGTAAATAAATGATCGTGTTTGGTAACTGCCCATCTTTTTTTGATATCCTGGTAAGAAGAGTCGGGCACCAAATGATTTAGTCCTTGTTCTGTTAGCAGTTGCCGCACAAACGGTTTCGGAAAATCGGGGATCGGTTGTGTTGGCCAGGGTTGCTCGCCCACCAATTCCGTTTCAATGGGTACTTTGGTTTCCGTAACCGGGTAAACGGGTTTACCAGTGGCCCGGTCGAGAAGAAAAATAAAACCTGATTTGGTTACCTGTGCAAGCGCCTCTATTTTCTTACCATCTTTGGTAATATTCACTAATACGGGCGCAGTAGGGAGGTCCCTGTCCCAGATATCATGATGCACTGTTTGAAAATGCCAGAGACGTTTACCGGTAGCGGCATTAAGCGCCAATACGCAATTCGCAAACAGGTCCTGCCCAATCCTTTTCCCTCCATAAAAATCGTAAGAGGCAGAGCCGATAGGTGCAAATACAATTCCTTTTTCTTCATCCATACTAAAGCCGGCCCATGCATTGGCGCCGCCAATATGCCTGTATGCTTCTTTATCTTCCCATGTGTTAAAACCTTCTTCGCCCGGTTGCGGTATGGTATGAAAGATCCATCTCAGTTTGCCGGTATGCACATCATAGGCCCGGATATGACCGGGCGCCGCTGCAGCATCTTCCGCTACACGTGTGCCAATGATGATCAGGTCCTTGAAAATAATACCAGGGGTGGTTGACGCAACATATAGATTTTTTACTTCCCTGTCCAGGTCGTTATGCAGATCCAGCCTGCCGCTATCGCCAAAAGAAGTAACAGGTTTTCCCGTTTCTGCATCAATGCAAAATAGAGATGGCCCCGCGCTGTAAAAGATCCGGGCGTCTTTGCCGTGATCGCTGTACCAGGTTACACCGCGACAAACATTCATCGAAAAATAACCTCTTCCTTTTGCGCCTGTGGAGGTGTCTATCGGGTTGAAGACCCATTTTTCTTTCCCGCTTGCGGCATCAACAGCAAATAATTTCAGTTTGGGCGAAACGCCAAACAGAATGCCATCTACTATGATCGGGTTTACCTGGATCTGCGTTTTCTCCTGTGCATCGCCGGTATGGTACTCCCAGGCAATGGCCAGCTGTGCAACATTGGAAGTATCTATTTCGTGTAAGGAAGAATAATGATTAGCGGTTTTGTTGCCGCCATATATTTTCCATTCCTTCTGATCGGATTGGCATGCCCACAGGGCAAAGATCAGCAGGTATAACGAAAAGAATCGTTTACTGATTTCGATATTCGATATTCGGAGTTTACTATTCGACATTTGTTTTACGATTCCAATATTCTCTCGATGATCTTTCCCGAACCCTTGTTTTTGAGTATGAGTTTCTTCGTTCCGTAATGTGTCATTTCTTCTTTTACGAGATAATGTTCTGCATCATATTCTACCAAATGACTTTCTTTTGTTAAGCCGCTTCTGCCTCTCCAGATATCTAATTGTACGGGTTCCCATAATTTGGTTTTGGCTGAACGGTAAGCCGCGTCGAGAATGGCATTCACTACATATCCGTCATAAAAAGTCTCTTTTGGCGCCTCGCCTTTTTCCATGGCGTTGAACATGTCCATGAACATATGGTTATAACCCAGTTCATTTAATTCATCCCCTACAGGAAATAACCATCCGCTGTTACTTTCAGATTTCTCCGCAATGTAATCGCCGCCTTTGCCGGTAGTGAACATATCGAAACCCGTACGCAGGAAACTATTGATCCAGATGGTGCCTTCGGTACCCATTACTTCATCACGCAGATCGAGGCCACCCCTGAATGTCCAGCTCACTTCGAACTGGCCTATCGCCCCGTTCTCATATTTTACCAGCCCGATCGCATGATCCTCTGCATCGATCGGTTTTACCTGTGTATCTGCCCAGCACATTACTTCCATGGGTTTAATGTCTTTGCCGATATAACTGCGTGTGATCTCTACGCAATGGCAACCCAGGTCAAGTATGCATCCGCCCCCTGCCTGTTCAATATCCCAGAACCAGTCGCTATGCGGGCCGGGATGTGTTTCCCTTGATTTGGCCCATAATATCCTGCCCAATGCGCCTTTCTTTACACTCTCATTGGCTTTGATAAATTTTGGTGTGTACACAAGGTCTTCCAGGTAGCCATTAAAAATACCTGCTTCTTCTACAGCCAGTAACATACGTTTGGCTTCTTCGGCATTACGCCCCAATGGTTTGGTAGTCATCACCGCTTTTTTATGCTTGCAACACAGCATGACCGCTGTTTCGTGAAGGTTATTGGGTAAAGCGATACAGACAATATCCACATCGGGATGTGCAATGGATTCTTCCAGTGTGGTGGTCCAGTGTGGGCACCCGTAATCCAGCGCAAATTTCTTCGCGCTTTCTTCGCGGCGGGAATAAATACTGGTAACCTTATCGCGGCTCCGGTAACCCTGTAATGAGTCGGCATAAAACCGGCCGATAAAACCGGAACCGAGCATGGCAATTCTTTTCATATGGATGTTTTTTTAACTCACCCCGACTTCGCTTCGCTTGTCACCCCACTCTACAAGTAGAGAGGGGTGTTTTACAAGTAGAGAGGGATCATTCTACTTGTAGAGAAGAACTTCCTCCCTTCTCTATTTATAGAGAGGAACTTCCCCCCTTCTCTATTTATAGAGAAGGGGCCGGGGGATGAGTTTTCTTTTCTTTGAAAAAAAGCATAAAATAAACCAGCACGCCTAAAGCAATATAAGCGGGTACATACCAGATATTCTGCCAGTTATGGGTATCACCTGTTTTATTCTGGTCAACAATATACCCCGAGAACCAGGTACCTATGAACATTCCTACGCCATAGGTAGCGAAAGTAAAAAGACCCTGGGCCGCATTCTTTATTTTAGCGCCTGCTTTTTTCTCTGTATACATATAACCGGTCACGAAAAAGAAATCGTAACAGATCCCATGCAAAATGATCCCGGCATATAACATCCAGCTCCCGGTTTCCGCATTACCATAGGCAAAACAGATATAGCGGAGTATCCACGCGGTCATACCCATCAATAACATTTTCTTTACGCCTATACGGTTGAATAAGAATGGGATGGCTAAAATAAATAGCGCTTCCGAAACCTGGCCAAGCGTCATTTTACTGGCAGCATTGGCAAAATGGATCTCGTTCAGGAAAGGATTGGCGAAACCATAGTAAAAGGAGAGTGGTATACAAACGAGTATAGCTGCGATAAAGAAAATGAGGTAGGGTCTTTCTTTGAACAGCACGAATGCTTCTGTGCCCAGCGCTTTTGATGCATCGACTGTCTGCGCTTTGGGTGGCGTATCGGGTAGTACGAAACTTAACAGTCCCAACCCTGCAGATACGGTTGCGGCCATATAAAACGTGGAAGATGTTTTTTCAATACCCAGCTGCCCGATCAGTACCCCGGCCACGATCCAGCCCAATGTGCCAAATACCCTGATCCATGGAAATTGCCTGCCCGGGTCACTCATCTGGGAGAAAGCCACGCCGTTACTGAGGGCAATGGTTGGCATATATAATAACGAATACACAAGTATCACCCAATAGAAGCCATTGCTATGCTCAATTTTAGTAGCAAGTAACAATAAAACCGCACCCAGAAGATGTAGCACACCCATGATACGCTGCGCCGCAAAGAACCTGTCTGCTACCAGCCCTACAAAAAAAGGGGAGATCATGGTTGCTATGGCCAGTGCACTGTAGGTTGCGCCTATTTCGAGACCGGTTGCGTGCAAATGTTCTACCATATAGGTTCCCATCGTAACATACCAGGCTCCCCAGATAAAGTATTGTAAGAACATCATGGAAGCGAGCAGCGAACCGGTCTTTGTTTTCATATGGCAGGTGATATTATGCGTTTCTTTTGTTAGATTAGCTTCCCGATCAAGCCTTCAATTTAACTAATTTATAAACACTTAGTTCAAAATTGCCATATGAAAAAAATAACTTCCTTCTCCCTATTGCTGCTCCTGTTAGTGACCGTTTCCGGTTTTCTGGTTAACAAACCCTCCAAAAGGATTTTAGTCTTTTCCAAAACAAGGGGCTACCATCACGCATCTATCGCTGCCGGTGTGGCAGCGGTTCAGAAACTGGGCATGGAGAATGGTTTTGCAGTAGATACCACTACTGATTCTTCTTTCTTCTCTAAAAAAACTTTGAAAAAATATGCTGCTGTCGTTTTTATGAGTACAACCGGTAATGTGCTGAATGATGAAGAACAGGCAGCTTTTGAAAAGTATATCCAGAACGGGGGCGGTTTTGTAGGCGTTCATGCGGCAACAGATACCGAATACGACTGGCCCTGGTATAACCGGTTGGTAGGTGCTTATTTTAAGAGCCATCCCAAACAGCAGGAAGCGGTATTAACGGTCACCGACCCTACCAATATCTCCACGCAGCATCTGCCCACAACCTGGAAACGTTTTGACGAATGGTATAATTTCAAAAGTATGCAGCCCGACCTGCATGTATTGATAACAATTGATGAAAAGAGTTATACGGGCGGAGAGAATGGCGATATGCACCCGATGGCCTGGTACCATGATTTTGATGGGGGCCGTGCATTTTATACGGAATTGGGACATACAGATGAATCTTACCAGGATCCTTTATACCTGAAACACTTACTGGGCGGAATAGAATACGCTATGGGGAAATAGAACTCACTTACTAAATAAAATGATGGTATTTAAAAAATTTGTTCTCCTGTTCTTTATCCCTGCCTGTGCGTGTAACACGAATCAGGCACCGGCGCCAGACCCGGATAACTGGGCGATGCTTTCCTTTCAGAAAGCGGATAGCGTAAACCCGGTATTAACACCCGGTACCGCTTTATTCAATGATCCAATCCTTAATAAACAGGTGGCATGGGAAGAAAAAGATGTATTCAATCCTGCCATCGTGGTAAGAAATGATAAAGTATACATGTTATACCGTGCGCAGGATAAGACCGGGTTGCCCGGCGGTACTTCAAGAATAGGGTTGGCGGAAAGTACAGACGGGCTTCATTTTACCAGGCAATCTATACCCGTACTGTATCCTGATAAAGATGCCTTTCAAAAATATGAATGGCAGGGTGGCTGTGAGGACCCTCGTATTGTGGAAGATACAGCCGGCGTTTATTATATGACCTATACTGCTTTTGACGGAAAGACTGCGCGGTTACTGGTGGCCAGCTCGAAGGACCTGCAGCACTGGACAAAACACGGACCTGTATTTGCAGAAGCTTACAACGGGAAGTATCTGGATAAATGGTCTAAATCGGGTAGCATTGTTTCCAAATATGAGAATGGTAAAATCATTGCCACGAAGATCAATGGTAAATATTGGATGTATTGGGGCGACCAGTTTATCTGGGCAGCCAGTTCAGACGATCTTATTCACTGGATACCGGTAGAGATGTCAACAGGAGAAAAGCCTTCCGCCCCATTAAAGGGTGAAGCGAAAAATATGCCCGATTTAAAAATCGTAGTTGCCACACGTGATGGGATGTTCGACAGCGACCTGGTAGAATCAGGACCACCCGCCATGCTCACCGACAAGGGCATCCTGCTGATCTATAACAGTCGGAATGTTACATCAACCGGCGACACCAGTTTAGCCGAGGGCACATATGCGGCCGGCCAGGTATTGATAGATAAAAACGATCCTACACATGTGATCAAACGCCTGGAAAAGAATTTTATCCAACCCGATAAGCCCTACGAGATCGCGGGCCAGGTAAACCGTGTCTGTTTTTTAGAAGGGATGGCACAGTTCCACCATAAATGGTTCCTGTATTATGGAACGGCCGATTCGCGGATTGCGGTGGCGGTTAGGAAGGGGTTGTAAAAATTCTATAAAGCGGTAGCCCCGGCCGGGGCATTTTTTATTGCGAAGAGATGCATAACGTTTCCGAACATTATTTGATTTCGGTCAGGCTACAGGTAGCCGTTCCAATTTGTCATTTGTCCCGGAGGGACTACCGCTTTATAGCACAAACAAACGTAAATAAATACAGATGCCCTGGAAGGGCTACCCATAACGTTTTCGAACATTATTAGGTTCGGTCAGGTTACGGGTAGCCCTTCCAGGGCATCTCAAAATTATAATAATCGGGTGGGGGATGCTATAAAGCGGTAGCCCCGGCCGGGGCATTTTTTATTGTGGGAGGCAGATAACGCTTTCGAACATTATTAGATTGGGTCAGGTTAAGGGTAGCCCTTCCAGGGCATCTCAAAATTATAATAATCGGGTGGGGGTTCTATAAAGCGGTAGCCCCGGCCGGGGCATTTTTTTATTGCGGAGTGGTACATAACGCTTTCGAAGATTATTAGATTTTGGTCAGGTTACGGGTAGCCGTTCCAATTGTCATTTGTCCCGGAGAGACTACCGCTTTATAGCACAAATAATGTAAATAAATACAGATGCCCTGGAAGGGCTACCCGTAACGTTTTTGAACATTATTAGGTTCGGTCAGGTTAAG
>JANXRX010000249.1 GCA_025352905.1 Bacteroidota bacterium | reverse complement strand
AACAAATGCTTTTGCAGCGCATGCAAACCCTGATGGCAAGACAGATCTGGCGAAATGAAGGCTATTTTGAAGTGGCCAATAAGACGGATTCTACGATACGCAAGGCCCTTACACATTTCTAAATTCTGGAAGGGAAATTGGGAAATGTTGGAATTGAATAAAATTTCAACATTTCCCAATTCCAAAATTCTAAATCTATCTATAAAACGATAACTTTAGAACCACCATTACAACTGCGGTTCTATGAAGAAATGTTTTGCCCTTGCAGGGCTTATTGGCTGTCTTATTTGCCAGGGGCAAACAACCCAGACACCTATCGCCATTATCCCCGAACCTGTTTCGGTTATTGCAGGCGCCGGTTACTTTACTTTACCCCAAAACATAGTGATCTCTGCGGATGTGCAACCTGCTATGAAAGAAGTGACCGGGCTCCTGAAAGAAAGGTTAACCCAATCTACCGGCAGAACAGTTACCGTACTCCCTGCTGCCAAAGATGCTCCCATCAGTCTTTTACTAAACACAGCTGATGATAATGCGCTTGGGAATGAAGGCTATCGTTTATCGGTGTCTGCAAAGAGTATTGTGGTCAGGGCCAACAAACCCGCGGGCTTATTTTATGGGGTGCAGAGTTTGCTCCAGTTGTTTCCCAAAGAAATTGAAAGCGCCACAGTGGCCAGGAACGCCAACTGGATAGTACCCTGTGTTGAGATCATGGATAAACCCAGGTTTGGCTGGAGAGGGTTGATGTTTGATGTGGCCCGTCATTTTTTTACAAAAGCGGAAGTGAAGCAATTCATAGATGATATGGTCCGCTACAAGTATAACCTGCTGCATCTCCATTTAACGGATGATGAAGGATGGCGCCTCGAGATCAAAGGTTTTCCACGTTTAACCTCGATCGGTGCCTGGAACGTAAAGAAAGAAGGATATTTCGGAACCTTCAGCGCCCCCACAGCCGATGAACCCCGTACTTACGGGGGATTCTATACGCAGGAAGATATTAAGGAACTGGTTCAGTATGCAAAGGACCGGTTTGTGAATATTTTACCCGAAATAGATGTTCCCGGGCATAGCCTCGCCGCTGTTGTTTCCTACCCCGTACTGTCGGGCACTCCCGAAGCCAATACTTACCGAGTTCGTTCAGGTGAGGAGATCATGGACTGGTCGCATGGCGCTCCACCCATCGCCCTGGTTGATAATACACTCTCGCCCGCCAATGAAAAAGTATATGATTTTTTAGACAAGATCATTGCACAGGTGGCCCAGTTGTTCCCGTTTGAATACATACACCTTGGCGGCGATGAGTGCCCTAAAAATTACTGGGAAAAAAATGAGGCAATTAAACAGCTGATGCAGAAAGAGGGTTTGAAAAATATGGAGGAGGTACAAAGCTATTTTGAAAAAAGATTAGAGAAGATAGTTGCATCAAAAGGCAAAAAACTGATGGGTTGGGATGAGATCCTTGAAGGCGGCCTTGCCCCCGGCGCAGCCGTTATGAGCTGGAGAGGTATCAAAGGCGGTATTGAAGCGGCCAAACAGAAACACGAGGTCGTAATGAGTCCTACCACATACGCCTACCTTGATTATATGCAGGCCGACGGTATTACCGAACCAAGGGTATATGCCTCACTCCGGTTGAACAAGACCTATGAGTTTGAACCCTTACCTGATGGAGTGGACCCGGCTTATATAAAAGGCGGTCAGGCTAATTTATGGACCGAGCAGGTATATAACTACCGTTACCTCCAATATATGTTATGGCCAAGGGCTTTCGCGATCGCAGAATCTGTATGGTCGCCCAAAGAAAAAAAGAACTGGACCCATTTCTTTGCAAAAGTTGAAAAACAGTTTGAAAGGTTTGATATAGCAGAAAAAAAATATTCCCCGGGTGTATATGATCCCATATTTACGGCAAAACTTACTGCCGGTAATGAATTAAGGATCGAACTGGGTAAGGAAGTAGCGGAGATGGATATTTATTATTCTTTCGACAATACTTTTCCCGATTATTTTTACCCGAAATACACCACTGCGTTGATACCGCCCAAAGATGCGGTCATGTTGAAAGTAGTTACCTATAAAGGCAAAAAACAAGTGGGTAGAATGATCGCCATGCCTTTATCAGAATTAAGAAGCAGGGCGGAGAAGAAGAAATAAAGGCGTTGATAGTCGATAGCCCATGATCCATGGACTATCGACGCTTTTCAATCGAATCTTTATACACAACCTGTTGGAAACCATTTTTATTTTCAGTTAATTATTCCGTATTTTTCTGCATCATAACTGTATTATAAACCAAGAATTATGGGCCCGGTTTCGCTGATTGCTTTACTGATCGCCGCCATTGTATTTTCCGCCGGCGGTATACTGGTTGGGAAGATACTGGTCAAAGGCAGCCGCAATCCACAGAAGGGGCAGGCCTACGAATGTGGGATCCCTACCGTAAGTTCTCCCTGGCAACAGTTCAATGTAGGCTATTATCTATTTGCTTTACTGTTCCTGATCTTTGATGTAGAACTGGTGTTCCTGTATCCATGGGCCGTAGTGGTTAAACAAATGGGTATGCCTGCTTTATTCGAGATCATGGTCTTTATCTTTATTTTATTCATGGGTTTTTTATATGCACACAAAAAAGGAGCCCTGAAATGGACCTGAGAGAAGAGATCGTTGAAAATAATAAACCCTTTCCCGGTGAAGTTCACCAGGTACCGGGTGGTGGTATCGTAGTCAGCACCTTTAATGATATCATTAACTGGGCGCGTTCCAATTCTTTATGGCCGCTCACTTTCGCCACGAGCTGCTGCGGTATTGAAATGATGTCCGTGGCCTCTTCCAAATACGATTTCTCACGATTTGGTTTTGAGGTAGCCAGGGCCACACCCCGGCAGGCAGACGTGATCATTATTGCAGGAACCATCGTTAATAAAATGGCGCCGGTATTAAAACGGCTGTACGACCAGATGGCCGATCCCAAATATGTAATAGCCATGGGCGCCTGCGCGATCAGCGGTGGACCTTTTTTTTACAATACGTATTCTGTGGTAAAGGGAGCGGATCATGTGATACCGGTAGATGTATATATACCGGGTTGCCCGCCCAGGCCCGAAGCGCTGCTTCATGCCCTGATAACCCTGCAGGAAAAAATCAAGAGCGGATTAACCAGGGACCAGATCAGGGAACCTTTCAAAGCCAGCGTATAACTGCATATGAGTATTGAAGAAATAAAAGAATATATCCTGTCTGCAGAACCAACTGCTGCTTTCGATGAAACGGGCGAATGGCTGAACATTCTGATCAGCCCGGAAGCATGGAAGCCGCTCGCCGAAAAATTAAAACAGGGTGTTCTTTTATTCGATTATCTTTTTTGTCTTACCTGTATCGACTGGAAAACGCACCTTGCCATGGTGTACCATCTTTCTTCCACTACTTACCGCCATTCAATAGTGATCAGGGCAAACCTTGACAGGGACAGACCCCGGATAGAAACCGTATCCGATACCTGGCGCACCTCTGAATTTCATGAAAGAGAAGTGTTTGAATTATTCGGCGTGGAATTCCTGCATCATCCCGACCTGCGGAAACTGATATTGACAGATGATTTTGAAGGGTTCCCGTTACGTAAAGACTTTGAAGATCCCATTAACATGATAAAATTATAACCGGTACATGTATACGCAGACCGATATTATCAAAGACACCACACAACCCGGCCCTGATGGAACGGAAGGGGAACTGGTGATCAATGTGGGTCCGCAACACCCTGCCACGCATGGGGTGCTACACCTGGTAATAACGCTGAATGGCGAGACTATACAGAAAATAGAACCGCACCTGGGATATATCCACCGGTCGATCGAAAAAATGTGCGAGAGCCTGAGTTACCGGCAATTTATTTACGTAACCAGCAGGATGGATTACCTCTCTGCACATATCAACAACCTCGGCTGCGCCCAATGCGTGGAAAAAGGAATGCAGATAGAAGTTCCGGGAAGGGCGCAGGTGATCAGGGTATTGATGAGCGAACTCACGCGTATTGCTTCTCATGAATTATGGATCGGCGCAATGGCCATGGACCTGGGCGCCTTTACGCCTTTCTTTTATACTTTCCGCGAGCGCGAAACCATCAATGATATTATGGAAGAGACCTGCGGGGCAAGGCTCACCATGAATTATATGGTACCCGGCGGGGTGATGTACGACCTGCACCCTGATTTTCATAAACGGGTAAAAGCGTTTGTTGCACAGTTCAAACACAAAGTAACCGAACTGGATGACCTGGTTACCAACAATATTATTTTTCAGAGCCGTACCAAAGGGGTGGGTATACTTTCGAGGGAAGACGCAATTTCCTATGGCTGCACCGGCCCGGTAGGCAGGGGCAGCGGCGTTAACTGTGATATTCGGAAATTATACCCTTACGCGGTCTATGATACATTGTCATTTGATGAGGTTGTTGAAACAGCAGGCGATTCTTTTGCACGTTATATGGTAAGGGTCAAGGAAATGTATCAGTCGATATCCATCATAGAGCAATTGATCGATAATATTCCGGAAGGAGAGTTCCAGGCAAAAACAAAAGCGGTATTAAAACTGCCCAAAGGAGAATTTTATACAAGGGTGGAAACGGCCCGTGGTGAATTTGGTGTATATATTGTGAGCGAAGGGGCAACAACACCGTATCGTATCAAATTCAGGTCGCCCGGATTTTCGAACCTTTCTGCTTTGCACCATATGGCAAAAGGCAGCAAGATCGGTGACCTGATGGCCACCATGGGAACGCTCGACCTCGTGATACCGGATATCGACAGGTGAGGAAGATCATGGTTCATGAACTAGGAACCACATAATTAAAATGCAGATCAACACGTTATGTTTAGTTTAGAAACCCTGACCCAAAGCACACACGACTGGCTCTATCGCTCATTCGATCCATCACTTGCGCTGGTATTCGAATGTTTGATCGTGATCCTGCTGGCTACCGGTTTTTTTGCGGTGCTGGGGTTGGTATTGGTGTTGATGGAAAGAAAAGTGGCCGCACATATACAGATCAGGCTGGGCCCAAACAGGGTAGGACCGGGTGGTATGTTCCAGACCGTGGCGGATACATTGAAACTGTTAATGAAAGAAGGCCTCACGCCCGATAACGCAGATAAGTTCCTGTTCAATCTTGCACCTTTTTTAGTAATGATCGTTGCGATGTTATTATTGGCGCCCATCGCTTTTGCAAAAGGGTTCCAGTTATGGGACATTAATATCGGCGTACTGTTTATATCGGC
>JANXRX010000228.1 GCA_025352905.1 Bacteroidota bacterium | reverse complement strand
GCTATTCTCCCCTAAATATAGGCAACCGTTTTTCAAGAAATGCCGCTACCCCCTCCTTAAAATCTTTGGTAGCGGCTGCTTTTTGCTGGTATATATCTTCGAGTGATAGCTGGGCATCGAGATCATTGGCGGCCGAGAGGTTCAGGACCTGCTTGATATACGCCAATGCTTTGGTAGGTAATTGAGAGAGGGTAAGTGCAATCTTTTTACTCTCCTCCATAAATAGATCATCTGCAAAAACTTTATATAGCATACCCATTTGTAAGGCCTCTGTGGCAGGAATTTTATCGCCCAGCATCATTAAAGCGCTGGCTCTCTGAAAGCCGATCAACCGTGGCAAGATATAGGTACCCCCGCTATCCGGGATCAGCCCGATCTTTGAAAATGCCTGTAAAAAGGAAGCGGATTGCGAAGCAACAACAATATCACAGGCCAATGCCATATTTGCGCCGGCGCCTGCTGCAACACCATTCACTGCGGCTATTATCGGCTTAGGTATACTGCGGATACGGGTGATGATGGGATTATAATGTTCACTTAATATCTTCTGCATACCCGGCCCCTCCGGATCCACTACTTCGGCAAGATCCTGACCGGCGCTAAAACCCTTGCCGGAGCCGGTGATGAAAATGCATCTTACTTCAGGCGTTGCGGCACACTCATCTAATTTCTCCTGCATCAGCAGCGCCATCTCCCGGTTAAATGAATTGAGCTTGTCGGGGCGGTTCAGCGTGATCGTTGCGATACCGTTTTCGATGGAAAAGAGAATGGGAGGCATGTGAGAAAGTATTTTAGCGAATATAATAATAAGCGGCAGAGGGGATCAATGACATTTGAAATAATCGAAGGGTTCTTTGCAATCGTTGCATTGGTATAAAGCTTTGCAGGCAGTGCTGCCGAATTGCGATACCAGTCTTGTGTGGTAAGAATTGCAAAGCGGGCAGGGAATGGCTTCTTCCTTTTGAAAGGCATCGGGGGTGCAAACCGACTGGCGGTATTGGGGCGGGGCAATACCATACGCTTTTAATTTCTGTTTACCTGCCTCGCTCATCCATTCGGTAGTCCATGCCGGCGATAAGGTATCGGTGATGGTTATGTTCGTAAACCCTTCCTGCAAAAGCGCCATACGAATGCCTGTTTTCATGACATCAATGGCAGGACAGCCCGTGTACGTAGGAGTAACCAAAATACCCCAACCCACTAGAGGGGGAACGAATGGAAATACATCCCTGATAATGCCAAGATCAACCACAGAAAGTACAGGCACTTCCGGATCAGGTACTGTTTCCAATATCTTCCATATCCGTAAGCGTACCTCCTCCAAAGTATCATTTACCGTAATATTTTTATCCATTGTTTCCATATCTCAAAAACCCCCCTCCCAGGGGGTAGGGGGTAGGGGTTACTTCACCACTCCGCACCCGGGTACATTCTTTGCAACCCCTGCATTTCATCCAATAGTTTATCTAAGTATTCTGTATGTTTTCCTTCTTTACCGCCAAATTGCATGCCTGTTTCATTGGGTAGGGTAAGTGTTGCTTCATGGAATACCGATCTTATTTTTTCATCCCAGTCGGTCCTTATGCCCGCCAGGTTAACACCGTATCCTTCGCTAAAGGCAGCCAGCTCATAACCCGCTGGTTGAAACAGTTCTTCTGTATATGGCCATAAAATTTCGAGAGCATGCAACATACGTTCTTTACTTTCCGCGGTTCCATCGCCCAACCGTATTACCCATTCGCTGCTCCATCGTAAATGATAGGTTACTTCCTTTAATGCTTTTTCTGCAATGGCCGCTAATTGGGGGTCAGTGCTTTTTTGTAGTGCACCGTATAAAAAATATTGATAGCCACTGAAAAAGAACTGCCGCAAAACGGTCTGGCCCCAATCGCCGTTAGGCAATTCAACCAATAAACTGTTTTTAAAATCAACTGCATCGCGCAAATAGGCCAGAGAATCTTCCGTTGCACCATTCCCGCTCAGTTGGGCGGCATACTGGTAAAAATTCCGCGCCTGCCCGATACAGTCCAACGCGATATTCGAAATAGCCATATCCTGTTCCAGCACCGGCCCATGCCCGCACCACTCACTGTTCCTGTGTCCCAGGATCAGCGCGTTATCCGCGAGATGTAGCGTATAATCAACAAGGTAATTCTTCATATATATATAAACCCCCTCCCAGGGGGCTTGGGGGTCACATGTGTTTCAACTCATCAGGTAAATTATAAAACGTAGGGTGCCTGTATGCCTTATCATTCGCCGGATCATATAATTCAGCAGCATCATCGGGGTTGCTTGCATGTATATTTTTACTCTCCACTACCCATATACTCACACCCTCCATCCTGCGTGTATACACATCTCTTGCATTCTCAATGGCCATGGCCGCATCAACTGCGTGTAAGCTGCCTACATGCTTATGATCGAGCCCCTGCCTGCTGCGTATGAAGATCTCCCACAAGGGCCATTCGTGTTGTTTATCAGTCATGTGTAAAGTTTATTGATTGTGTCAATGACTATTTTTCTTCCTCTTCTCCGCATAGGCAGTCGCCGCTTCTCTTACCCAGGCGCCTTCTTCCCATGCTTTTTTTCTTGTGTCGAGTCTTTCTTTGTTGCAGGGTCCATTGCCTTTTACCACTTCCCAGAACTCATCCCAGTTAATAGCGCCGAAATCGTAATGGTTGGTTGCTTCGTTCCATACCAGGTCCTTATCGGGAATGGTCAACCCTAAGATCTTTACCTGTTCCGCACAGATATCTACAAATTTCTGCCTGAGTTCATCATTGGTAAAACGTTTGATCTTCCAGCGCATGCTTTGTATGGTGTTCTGACTCTCATCATCTTTCGGTCCAAACATCATAACACTTGGCCACCACCAGCGGTTAAGCGCATCCTGCGCCATATCACGTTGCGCTTCCGTGCCCCGGCTCAGGGTAAGTAATATTTCAAAACCCTGACGCTGGTGAAAGCTTTCTTCTTTGCAAACCCTGACCATGGCCCTTGCATAGGGCCCGAAACTGTTACGGCATAACGGCACCTGGTTCATGATGGCAGCGCCATCTACCAGCCAACCAATGGCGCCGATATCGGCCCATGATAAAGTGGGATAATTAAAAATAGAAGAATACTTAGCCTTGCCACTATGCAACTGCTCATACATCTCATCCCGGCTGATGCCTAAAGTTTCCGCAGCAGAATAAAGATAGAGACCATGCCCCGCCTCGTCCTGCACCTTGGCCAATAAAATGGCTTTGCGGCGAAGGTTGGGCGCGCGGGTGATCCAGTTTCCCTCAGGAAGCATACCCACGATCTCGCTATGCGCATGCTGACTGATCTGGCGGATCAGTGTTTGCCGGTATTTCTCAGGCATCCAATCCCTGGGTTCGATCCTGATCTCCTTATCGATCTTATCCTGGAATATCTCCTCAACTGCTTTTTCCATGTAAACGTTTGTGGATCAAAAATAAGAAAAAATATCAGCAGGCTAACAAATGTTAGTATTATTTCACACGTAAATCCTCTCTTTTGTTAGTATACGTTGCGTAAAGGCTGGTTCGCAAAGACGCAAATGTTGCAAAGTGCGCAAGCAGAAGTCGTTTATTTATATCTTTCAGAAATGAAACGAGTAGCCTTATCCGTTTGTTCCTGCCTGTTGAGCTTCCTGCTATTTGCACAAACTACAACACCCCCTTTCCAGCAAGAAATTAATGCTTTTAAAAAGAAAGACAGCCTGCAGATGCCTGCAAAGCACGCGATCCTGTTTGTGGGCAGTTCCTCTTTTACCAAATGGACGGATGTGCAAAGCTATTTCCCTGCTTACCCAATCATCAACAGGGGTTTCGGTGGCTCCGCGCTGCCCGATGTGATCCGATATGCAAATGAGATTATTTTTCCGTATGATCCCAAACAGATCATTATTTATTGTGGCGAGAATGATGTGGCAGCTTCCGATACCATTACGGCGCAAACCGTACTGCAACGTTTTCAGCAATTGTTCTTTTTGATCAGGAGCCGGATGCCAAAAGTGCCGGTAGCATTTATTTCCCTGAAACCCAGTCCCAGCCGCTGGAAGTTTCAACCGGTTGTTGTAGAAGCCAACCGCCTGATCAAACAATTTCTATCCAAACAATCCAAAGCAACTTATGTAAACGTGTATGATGCCATGCTAACTGCAGATGGTTTGCCTAAACAGGAACTCTTTCTTGGCGATAATTTACACATGAACGAAAAGGGGTATGCGATCTGGCAGAAGATCCTTTTACCGGTACTGAAACAGTAATACGGTATTTTTCATTTCCACCACCCGAAATTTTTCCCGGAACAGGCGGTTTTTGTGTACAGGAACCGGCAAACGCAGCCCCCAAAAGCCTTTGCGCTTCTTTTCAACAGGCAGTTAATAAATCCTTCATCAAAAATTAATTTAGAATGGTATCCTTGTATGGTATTTATGGTTACGGTTATGTTTTGCAAGACATGGCCGTATTAAAAGGGAACCCGATGTAAATCCGGGACTGTCCCCGCAGCTGTAAGTTCTTGGCAGGTAATGGGCATTTGCAATCATTACTTCCACTTTTAAATCTTCTGCCACTGTTTAGGTGATAGTGAAAGCTTACTAAACGGGAAGGTGTTTGAAAGGATAGAACGAGTCAGAAGACCTGCCATAGATCACCATCATTAAGTTAAATGCTTTCGGGTGAAAGGCGGTGAACTGGCTACATCTAAGGAAATTTCCTGTTGTAATCAGCACCCCTCTTTTATCTCCGGCAAAGATCGATCATCGATTAAATTATTAGCGGATGCCCAATGAAAATGAATTGTTGCTGAGAGAAAACAAGGACCGTTTTGTGATCCTTCCGATCAATTATCCGAAAGTTTGGGAACAATATAAAAAACACGAGGCCAGTTTCTGGACCGCTGAGGAAATAGACCTTGGTAGCGATCTCAAAGACTGGGCCGCGCTCAATGATGGCGAACGTCATTTTATCTCGCATGTACTTGCTTTTTTTGCCGCAAGCGATGGTATTGTTAATGAGAACCTGGCTGTGAATTTCATGAGCGAGGTGCAATTACCGGAGGCCCGCTGCTTTTATGGTTTCCAGATCATGATGGAAAACATCCATTCCGAGACCTACGCTTTACTGATTGATACTTACATCAAGGACCCCGCAGAAAAACACCGGCTCTTTCATGCTATTGACACTATTGACGCAGTAAAGAAAAAAGCCGATTGGGCGCTTCGCTGGATAGAAGGCGGAAGTTTTGCCGAGCGCCTGGTGGCCTTCGCAGCCGTGGAAGGGATTTTCTTCAGCGGGAGCTTCTGCTCTATTTTCTGGCTCAAAAAAAGGGGGTTGATGCCCGGGCTTACGTTCAGTAATGAGCTGATTAGCCGGGATGAAGGGCTCCATTGCGAATTTGCCTGTTTATTATACAGCATGTTGAACAATAAATTATCACAGGAAGCAGTTTATAGTATAATCGGGGATGCCGTAGCCATAGAGAAAGAATTCATCACCGACGCGTTACCCGTTGCATTGATAGGAATGAACGCCAAACTGATGCAGCAATACATCGAATTTGTAGCAGACAGGTGGCTGGGTGAATTGGGTTACCCCAAAATGTTCAATGCCACTAACCCCTTCGATTTTATGGAAATGATCTCCCTTGAAGGGAAGACCAATTTTTTTGAAAAAAGAGTAGGCGATTACCAGAAAGCAGGTGTGATGGGAACAAGAGACTCCCAGACTTTTTCATTAGAAGAGGATTTTTAAATAAACCGGTCTTGCGTCAAATAAGCCGGTCTTGTGTCATCACAAGACCTTATAACAAACAATACAATTATAAATTTGAATATATATGCAGGTAATTAAAAGGAACGGGAAAAGCGAAAGTGTAAAATTTGATAAGATAACCGCCCGGATCGAAAAACTCTGTTATGGCTTAGACAGGCGTTTTGTAAATGCGGTGGACGTTGCCAAGAAAGTAATTGCCGGCCTGTATGATGGGGTACCTACCACGGAACTGGATAACCTGGCCGCGGAAACAGCCGCAGCACTTACTGTTAAGCACCCGGACTATGCATTGCTTGCCAGCCGCATTGCCGTAAGTAACCTTCATAAAAATACGATCAAGAGTTTTTCTGAAACAGCCAGGTTGCTGTATGAATACAAAGACAACAAAACCGGGAAATTCCTGCCACTGATAGCAGAAGATGTATGGCAGGTGATCAGTGAGAACGCCGAGCTGCTCGACAGCACAATTATATATGACAGGGATTATGGGTTTGATTATTTCGGTTTTAAAACACTCGAAAAAGCATACTTATTAAAAGTGAACGGGAAATTGGTAGAGCGCCCGCAACATATGTATATGCGCGTGGCAATAGGTATTCACAAAGAAGATATAGAGAGCGCGATAAAGACCTATCACCTGATGAGTGAAAGATGGTTCACGCATGCTACGCCAACCCTGTTCAATGCCGGAACACCGAAACCACAGATGAGCAGTTGCTTTTTGCTGACCATGAAAGATGACAGTATTGAAGGTATTTATGATACACTGAAACAAACCGCTAAAATATCGCAGAGTGCGGGTGGTATCGGCCTGGCCATTCATGGCATTCGTGCCACGGGTAGTTATATCGGCGGAACCAATGGTACCAGCAATGGCATCATACCCATGCTGAAAGTATTTAATGATACGGCCCGTTATGTTGACCAGGGCGGCGGGAAACGCAAAGGCGCTTTTGCCATTTACCTCGAACCATGGCATGCAGATGTGTTTGCATTCCTGGACCTACGCAAAAACCATGGTAAAGAAGAAATGCGTGCAAGGGACCTTTTCTACGCATTGTGGATCCCCGACCTGTTCATGAAAAGAGTGGAAGCGGATGGCGACTGGAGTTTGTTCTGCCCTAATGAGGCGCCCGGACTGCACGAATGTCATGGAGCAGAATTTGAAGAACTCTATACGCGATATGAAAAAGAGGGTCGTGCCAGAAAAACAATCAAAGCGCAGGAATTATGGTTCGCGGTATTGGAAGCGCAGATAGAAACGGGTACCCCTTACTTATTATATAAGGATGCGGCAAACGGTAAGAGCAACCAGCAGAACCTGGGAACGATCAAAAGTTCCAACCTCTGCACAGAGATCATGGAATATACTTCTCCTGATGAAATAGCCGTATGTAACCTTGCTTCACTGGCCCTGCCGCGTTTTGTGATCGATGGTAAATTTGACCACGATAAATTATATGAAGTAACGTATGAGGCCGCTAAGAACCTGAACAAGATCATCGATAATAATTTTTACCCGGTGGAAGAAGCCAGGAACTCGAATATGCGTCACCGCCCCATAGGCCTCGGCGTGCAGGGTTTGGCGGATGTATTTATTTTATTAAGACATTCCTTTGAAAGCGAGGAGGCCAAACAACTAAATAAAGAAATATTCGAGACCATTTACTTTGCGGCCATGACCGCCAGTAAGGACCTTGCCAAAATACAGGGACCTTATGAATCATACGCAGGCTCGCCGGTGTCGAAAGCGGTGTTCCAGTTTGATATGTGGGGCGTTGAGCCATCTCTCCGCTGGGACTGGTACCGATTGAAAGATGAGGTATTGAAATTCGGCGTGCGCAACTCATTACTGGTAGCGCCGATGCCTACCGCATCCACTTCACAGATCCTTGGCAATAATGAATGTTTTGAACCCTATACTTCCAATATTTATGTGAGAAGGGTATTAAGCGGCGAATTTGTAGTAGTGAACAAACATTTACTGAAAGACCTGATAGAACTGAACCTGTGGAATGATGAGATGAAGAACAATATCATGTCGCACAACGGATCTGTACAAAAGATAGATGGTATACCTGCTGAGATCAAAGAGATCTATAAAACCGTGTGGGAGATCAAACAGCGTACCATTATTGATATGGCTGCCGACAGGGGCGCGTATATCTGCCAGTCGCAATCGCTGAACCTGTTTGTAGACGCACCTACTACCAGCAAACTGACCTCCATGCATTTTTACGCATGGCGCAAAGGTTTGAAAACGGGTATGTATTACCTGCGTTCAAAAGCCGCTTCCCAGGCAGTGCAGTTCACGGTTGAGAAGCAAGGTGGTAAAACAACAGAGCCTTTAATAGAACAACATAACTTAACCGTAGTAGAAGGCGGTGCAACCGTTATCACGATAGAGGATCAATTACTCAATGGTGGAAGCTGCAGCATGGAGGATGGTTGTGTAACCTGCAGCGCTTAAATGAACCCTGCCAAAGCGATATTCTGCTGGAGCGGCGGCAAAGATAGTGCGCTGGCATTATATAGGGTATTACAGTCAGGCGATTGGGATGTCCGTTACCTGTTAAGTACTTTGAACGGAGTCAATCACCGTATTTCCATGCATGGTGTCAGGGAGGCTTTGTTAGATGCGCAGGCTGAAGCGATCGGCATACCCCAATTAAAAGTATTTACTTACGAAGCCAGTAACGCAGAATACGAAAAGCAGATGGAAGCTGCTTTATTACAGGCGAAATCAGAAGGCATCCAACATGTTATATTCGGCGATATTTTTTTAGAAGACCTGAGGGCCTATCGTGAAAATAATTTAGCGAAGATCGGTATGCAGGCATTCTTTCCGCTATGGAAAGAGGATACAAAAAACCTGGTGGATGAATTTTTGCGTCTGGGTTTTCAAACCATTACCTGTTGTGTGAATGATGCTTTTCTTGGCGAAGAACATGTAGGAGAGATCGTAGATAAAAATTTTATCGGCCGGCTCCCGCAAAATGTGGATCCCTGCGGCGAGAACGGCGAATTTCATACCTTCTGTTTTGATGGTCCCATCTTCAAAGACCCGGTCCGTTTTACGAAAGCAGAAAAATTATACCAACCGCTGGTTATTAATAAGGAGGATGATGCAGTATGTAATGTGGCTAACCAGACAAAGGGTTTCTGGTATTGCGAATTAGTGCCGTAATGCTTCCAGACTACTTACTATCAAAATCCACCACTACTTTCTCCGTTCGCGGGTGCGATTGACAGGTAAGAATAAAACCCTGCTCTATTTCTTCCTGCTCCAATCCGTAATTCACATCCATATCCACTTCGCCTTCTATCAATTTGGCACGGCAGGTGCAACAGACGCCACCCTTACATGCATAAGGAAGATCAGCGCCTTTTTCCAAAGCTGCGTCTAAAATGGCCTGGCCATCAAATGCCAGGTCAAAATCAAAAGAGATCCCATCCAGTTTGATAGTGACCTTGCTTTTGGCTTCTGTTTTTTGTGCAGCTTCTTTTGGCGTTCTATGTTTTTTATCGCCGGGTGCCGTAAATAATTCAAAATGGATCTTCTTCCTGGCAACGCCAAGTTGTTCCAGTTGCTCCTTTACGGAAAAGATCATATCCTCGGGGCCGCATAAAAAGAAAGCGTCTGTTGTGGATACATTAATATTCTTTTCGCAGAGCTGGCCGCATTTTTCTGCATCTATCCGTCCAAAATTGATCGCCGCGTCTGTTCTTTCACGCGAAAGAATATAGATCACCCGGAACCTTTCCATATAATGGTTCTTCAGCGCTTCCAGTTCTTCTTTAAAAATGATTGAATGGCGGTTACGGTTACCATATACCAGTGTGAAGGAACTTTTGGGTTCGGTACCCAACGTGGTTTTGATAATGGATAGCAATGGGGTGATACCGCTGCCCGCCGCAAACCCGGTATATTGTTTTACCTGCGAGGAATCCAGTTCTGTAAAGAACTTACCGATGGGCGGCATCACATCCAGCACATCTCCTTTCTGCAAAACCGCGTTGGCGTAAGTTGAAAAAATACCCTGCTCGGCTTTCTTAACCGCGATCCGAAACGCATGATCAAGCGGGCTGCTGCAAAGAGAGTAGGAGCGGCGTACTTCCTGTCCATCTATATAAGCGCGTACGGTAATGTATTGGCCCTGTTTATATTGAAAGGTTTCTTTGAGCGCAGGCGGAATGGTAAAAGCAATAGAAACACAATCGCTGGTTTCTTTCCTTACCTCGGCCACGGTTAATTTCTGAAAATGAATTGACATAGCAAGGGTAATTTCAAATCCCCTTCACAGGGGGCTGCGGGGTCAGGCCGCCCACCAGGATAGCGATCATATTGTCTTCCAGCGCCTCCGCACTGATCTTCTGGGTAGAGCGGTGCCAGCTTTCAATACCACTGATCGCATGCAGCATGATCAGAACAGCGGTAGCCGCATCAATCTTTTTGATCTCTTTCTGGCGGATTCCGTTTTCTATGATTGCTGCAAAGCGTTTCCGGTAAATACGGCGCTGGTTTTGAAAATTGGAGAGATAAGGATCGGCAAGATGTTTCCACTCACGGTCGCTCACATACACTTCTTCATAATGATGGATCATCTCACTGATATGAAAGCGGAGTAATTTATCAACTTTTTCAATAGCGCTGATCGGTTCTGCCTCCACTTCGTCTATCTTATGCATAAAACGGTTGGCCACATTAAAACACAATTCGTGCAGCAATTCGGTCTTTGATTTGATATGGTTGTACAGGCTGGCCGCCTCTACACCCACGGCTTCGGCAAGATCCCGCATACTGGCTGCCTTAAAACCCTTCTCCCTGAAAAGGATCGCCGCTTTGGTAACGATGACATCTTTGCGGGATATATTTTTCTCTGTCTTAATCCTGGCCATAACGCGAAGATAGCAAGCTAACGTGTGTTAGCAACAACTGATCACCGATTTAATCGCGGATTTCGTTGATTTGGATATGATTTTAATGATTCCAGCCAAAAAACCCCGATAGGCCCTTCCTAAAACCGGTTGATCTCAATCATATAAATCATATCTAAATCAACGAAATCCGCGATCCATGCCCTAATTTCGCCCCCCGATAACAAAAACGTAATTATGTCCTTAGTCGTTGTTGGGTCCATGGCCTTTGATGCCATTGAAACCCCTTTTGGTAAAAGTGATAAGATCATTGGTGGCGCCGGTACCTATATTGCCTGGTGCGCATCCAATTTCACCCCTGTAAAACAGATTTCCGTGGTAGGGGGCGATTTCCCACAATCTGAACTGGATGCGTTAACCAACCGCAAAGTGGACCTGGAAGGCGTACAGATCAAGAAAGACGAAAAAACATTCTTCTGGAGCGGCCGCTACCATATGGATATGAACAGCCGCGACACACTGGAAACCCAGCTAAATGTGCTGGAACACTTTCAGCCGGTGGTGCCGGATAGTTTCCAGGACTGTGAGTTCCTGATGCTGGGCAACCTGGTACCTGCCGTACAACGGAGCGTAATAGAGCAGTTGAAAAAACGCCCCAAACTGATCGTGATGGACACGATGAATTTCTGGATGGAGATAGCGATGGACGACCTGAAGAAAACTATCTCCATGGTAGACGTATTAATGGTGAACGACAGCGAAGCCAGGCAGTTAAGCGGTGACTATTCATTGGTACGTGCGGCAGCAACCATCATGAAAATGGGACCTAAATACCTGATCATTAAGAAAGGAGAGCACGGTGCCCTGCT
>JANXRX010000212.1 GCA_025352905.1 Bacteroidota bacterium | reverse complement strand
CATTCAGTCATTTTTTAACAGCTACAAATGTCATCATTAATTTGAATCCGCGCACATGAATGATTTCCGTTTATATTTTGAGATAGGGTTCAGGCATATTGCCGACCTGCGGGGAGTGGATCATATCCTGTTTGTGATGGCATTTGTAGCTGTTAAAAAATGACTGAATGACAAATATACTGTTTCAATGGATGCTAACAGGACTGGTTGCGCTGGTGCATCCTTTCTATATTTCCGTTATTGAAATCAATCACAACCAGAAAGAAGCAACGGTTGAAATCAGTGTACGCATGTTTTCTGAGGATCTTGAAAAGACTCTCAGAAAATATACGCCCGGTAAAATAGATATCAATACCCCGGCCGACAAAGCTTTTGTTGATAAGCAGGTTAGTAATTATGTGAGCCAGAAACTGAAATTGAAGATTAACGGAAAACCGGTTAGTTTCAGTTATGTTGGGTACGAGATACAGAAGGAAAGTGCCTGGTGTTATTTTGAGATCACCAATATACCCGATGTAAAAAAGATCGAAGTAGATTGCACGCTTCTCTATGATTATGAGAAGAACCAGACCAATATCGTGCATGTAAAAGGAAGAGGGACGGAAAAGAGCCTGAAACTGGATTACCCGCAGAACATGGCGGTGTTTGATTTTTAAGGATACACCGTATCGGATGTTTTTTTGATCGATACCAATACTTTATCTATCCGGTGGTTATCCATATCCACGATCTCGAACTGGAATACTTTCCAGGTAAGTGTTTCTCCCGTAGATGGTATTTTTTCCAGTTCATGAATGATGAACCCGGCCAGTGTGTCAAAATCCTGGTCCCCTTCCAGCATCCATTCCGTTTTATCGAACTTTGCCAGGAAATCATAAAAAGGGATCTGCGCATCCACCAAAAAAGAACCGTCCATCCTTTCGGTGATCTCGTAGTCGTCATCTTCTTCCTGCGGGATATCGCCTACAATCGCTTCCAGGATATCATTCAGCGTCATTAACCCTTTCACTGATCCGTATTCATCCACAATAAAACACTGGTGGATCTTGGTTTGCCTGAATTTTTCCAGCACCTGGTAAGCAGTATTATTCTCCGGCACATACATGGCATTTTTCATAATGGAAAATATGGTAGCCCCAGGCTCCGCCGAAAATAGTTCTTTCAGGTATACAACCCCTTTGATCCTGTCGATAGTTTCTTCACATACAGGGTATATGGAGTGCACAAGTTCCGTCAATTCAGTTTTTACTTCTCTCACCGTTTTATTTCCATTGAGCCACATGATATCTGTACGGTGCGTCATGAGTGAGGTAATGTTCCGGTCGCTCAGGTGAAATACTCTTTCAATGATCTCCTGTTCTGCTTCTTCAATGGCCCCGTGTTCGGTTCCTTCGCTGATAACGGCTTTGATTTCGTCTTCGGTTACCTGTGTATCATTCCTTTTTATGTTCAGCAGTTTGAGAATCACAAATGCCGATTTGCTCAGCAACCAGCTGAAAGGATGAGTGACCCACATCACGATACGCATGGGGCCGGCCGCTAATTTGGCGATCTTTTCGGGATTGCTCAACCCTATGCGTTTGGGAACCAGTTCGCCCAAAACCAATGTAACGTAGGTAAGTATGATTACGATCAGGGTAGTAGCAATACTGGCACTGTAGGGTCTGATCAATTCAAAACGGCTGAGCCATAGCTGGAGGGGTTGTTTGAAACTATCTCCCGAGAAGATCCCTGTGAGCACACCGATCACGGTCATTCCGATCTGAACGGTCGATAAAAATGAATCGGGATGGTTGGCTAATAGCAGCGCCTTTTTAGCATCCGCATCGCCTTTTGCGGCCTGTGCCTCCAGTCTTGCCTTGCGCGCAGAAATAAGCGAGATCTCCGACATGGAGAATAACCCGTTTATAATGATCAGCGCCAATATGATGAATATTTCTACCATAGGATGTTATCAAAACTAAACAATACGACCCAAACCGGTTAAGGTTTCCCCCCCAGATCGAGTAACAGGTATTTGGGCAACTCTTTTTCGCGGGTTTCCGGGTTCAGGAATGGCAATGACAAAGAGGTGACCCCGAAGTGGTTTCCTTCGTGCAAAACCTTCAAATGAGGAAATACACGTTGGAATACAGGCAGGCTGTCTTTCGAGGTTAGCGCGATATCTGTTGACCGGAATGCCTGTACACTGTCTTTATGCGGAAAGATATGCGCGCCATAAAAATGAAACGCCCTTCCTTCATAGATGCCATAAATAGCGACCTTTTCTTTGGGTACCTGTTTTTCATTGATAAAAGCAGCCGCATCATTGCCCAACTGGTATTTCAATACATTAGGATAAAATGCCGTACTCAAAAAAACATTTACGCCTATTACGGTAAAAAAAGCAAGTTCGAGGTGCATGGGGAAGCGCTGTTTTTTAGACCCCATCAGCCGCATATATACAATAAAACAAAATCCCGCTATAGCGGCCACATATTTCGGCACCTGTTCAAATGGCCAGGTCATTAATACGATAGCCGCGATCCATAATAATGAAAATAGTATGCCATGAATAATCAGCAAAGGTTTTTTCCACCGCAGCAGTTCGTCTGTATACAGAAGCCGGAACAGGAATTTTGCAGTAACAATAGCCGCAAGGGGGAACACGACAAAAATATAGTGCGGCAATTGCGCCTGGCTACGGGCCAGCACACAATACGTAACTATAAATCCGCCGGTGGTGATCCACTCTTCATTGGCTGCCAGGCGGAATTTCTTTTTTACCAGGTCAATTACAGCAAATACCAGCGCCAGCAGGAAACAAAGGATCCAGGGTAAAAAGCTCCAGAACATATTCTCCAGCAGGAAAGTGAAATAGCTCATTTCATGAAATACATTCTCACCGGTATATCTTCCAAAACTCTGTGTCCAGTAATAAAAACGGAGGCCAGATCTTACCGGCACACCATTGATGATCTTTCCGGGATGAAGGTCGAACTGCTGGTACAAGCCAATGCTCATCGGAACCAATAATACCCCTATGATAACTACACCCAGTAAATATTCCTTCCTGAAAAGTTGTTTCCAGTTTCGTTGCAATATAAAATGCGGCACAAAAGCAAATGCAGGAACCATAAGCGCGATCGGCCCTTTGGTCATCATACCACAACCGATACCGATAAAAGCGAGTATAAAATGTTTCCAAAGTTTATCCTTGTACCAGGCGGCCA
>JANXRX010000211.1 GCA_025352905.1 Bacteroidota bacterium | reverse complement strand
CTGCGTGAAAACAGCGAGGGTTTAATTGAACCCTATCCAGCGGAAACCAGAATCCGGTTCTCTGTTATCGCGATTAACCATGGTCATATTAACTCTATGGTGGATGCCGTTACAAGAGGTGGCGGCCAGTTTGTTTCTTTTTATGCAAAGGAGCCCGAACTCTCAGCTGCTTTTGCCAAAAGATTTCCGCAGGTGAAAATTGCCGCGAATGAAAAGGAAATACTGGAAGATAATTCCATACAACTCGTACTTAGCTCGGGTATACCTGTAGAACGTGCGCCTTTAGGTATACGGGTAATGCAGCATGGCAAGGATTACCTGGTAGACAAGCCGGGCATTACCACGCTTGAGCAATTGGCAGAGGTTCGCCGTGTACAGAAAGAAACCAAACGCATTTATTCGATCATGTTCAGCGAACGTTTTGAGAACCGCGCCACGGTAAAAGCAGGCGAGCTGGTAAAAGACGGCGCCATCGGCAAAGTAATACAGACCATCGGGCTGGGGCCGCACCAGATGTCGGTAAAAACACGTCCTGAATGGTTCTTTGATAAGAAAAATTTTGGGGGAGTGATCACGGATCTCGCTTCCCACCAGTTCGACCAGTTTCTTTTCTTTACCGGTTCTACAAAAGCAGAAGTAGTGGCTTCGCAGATAGGTAATGTGAATCACCCTCAATACCCGCAATTTGAAGATTTTGGAGATATTATGCTGCATGGCAATAACGGTTCGGGTTATATACGCGTGGATTGGTTCACACCCGATGGATTAAAATCATGGGGTGATGGAAGGCTCACTATCCTGGGCACAGAAGGATTTATTGAAGTACGCAAAAACATTGATATTGCCTCGGGACATGAAGGCGGCAACCATCTTTACCTTGTTAACCAGACGGAAACAAAATATATTGACTGCAATAAAATGCCTCTCCCATTCGGGCAGTTGTTTGTTGATGATATCATTAACCGAACAGAAACGGCCATGACGCAGGCGCATTGTTTTCTCGCAACAGAACTTTCGTTAAAAGCGCAGAAATATGCAAAGAATGTAAACGCAGCTTAGTGGATCATGGTTCATAGCCTGGAACTTTCCTGCCATGACCATGATCTATCAACCCGAAATACACACTATTCCAAACTAAAACGATACAGTATGACACAACAGGAACTAATGATAAAAATGATGATCACCGCATGGGAATCGCAGAACAAAAGAGTAGACGGCATTCTGGCCAAACTAACCGATGAGCAAATGCACGCCGAAACTGCACCTAACCGGAACACAGGTATTTACCTTTTAGGACATCTTACCGGTGTCAGTGATGGAATGTTGCCATTACTCGGCCTGGGCGAAAAGCTATACCCGGAACTGGAAAATGTTTTCCTGACAAATCCGGATAAGTCGGATCTTGAAAAACCCTCACTCGGGCAGCTAAAAGAATACTGGAAGGCAGTCAATACAAAACTTGCCGCTCATTTTGAAACGATGTCTGCAGATGACTGGTTAAGCAGGCATACGGCCGTATCGGAAGAAGATTTTGCTAAAGAGCCGCATAGGAATAAACTGAATATCCTGATTAGCAGAACCATACACCAGGGCTATCATTTGGGGCAGTTGACTTATCTTGGATGATCTTTTTTTTTGCCACTGAAGCACTGAATCTTTCTGTGCTTCAGTGGCAAATTTTTTAAATTTCAGATCAATGATCCTGTTCATCTTCTTACTCCTTGCAGTTATCACCGCCATCAGCGCTTTTCTGGCACAGCCTAAATTCGGCAGGATCGATAAAAACAGGTGGGCCGGCATTTCTCCTAACTGGCGGGAAGGTAAGTTTCAGAACCAGCACCTTACACCCGATCTTACAGAAGGGGTCAGCTATTATGCCGTAATGAAAGAATTTTTTTTCCAAAAAAACAAAAGAATAAAACCCGGCGCATGGGTTCCATCCCAAAAAACAGATCTTCTTTCACTTGATCCCCATAAGAATGTATTGGTGTGGTTTGGCCATTCTTCTTATTTTATACAGGTAGATGGAAAAAAAATATTGGTTGACCCGGTATTCAGCGGTGCGGCTTCACCGGTAAAATTCACTACCCGCAGTTTTCCGGGAACGGATGTATACACTACGGATGATATGCCTGCTATCGATTATCTTTTTATTTCGCATGATCACTGGGATCATCTGGACTATGAGACCATCCTGAAATTGAAACCAAAAATAAAAAAAATAATCACTGGTTCCGGAACCGGCACCCATTTCCGGTATTGGGGTTATGAACCGGGAAAGATTATCGAAAACGACTGGAACGAAACAGTAGCACTGGATGAAGGTTTTATTGTTCATACTGCGCCTGCAAGACATTTTTCAGGAAGGGGTTTGAAAAGAAACCAGTCGCTCTGGATATCATTCGTTTTAAAAACCCCTAACCACAACCTGTATCTCGGGGGTGATTCTGGTTATGATACCCATTTCAAAGAGATTGGTGATACATACGGCCCTTTTGATCTTGCAATACTGGAATGCGGGCAATACGATAAAAGCTGGAAATACATCCATATGATGCCCGCAGAAGTGATCCAGGCGGCGCATGACCTGCAGGCAAAAAAACTGTTGCCGGTACATTGGGGTAAATTCGCATTGGCCAATCATGATTGGGATACACCTATCAGAACCCTTTCAGCATTGAACCACGGCATGCCCCTGTTAACTCCGATGATCGGTGAAGAAGTGAACCTGGATAAGGAGCAGGGGTTTGGGGAATGGTGGCTTGCTGTTGGATCGTAGTTCATGAACCATGATCTCAAAAAAATCTTATTTTACACCACATTAGAAAACCTATGGAAAACGGATTATTTGTAAAAAACACGATTAGCATAAATGCCCCGGCGGCAAAGGTGTGGAACGCATTGACCAACCCGGAGGAGACCAAAAAATATATGTTTGGTTGCGAAACCGTTTCTGACTGGCAGCCAGGCAGCGATTTGCTTTGGAAAGGATATTATGAGGGAAAGGAAATGGTGTTTGTAAAAGGATCCATTGTAAAAATCGAACCCGGAAAATTTTTAGCGTATACGACCATTGACCCGAATTCTACTATTGATGATACAGCTGAAAATTACCTGACCGTTACTTACGATCTTACAGAAGAAAATGACCAGACGGTTTTAACCGTTATACAGGGTGATTATGCGACCGTTGCGGAAGGTGAAAGAAGATATGCGGAAGCCTATAATGGCGGTGAGGGGTGGAATCCCATTCTTGTGGAAATAAAAAAACTGGTGGAGACAACTGCATGATACAATTCAGCGGGCATAAAACATTAAAATCAATATAAATTCAGAAACATCCTTCCCCCGCTAATAAAGCCTTCTTACATTCACACGGCTTTAAATATCCCGTTCCTTTGTTAAAACCTTTACTCAAATATTTTATTTACCGGTTTCACCTTGCAGAAATTTCAGACAGGCTGGTGTATCATTTCAGGAGATACCTTAACAGGAAAGCCAACCTGGCTTACCGGTATGCATTTCCCGGGATGCCCATCCCCCCCGATCATCATCTGCATACAACGTACCAGGTCCATTACCGCCAGTTCATAGAAGATGGCCAATTAGCCGCCTCAGAGATCATCCAATGGACAAAACCGTATACAGGGTCCGACGCCCCGGCTATCCTGGATTGGGGCTGTGGTGTGGGAAGGATCATACGGCATTTACCCGGTATAATACCCAATGCTTTATTGTATGGCTGTGATATCAATGAAGCGCATATACAATGGAATAAAACACATCATCCGGCTATCAGCTTCACCCTCATTAACAATTTTACACCTACCTTATATGCGCCTGGTTTCTTTGACATGGTATATGGGATCTCGATCCTCACACATATTGATGCATCACAGCAGGCGGCCTGGATAGAAGAACTTCACAGGATGCTGAAAAAGAATGGTGTACTATTGGTGAGTACCCAGGGCAGGTATTACAACCGCCAATTGTTACCATGGGAAAGAAAGAAGATGAGGGAAAAAGGTATTTTTACAAAAGCTTTTTCGAAACACGGCCACAGGATGATGTCTACTTACCATGCCGAAACTTTTTTCAGGAAACTGATCGTGCCGTATTTTTTGGTATTGGAATATTATGACGGCGCTGCTCATTTTAACAGGCTCGGCGGCCAGGATCTATGGATTTTAGCGAAACGGTAGCTTTTCCGTGTTGAAAATATTTGGTATTTTCGGTTCATCAATCCTTACGCATGCGTGGCCGGTTTCTTTTCTTATTCCTGTTATTTTCTGCAGCCGCTTACAGCCAATGTAAAACGTTTAAACTAAGCGATTCGGGTGATACACTCAATTGTACAGATATCCAGGGATTGAAACAAGGCAAATGGACTGTACATGTAAACCCGCTCCGGGGCAACCCTGGCTATGAGGAAGAAGGTATTTTCCGCGATGATAAAAAAGAAGGCCTCTGGAAGCAGTTTAGCCTGATGGGCGATAAAATAGCCGAAGAGAATTACCGGTGGGGCAATAAAAACGGCCGCTGTTTGTATTTTACGGTAGCCGGTCTCGAGCACGAAGAAAGCTGGAAAGCACCCACAAACCCCACACAGAAATTTGATACCATCCTGGTACAGGACCCGAAAAAGCTGAACCAGTTTGAACGGGTGGTCATTAAAACAGATGGTAAATCCATACGTCATGGAACCTGGAAATATTATAACCCGGTTTATGGCAGCCTGCTCAATGTAGAAATGTATGTACTGGATGTGCTAAAACCACCCGGACCGGATGACCCCATCAAAAAAGTAAAGAAAATAAGCGATACGGCAACGATTAACCCCAATGGCGCCGTAGCGGTACCCAAACCCGTGAGTACCCCTAAATTCGGACAAAAAACGACCAAGAATAAGTCTAACGTCCAATAAATAGCAGGGAACTCCCGGTTTTACCATCCTTTATCTGTAAAAAATACAGAATTTTACACGGGCAACCCATTCAGTTCCAATTGCGTACCTTATTGCAGGAATGGCTCTATGGCCGGTATTTAACTCAACTCTTATCTTATAGTAAGAAAATTGTCCCGCGAGATAACCCATATATCAAGCCTGATAGCCGGATGTTGTAAAAACGACCGGAACAGCCAGCGTGAACTATACCACCGGCTATATGACTATGCCATGAAGATAGCATACCGTTATGTGAGTCTTACAGAGGAGGCGGAGGAGCTGACCAGCGAGTCTTTTATGAAACTGTATAAGAACATCCAGCATTTTGATGCCCACCGGGCTGGTGAAACAGAGGCTTTGCTGAAAGGATGGTTCAAAAGGATCCTGATCAATACCTGTATAGATCACCTGAGGCGGACACATCTGAAACTGGTAAGCCTGGAAACCAACCCTGCCAATGAAACCTATACCGACAGCCAGGAAACAGGCATGGACAAGATCATGTACCGGGAGATCATAGAGTCTATCCGGAACCTGAGTCCTGTATACAGAACTGTTTTTAACCTGTATGTAATAGAAGGATACAGTCATGAAGAAATAGCTTCTATGCTGAAGATCAGTATTGGCGCATCAAAATCAAACCTGTCGAAAGCAAAGAATAACCTTAGAAAAATGATCACACAACAAACAGACTACAAAAAAGCATATGTATAATATTGGTGAAGATGATAATGAACTGGATCGGTTGAGCCGTGAAGCCGCCTCGGAGTATAAAGCTCCGGGCAATGCCGACTGGGAAACGATGCTGGAGCAGCTTGACAAAAACATGCCACAGGAAAAAAAGAAACGCAGGTTCCTTATTTTCTGGTGGTTGCTGCCTGCCCTGGTCGCCGGCAGTTTTATGCTCTGGAAGTTTTACCCGCAACCCGCTACATCTACGGTTGCTGCAACGATTCCTGCAAGCGATAAAATTGCAGCCCCGAAAACAAATATTGCACCTATCCCGGAACAGGCAGCTGAAAAAGAAATTTCAAACAGGGCTATTCCATTGGACATGGCAGGTCCTGTGGCAAAACAGGCTATTACGCAGGTAGCCATTTCCCGTGAACCTGCTCAAAAAGAACTACCCATGCAACTCGCAGGTCTTCCGGTAACAAAAACGGATAACCCTTCTGCACCTGCTTCTGCCCCATTAACCAGTACTCAGTTACATAAACCGGTACAGGATATATCCGTTTCTGTTCCGGATAATACAAAAGCGGCACAGGACCAGGTGACCGAAACAAAGAAAGAGCAGGTTACTGTTAATGAGGTAAAAGAAAGCATACCGGTAACAGCCACAGAAGAACCAGTTGTAAAAACAGTTGCCAAACAAAAAAATAAACAGGCTGCCTGGAGCCTCGGCATCATCGGCGGGGTTGATAAGAGTACGGTAAAATTCAGGTATGGATATGACCCCGGTTATAATCTCGGGCTTCTCTTAGGCTATCATTTTAATGACCGGTGGTCTCTTCACAGCGGAGCTGTATATACACAGAAGAATTATAAGATGGCCGGTGCTGACTTTACTGCCCCGAAAGGATCCTGGGCCAGTTATTATAACCTGGAAACCGTGGAAGGCTACTGCCGCATGTGGGATGTTCCTGTATTGGTACGTTACAATATCAGTCATTCCGACAATAGAAACATTTTCCTGAGCACCGGGCTGAGTTCCTATTTTATGACAAAAGAAGACTACACATATACCTATTATACCACTACCGGTCAACTGGCTACCCGTAACACGGCTTATAACTCTACCAATACGCATGTTCTTTCCATTGTGCATCTTTCAGCAGGGTTTGAGAGCCGCGTGGGTACACATACGTTCATATCGGTAGAACCATACGCAAAGATCCCATTAGGTGGTGTGGGGCTGGGCAATATCCAGCTGAGCAGTTTTGGTGTAAATCTTTCTGTACAATTCAGGCAACCTGTAAAGAAATAGTACCGTAACGGGTAATAATAAGATTAATGCAGGTGGCAGGTACAGTGAACATTTTACGGGGCTTTGCTGTATTCAGCCTGTATTATAAAAAAGCAACTCTTTTTTGAGTTGCTTTTCTTTTTTTAAATACGTTTACCGGTGTTACGAACTCTTCAAAGCCTTATTAAAATACTTCCAGAAATAAAACAGCTGGTAATCGATGGAATTGCTCCAGTATTTAAAGTTATGTTCTCCTGGTCTTTCAATATAGTCGTGCGGGATCTTAAGCTTGAACATTTTCTCATGCACTAACCTGTTCATAGACAGAACCCTGTCTTCTGTACCGCAATCCATAATAATAGCCAGGGAATCTTTCGGGTATTGTTCTATTACGTTCAGCACGCTCCAATCGTGCCAGTATTTACGGTTGATCGCAGTATCACCCAATCTTTTTTCCACACCATAGCCCTGAGTGATTACAGATACATGCAATGCCCCGCTGGTGCTTCCGCAGGCGCTGAAAATATCTGAATGACGAAAGGCGAGAAACAATCCTCCATGCCCACCCATACTAAAACCGGTGATGGCCCTTGCTTTCCTGTCGGCAATCGTGCGGTAATTCGCATCGATATAGGCAGGCACTTCAAGGCCTGCAAATGTTTCATAGCGGAAGCTGCTGTCGATCGGGCTGTCAAAATACCAACTGGTAGAAGCGCCGTCCGGGCAAACAAGCATTACCTGGAAATCATCTGCCAGTTTCTGGATATGCGGCACATATTTGATCCAGCTCGCGTAAGTGCCGCCCGCGCCATGTAAGAGATAAACGACCGGGAAACGTTTATTCTTATCCGAAGCATAAGCCGCTGGCCTGATCACTACTGTTTTAACTGTATGGTGCATACTGTTACTGAATATGTCAACAGTATCAACAACCGCCGCCCGTGTACCAAGCGTGATACATAGCAATACAAAAAGAATGGATCCGGCTCGTTTCATAAAATGGATAGTTATTAGCATGAATAGAAAATTTGAAAGTGCATTATCGTCCGTCGAAATATTTTTTAAAGAACAGCAACTGGTAATCTATACTGTTTCCCCAGTAGGCTTTGTTATGCTGCCCCGGCCGTTCTGCATAATCATGATCTATTTTCAGGTCGATCATTTTCAGGTGCAGGTTCCGGTTCACTGCCAGAAAAAAATCACCCGTTCCGCAGTCAAAAACGATACGCTGTTCTCCATTCTTTACCCGGTCAACCAGGTTAATAACCGTATTCTTTTCCCAGTTCTCTTTATTGGTTTCTATATCACCCAACACTTTATTCAGCTGCCAGTTTTTGGGGAATGGGCGGATATCCACGCCCCCCGAAATGCTTCCTGCAGCACCAAAAAGGCTGTTATGCCTGAAGGCAAGATATAAAGCGCCATGCCCGCCCATACTTAACCCGGTAATGGCACGGTGTGCCCTGTCTGCAAGGGTCTGGTAATGCTGGTCAACATAGCTGATCAATTCAGTAGTGATCATGGTTTCGTACCGAACGGTACTGTCAACCGGGCTGTCGAAGTACCAGCTGTTAAACCCGCCATCCGGAAAAACAAATACCATATTCAATTCATCGCTTTTGTTTACCAGCTGTGGTGCATCATGCAACCAGCTGGCATAATTACCGCTATGGCCGTGTAACAGGTATACAACCGGCAAACGCGTTTTATTCAGGGAATAATTTGCAGGTGTCACGATCACAAACCTGGTTTCTTTTTTCAGCGCTTTACTGTAAAAGGAAACCGTGTCTGTATTGCCGGCAAAAACCGCTACCGCAAACAGCAGCATGGCGGTAAACAGAAAAGATCTCTTCATCGTGGTGCATTTAAAAAGCCACCTGAAATTAATCAAGTGGCTTTATATATAATGGCGGCAAGCGCTATTTATTTTTTTGCGCGGCCTGCATTGGGTTCATTCCCTGTGGAATACCCCCACCGCGGCCACCGGCTGCCCTACCCTTGAAGATGGCAAATTTACTGCCCTCTTCTATTTTGGGCCAGCTGTTATTGCTCTCATCTATATCAGCTGTTTCCCGCATTGGGTCCAGTTTGATACTCACCGCTTTTTGCCTGGTCAGGAAAACTTTGGTTACCTTATTCTCATTTTTTCTCCATACCTGTGCAGGTATCCTTTCCATTTGTTTGGAGCCATCCTCGAAAGTAAACTCTACAATGATCGGCATAACCAACCCGCCTTTATTGCTGAAACTGATCTCGTACAGGTTCACATCCGCATATTTCGCTTTGTCTGCATCGCTCAATGGTTCATTGGCCGCAGCGGCAACACCCGCTCCGAATGCGGGAAGTTTGGTAACGGAGTCATAAGGCTCCAGGCCCCTGTCGTATCTCCAGTAAAAATCACGAAGGCTTGTATCTGCATCCGTTAAGAACACGATATTCCTATCCATTCGGTTACGGATCTTGGAAATATCTTCAAAAGCGTTCACCAATGGTTTGGCAATTCCACGCGGACCATTACCACCACCGCCAAAACCGCCTCCGCCGCCTCTTCCGCCAAAACCACCGCCGGCGGTGGCTGTTGCATTAGGGTCAAATACTGCATGCTTTACACTGTCAATGGAAATATCGCATGGATCAATCCCATAGAACCATCCTCTCCAGAACCAGTCAAGGTCCTCTCCGGTTGCGTCTTCTATCGTACGGAAGAAATCTGCCGGTGTCGGGTGTTTGAACGCCCAGCGTTTTGCATATTCCCTGAAAGCATAGTCAAACAGTTCACGTCCCACAATTACTTCGCGCAGCATGTTCAGCCCTACAGCAGGTTTACCATACGCATTGGAACCAAGGCTGATGATATTCTCACTATTGGTCATGATCGGCTCCAGCTGGTCTTTCGGCGATTTCATGTATTCGATCATTCCCCAGGCCGGCCCGCGACGCGACGGGAACTTATTGTCGTACAATTCTTCTGTCAGGTATTCTACATAGCTGTTCAGTCCTTCATCCATCCATGTCCACTGGCGCTCATCACTGTTCACGATCATCGGGAAGAAGTTGTGTCCTACTTCATGTATGATCACCCCTACCATTCCGTTCTTTGTATTCTCACTATACGTACCGTCTTTTTCGGTACGGCCATTATTAAAACAGATCATCGGGTATTCCATCCCGTTATTGGCTTCAATACTTTGCGCCACAGGGTATGGATAAGGAATGGATTTAGCGGAATAGCTCTTGATCGTATGCGCCACTAATTTCGTGGAATACTTACGGTACAGTCCATAAGCTTCTTTTGCGTAAGCGCTCATACACATCACTTTCTTCCCCTCTATATAAGTTGGCATGGCATCCCATACAAACTTGCGGCTGGCTGCCCAGGCAAAATCACGTACATTATCTGCTTTGAATATCCATGTTTTCTTTTGTGTGCTTCTTTGCTTTTCTGCACTTACCGCTTCTGCAAGTGTAACTACTTCAACGGGTTCTTTGGCGGTCTGTGCCGTAGCCCAGCGACCAAGTTGCGCTGCTGACAATACCTGTGCATAGTTCTGGCATTCACCTGTTCCCATGATCACATGATCAGCAGGAACCGTGATCTGTACCGTATAGCTTCCAAACACAAGCGCAAATTCGCCCGTACCGGCAAACTGGTGGTTCTGCCATCCCTGGAAATCACTGTACACGCATAAACGCGGGAACCATTGTGTCATGGTAAAAAGGGCATTACCATCATCAGAGAAGATCTCGTAACCGCCACGACCGCCCATCAGCGATTTGTTCGAGACCTTATATGACCAATCTACATTGAACACAAATTTCTGCCCCGGTTTCAATTGTGCCGGAAGATCAACACGCATCATTGTTTTGTTGATGGTATATTTTAAAGCCTTGCCAGTTACATCGGTAATTTTTGAGATGAGTTCGCCATAACCATTATCTGTTTTCTGTCCCTCCATCAGATCGAGCGCACCAGTTGTCAGTGTACGGGGGAGTATACTGGAATTCTGATAATCTGCATTATTAACCGTGCTGTGCTGGTTCTCATCCAGCTGTAACCACAGGTAATCGAGTACATCGGGAGAGTTATTATAATACGTGATCGTTTCGCTCCCTTTCAGCTTGAAATTGGGTTCATCCAGTTCACATTTAATATTGTAGTCGGCCCTTTGCTGCCAGTATTTGGGACCGGGGGCGCCACTGGCGGTGCGGTATTCATTGGGTGTTGGCAGGATGGTACCCAGCTGCTCAAACTTGTTTCCGTGGTTTGAACCGGGGTTATTCATGATGTTCTGTGCGGGAAGCGATAAGCCGATGCATAGTACAAAGCCCAGCGATGCGAGTTTTTTCATGGTTAGTTTGGTTTTTTAGAAAGGCATTCTTTCCAGCGCCATTTGTAATGCGATGGCAAAGATACCCCCGGAAAAATACAAAATATATTCTCTCCGGTTACATTTAAGTATTTGTATGAATATAAAAGATATTAACAAAACACACAGAACAATCGCAAGCTGCCCCGCCTCGAGCCCGATATTAAAGGCAAGCAGTTGCCAGATCACGTTATGATCCGTTCCCAGTAAGCTTTTCAGGTAGCTGCTAAACCCAAGGCCATGCACCAGGCCAAAAAACAGGGCAAAGAAATAAATGGCCGGAAATTTTGACTTAAAAACGAATTTCTTTACAAATACGTTGCTGATGGCAGTGATGAGGATGGTTACAGGTATCAGGAACTCGATCCATTTTACTGAATACTGCACAATATTGAAAACGCTTAGCGCCAGCGTTATGGAATGCCCGATCGTAAAAGCGGTGATCAGGATAAGGATCTTGCGCCAGTCGGCAAACTGGTAACGCAGGCAAAGGGCCATCACAAACAGGATATGATCCACTCCCCGCAGGTCGGCAATATGCCTGAACCCTATCTCAAAATATAAACGGAAATCATTCATGTGCGCGGATTCAAATTAATGATGACATTTGTAGCTGTTAAAAAATGACTGAATG
>JANXRX010000208.1 GCA_025352905.1 Bacteroidota bacterium | reverse complement strand
TTACGCCTTACGCCTTACGCCTTACGCCTTACGCCTTACGCCTTACGCCTTACGCCTTACGCTTTTCCCTTATTTTTATCTTATGAAACTACAATTCTGGTCGGTAGGTAAATCACATGAGGTGTATGTAAAAGCAGGTATAGAAGAGTTTACCGGGCGGATCAATAAATATTTTGCTGCGGAATGGCATATGATCGCAGCGCCTAAGAATGCGGGGGTGATGAGTGAGGCGGAACTGAAAAAAGCAGAAGCTGGTTTGCTGATGCAGCAATTACAGAAAGAAGATTACCTGGTATTGCTCGATGAACGGGGCAAACAATTCAGTTCGCCGGAACTGGCAGGGTTTATACAGCAGCGGGCGAATGAGAGCAGTAAAAGGATCATCTTTCTGATCGGCGGCGCTTTTGGTGTGGATGAAACGATTGCCAAACGGGCCGATCATGTCTGGAGCTTTTCCAGGCTGGTGTTCCCCCATATGCTGGTACGGTTGCTGCTGGCCGAGCAGGTTTACCGCGCCTGTACGATCCTTCGCAATGAAAAATACCATCATTCTTAACAAAACGGTCTTACCCAGTTCCGCAGTTTCTTATTAATTTGCCATATGCTTACCATCACTATCCTTATCCTCCTACTAACCTGTGTTATTTCATTCACTGCCTTTTCGAATGAAAAGATCACTTCGGATCTTATTTTTTATCCGCCGGCGGTAACCAACCGTAACCAATGGTACCGCTTTATTACCTCGGGGTTCATTCATGCAGATATCATGCACCTGGCTTTTAATATGTATACTTTTTACCTGTTCGGTGATATGGTAGAAAAAGCATTCATCGAGTTGTTTGGCAACAGCGGAAAAATATTTTATATTATCCTGTACCTTGTTTCGCTGGTAGTCTGTTTACTGCCCACCTATATGCAGCATAAAGATGATTATCATTACCGGAGCCTTGGCGCTTCCGGTGCGGTTTCGGCAGTGATCTTTGTGGGTATCTTTTTAAACCCTACCATGGGTATGGGCATATTCCCGATCCCTTTTAATATCCCTGCTTTTGTGTTCGGCCCTTTTTACCTTGGCTTATCTGCTTACCTGGCCAAACGCGGGCGGGGTAATATCAATCACTCAGCACATATATGGGGCGCATTATTCGGTATTGTATACCTCGTCATCGTGTGCAGGTTCTTTACCAATTTCAGCCCGCTCGATAATTTTATTATGGGCGTAAGAAGTTATTTCCGGTAACTGAGAGAGAGTGCCTGCCTGGTTTGCGGGCCGATACGAAACCGGTTATCTATCCGGTAACCGATCACCCAGATGATCTTACGGTCGCTTTCCAATACCCATACTTTTTCCTTATCGGTACGGGATAATTTATTGTCGATAAAAAAACGGCTGAGCTTCTTTTTTTTCTGCATCCCCAACGGATAAAAATAATCACCCGTTTTCCATCTGCGCAATAACAACGGGAAGCTGATATCGCTGCTGTCTACCCTTACTTCTTCATTTGTATGGCTAACCGTATTGCCCGGTTGGTCGATCGTATGGATCTCTATTGTACCATTTTCAAACAGGATCTTTTTATCAGTTGCCTCCACCTGTATATGTGCGGCATGTTCAGTGGCATGGGAACAGATGATCATCCATTGACGGTTATGGATGATGCGATGGGTGGGGGAAGCGATATATGCACCATTCTCCGCATCCAGTAACCGGATCACTTCCTCTGTTTGAACGGGACTGAACCCATAGGGTTTGATCAGCTCCCAGGTAATGGTATGCAAGGGAACTGTTTTCTTCCATTTTAATACGGGCACATGCAACTCTGCACCTTTTTGTACAACCAGTTTATCGAGGTGCTGCTGAACGGATTGAGCGTATAATACACCCGCTTCCCTGAAACGATTAATATTCTGCAACAGGTTCTCCTCTACCTGCGGAAACACTTCCTGGATCTGTGGGATCAATTGGTTGCGGAAAAAATTACGGGTGTATTTGTCAGACGCATTGGATGAATCTTCCACAAAGGAAAGCGAACGTTCCTCCGCATATGCCCGGAGTTCTTTTTTATGGAAGGGCAGCAAGGGCCTCAACAGGCCGCGTTCTTTCTGGAGAGGGAGGATCCCCCCCAAGCCCTGTAAACCCGTGCCCCTGAAAAAATGCATCAATAGTGTTTCTATATTATCGTCGGCATGGTGTGCGGTAACGATATAATTTGTAATGGTGTTATCTGTTAGCTGCCAACCGGCAACCAATGAAAAGAACCATTCATACCGTAGATCCCTCGCCGCTTCCTGTATGGAGATCTTGTTGAATGCCGCGTATTCTTTTGTATTAAAATGATTAACGCGTACTTCTTTTCCATACACCACACCAAGCGAACGCACAAATACTTCATCACGGGTACTCTCCTCTCCCCGCAACTGAAAATTACAATGTGCGATAACCACCTCGCAACCTAACCTGGTAAGGAGATCCAGCAGCACCACGCTATCCAGCCCGCCGCTTACGGTTACCAGTAAACGGGTACGCGAAGAAATCCACGGAGAAAATTCTTTGCGCCAATGGGATTGGAACTGTTGAAATAGATTGGTCATCCTTTTTTCACTTCTTTGGCCCAGGTATCTTTCAGGGTAACGGTTCTGTTGAATACTAATTTACCTGTTGTGGTTTCTTTGTCTAAACAGAAATATCCTTTTCGTATAAACTGGTAACGGTCATCGGCGGTATCTTTTAACAGCGCGGGCTCGGCATAAGCATTGTCTATCACCTGTAAAGAATGGGGATTGATATGGTCCTTAAAATCCCCTTCTGCAGCGGCAACATCTTCTACGGTAAACAAACGATCGTATTGCCTGATCTCAGCTTTGATCGCGTGTGCCACACTTACCCAATGCAGGGTTCCTTTTACGTTAATACCGGATGTGTCAGACCCACTCCTGCTTTCGGGAACATAGGTACAATACAGTTCGGTAATATTACCAGCTCCATCTTTGATCACTTCCTCACACTTAATAATATAAGCGCTTTTTAATCGGACCATCTGCCCCGGGGCAAGACGAAAATATTTCTTGGACGGTACTTCCATAAAATCATCCCGTTCAATATACAATTCGCGCCCAAACGGAATATCCCTGCTCCCCGACTGATCATCTTCCGGATTATTCTCACTGCTCAGCAATTCGCCTGAATCCGTGTAATTCGTGATCACCACTTTTAAAGGATCGAATACGACCATTCTCCGCAAAGAGATCCGGTTAAGGTGCTCGCGAACACAGAATTCAAGCAGTCCCACATCAATCAGGTTCTCCCTTTTGGCTATGCCGATCCTGTCGCAGAATTCGCGGATGCTGTCGGCCGTATATCCCCTGCGGCGCATACCGCTGATGGTAGACATGCGGGGATCGTCCCAGCCGGTAACATGCCCTTCGTTTACCAGCTGCAGCAATTTGCGTTTGCTCATTACGGTATAGGTCATATTTAAGCGGGCAAATTCGTATTGTTTGGAAGGAAAGATCTCCAGCTTCTCAATGCACCAGTTATACAGGTCGCGGTGCGGGATGAATTCGAGCGTGCAGACAGAATGTGTAATATGCTCGATCGAATCACTTTGTCCGTGTGCAAAATCATACATCGGGTAAATGCACCATTTATCACCGGTGCGGTGATGGCTGGCGTGTTTGATGCGGTAAAGGATGGGGTCTCTCAGTAACATATTCGGAGAAGCCATATCAATTTTTGCGCGCAGCACTTTTGATCCGTCGGTAAACCTGCCGTCGCGCATGGCCGTGAACAATTCCCTGTTTTCCGCTATCGTCCGGTTGGCAAATTCATTTCGTACCCCTGGTGTTGTGGGTGTTCCTTTTTGCGTGGCAATATCATCGCTGGCACTATCATCAATATAGGCCAGACCTTTTTCAATCAGCTGTACAGCAAACGCGTATAGCTGGTCAAAATAATCGGAGGCGTACAATTCATTGGCCCATTCAAAACCCAGCCAGCGAACATCTTCTTTGATGCTGTCTACATATTCGGTTTCCTCGGTAACGGGATTGGTATCATCAAAACGGAGATTGGTTTTGCCGCCGTATTTTTTGGCGAGCCCAAAGTTCAGGCAAATGCTCTTGGCATGGCCGATATGCAGGTACCCGTTTGGTTCGGGTGGAAACCGGGTGGTGATGGAGGGATATTTCCCGTTCTTCAGGTCCTCTTCAACGATCTCTTCAATAAAATTCAAGCTCTTTTCTTCACTCATTAGGGTAATTTTTCAAGTCTGCAAAGGTAAAGAATTCAGCTGACAGATGACGTATGAAGAGGTTTATGGTTTGTAGGTTGAGAGAAATGTGATTGCATGGATGATATCTGTGTGTAGCAGGCGATCGGCGGTGTTAAAGCTCACTTTTTCGCGGAATGCGGTAAGTAATTTTTCCAGTATTGGTGAACTCTTCATTGGCCTTCTGAATTCAATGGCCTGTGCCGCGCTGAGTAATTCTATGGCCAGTACTTTTTCAACATTATTGATCACGCGCAGGCATTTGGTGGCGGCATTGGCGCCCATGCTAACATGGTCCTCCTGGTTATTGGAAGAAGAGATACTGTCTACGGATGCAGGGGTACACAATTGTTTGTTCTCGCTAACAATACCCGCCGCGGTGTATTGCGGAATCATGAACCCTGAATTCAGGCCCGGGTCTTTAACCAGGAACAAAGGCAGGCCGCGTTGCCCGCTGATGAGCTGATAGGTTCTTCTTTCAGAGATATTGGCCAGTTCGCTCATAGCAATAGCAAAATAATCGAGCGCGAGGGCCAGCGGTTGCCCGTGAAAATTACCACCGCCGAGTATCAGGTCATCTTCCGGAAAAATATTCGGGTTATCCGTAACAGAGTTGATCTCACGCACGAATACCTGCTGTATATGATCAAACGCATCTTTACTGGCGCCATGAACCTGCGGTATGCAGCGGAAAGAATACGGATCCTGCACCTGCTGTTTGGCTTGCTGGGCTATGGCGCTGCCTTTCAGGTAACGCCTAAGCGTTGCAGCAGTATCTACCTGTCCTTTATGCGGCCTGAGTGCGTGTATATGCGGATCAAGCGGTTCAGTGGTACAATCAAACGCATCAAAAGACAAGGCGCTGATGAGATCGGCCATTTCCAAAAGATGTTCCGCTTTTTTCAAACAGTACATGCCATAGGCGCTCATGAACTGGGTACCGTTGATGAGTGCGAGCCCCTCTTTGCTTTGCAGGTGTATCGGTTCCCATCCAAATTGCTTCATCACAGCCGAGGATGGCTGTTTTATTCCCTCGTGGTATACTTCCCCCAACCCGATCAGCGGGAGGCTTAAATGGCTTAACGGAGCGAGATCGCCCGAGGCGCCCAAAGACCCCTGTGTATAAATAACCGGTAATACGCGGTTATTATACATATCTAATAAGCGGATCACCGTGTCTATCTGCACACCGCTGTTGCCATAGCTAAGCGATTTGATCTTCAGCATCAGTATTAGTTTCACAATATCTGCCGGCACTTCTTCGCCCAGTCCGCATGCGTGTGATACAAGGAGGTTGTATTGGAGTTGTTCTATCTGTGAGGCATCGATCTTTACATCCTGCAGGAAGCCGAAACCGGTATTAATGCCATAGTATGAGCGGTTGCGGTCCTCCATTTTGGTATCGAGAAAGGCGCGGCAGGCTAATATTTTTTCATGTGCGTCGAAAGTGATGGAAATATGCTGGTCGTAATCCAACAGATCCCTTACCTGGTAAAAATGGAGCCATTTACGGTCTAACGGGAGATAATTATAACTCATTCGGGCAATCGTTTGGGCAAAGTAAAGCGATTTACCACGGTTTTGATGGATTTGACTGATAAATGGGTTGTAAGCCCAGATCGGCTTGTTTCACAAGCGTTTTTTGCTTTATTTTGCGGCTCTTACAAGGACCGGTAGCTCAGCTGGATAGAGCACAAACCTTCTAAGCTTGGGGTCATTGGTTCGAATCCAATCCGGTTCACGAAAGGATCACATTTAAAAATTAAGACCTTGATAATCAATGTACTTTGATTATCAAGGTCTATTTTTTTTGCCAATTATTCTTAAATTGTACTTAACTGCAAAATCCTATTAAACTGACCAACCAGTTCAAACGGTGGCATGGAAATTTAGACGCTACTATTCTGTATGCAGACTCTTTACGGGATTCGCAAACGCCGCTTTCACGGTTTGAAAACTCACCGTCGCTAATGTGACGAACAATGCTCCTGCGGCCGCTCCTACAAAGATCCAGATTGATATAGTAGTGTGATAGGTGTATTTCTTAACCCATCCTGCCATGCACCAGTACGCCAATGGCGAAGCGATCAATAATGAAATGACCACGAGCGTTACGAACTGTTTGGATAGCAGGGCCCATATATCGATCACTGATGCTCCTACCACTTTCCTGATACCTATCTCGCGCGTGCGTTGTTGTGCAATGAAACTCGCTAGACCAAATAACCCAAGACAGGAAATGAGCAACGCAATGATCGCAAAACTGGAAGCTAGTTTTCCAGTGCGTTGTTCCAGACTGAATT
>JANXRX010000189.1 GCA_025352905.1 Bacteroidota bacterium | reverse complement strand
TCCTTTGAAGCAAGTAAGGCAGGCACCACTGTTGTCATGAGTAGCACAATGGTCAGAGACGGGCACACAGACTTTATCAATACGGTTATGTGATCCCGCTTATTTGTTTCGTGGTCGTACTTTTTTTCGGGCTGAAAGGCTACAAACCCCAAAACGATAGTACCCATGCTGCGTAGATACTGTTTAGCACTCGACTTGAAAAACGATGATGCATTGATCGCCGCCTATGAACAATGGCATACAAACGTATGGCCCGAGATCCTCGATGGCATCCGGGCTTCCGGTATTGAACAGATGGAAATATACCGCGTTGGCAACCGCCTGTTCATGATCATGGAAGTAAATGCGCGGTTTAATTTCGAGGATAAGGCCAAAGCCGATGCAGTCAGCGAAAAAGTGCAGGAATGGGAAATCCTGATGTGGCAGTTCCAGCAGGCACTGCCTTTTGCCAAACCGGGTGAGAAATGGATATTGATGGATAACATATTTACCTTACAATAATTGTATCATTCCATGTTCCAGCTCACATATAAATCAGCAGTGATCACAGGCGGCGGTAGCGGTATAGGCCAGGCCATTGCCCGTTTATTTGCCAAACAGGGTGCTATTGTGCATATTCTGGAACTGCAGGCAGCAAGCGCCGAAGAAACCATTGCAGGCATTATAGCGGAAGGTGGTAAAGGAATGGCACATGCCTGTAATGTGAGCGACCAGCAAGCGGTAAAAAATGTTTTTGAAAAGATCGGATCGTTTGATATACTGGTTAACTGCGCCGGTATTGCACATGTGGGCAGGGCGGATAATACTTCGGAAGAAGACTTTGATAAAGTGTACCAGGTAAATATTAAGGGAACCTATAATTGCCTGCATGCGGGGATCCCTGTTTTACAACACAGGGGCGGCGGCGTGGTATTGAATGTGGCATCTATCGCGGCTATTGTGGGTATTCCCGACCGGTTTGCGTACAGTATGAGTAAAGGGGCCGTATTTGCCATGACACTAAGTGTTGCCAAAGATTACCTGCAGGATCATATCCGTTGTAATTCCATTTCACCGGCCCGGGTGCATACGCCTTTTGTGGATGGATTTATTGCAAAGAATTATCCAGGTAAGGAAGAAGAGATGTTTGAAAAATTATCAAAGAGCCAGCCTATCGGCCGCATGGGTATGGTAGAGGAGATAGCAGCGCTTGCTTTGTACCTTTGTAGCGATGAAGCCGGATTTATTACGGGTAATGATTATCCTATCGACGGCGGATTTGTGAAGCTGAATAATTAACCTGACAATAAATTTTATTATGAAACTGATCCGTTTTGGTGAGGCCGGGAAAGAAAAACCGGGCGTACATATAGAGGGGACAAACTATGATGTTTCCGGTTTCATTAAAGATTATGATGAACTCTTCTTTGCCAACGGGGGTATCCCTCACCTGGCATGGATGCTGGAGCAGCATAAAGGTATGTTACCGAGGGTGGCGGAAGGAACCAGGCTGGGTTGCCCTGTGGCCAGCCCTTCCAAGATTATTTGTATCGGGTTGAACTATGCAAAACACGCTAAAGAAACCAATGCCGCGATCCCTTCCGAACCCATTATTTTTATGAAAGCCACGACCGCTATCACCGGTCCGGATGATGTGATTGTGATACCTAAACATTCCCTAAAAACAGACTGGGAAGTGGAGCTCGCATTTGTGATGGGTAAAAAAGCAAGTTATGTAACGGAGCAGGATGCGATGGATCATGTAGCCGGTTATTGCCTGCATAACGATGTAAGCGAACGTGCCTTCCAACTGGAACGTGGCGGTACCTGGGATAAAGGAAAGGGATGCGACACCTTTGCCCCATTAGGCCCCTGGATGGTTACCCGGGATGAAATAGCCGATCCGCACAAGTTGCGCCTATGGCTATCCGTAAATGGTAAAATGCTCCAGGATGGGAATACAGACGACCTGATCTTCAACATTCCTCAATTGGTATCTTATATCAGCCAGTTCATGACCCTGTTGCCTGGTGATATTGTATCTACCGGAACACCCGCAGGTGTTGGCCTTGGCTTTAATCCACCTGTTTATCTGCAACCGGGTGATGTGGTGGAGTTGGGGATAGATGGATTAGGGGTGGCTAAACAGAAAGTAGTTGCTCATTCTCAAATTTAAAACATGGACCTGAATTTAAAAGACAAAGTCATTATTGTAACCGGGGGCGCCAAGGGGATCGGGGAAGGGATCGTAAAATTGTTGGCAGCAGAAGGGGCCATACCTGTGATTGTTAGCCGCAATGAAACCGATAACCGGCAAGTGGTGCAGCAGATCGAAATATCCGGCGGTAAAGCCTGGCAGGTGGTTGCGGAACTATCCGATCCAACTGCTTCTGAAGCGGCTGTACATGCGGTGCTCGAAAAATTTGGCAGGATAGAAGGGCTCGTCAATAATGCCGGTGTAAATGATGGTGTAGGATTGGAGAACGGGAATTATGAAAGATTCATGGGCAGCCTGCACAAAAACCTGGTTCACTATTACCTGATGGCGCATTTTGCATTACCGGCACTAAAAACGTCTTCGGGCGCCATTGTTAACATTACTTCCAAAACAGCGGAAACCGGTCAGGGAAATACTTCCGCCTATGCAGCTGCCAATGGAGGGCGCAATGCCTTAACAAGGGAATGGGCCGTTGAATTATTAAAATACGGAATCAGGGTAAACGCTGTAGTCGTAGCCGAGTGCTGGACACCCGCTTATGAAACCTGGATACAAACCCTGGCTGAACCCGAAAAAAAATTACAGGAGATCCATGCAAAGATCCCTTTGGGTAACCGGATGACAACCAGTGAAGAAATCGGCAATGCAGTGGGTTTTTTATTGTCAAACAGGTCAAGTCATACTACCGGCCAGATCATTCATGTAGATGGGGGATATGTTCATCTGGATCGCGCATTAGCCAATGCATAAAAAGTGCGCAGAGAACTAACCGGGCGATGCGCATAGGTCACAGAAAGGTTTGTTAATGCGCTGAAACTTATGGTAATTGCTGCATCCACTCATTGATAAAAGAAGCATAGGTATCACTGATGGGTAATTCAATCCCGTTGGTAAGGGTAACTTTCCTGTTCAGTACAGACTTCACTTTGTTAACGGGAACGATATAACTGCGGTGAATCCGTTTGAAACCTGTTGCGGGAAGTTTTTCCAGTACCGATTTCAGGGTCATCAGGGTGAGAACCGGTTTGTCACTGGCAAGATGGATCTTAATATAATCTTCCAGCCCCTCCACATATACAATATCAGCCAGTTCTATCCTGATCATCTTATATTCTGATCGTACAAAGAAGTAAGCCGCATCCGTATTTTTCTGCTGTTTCTTTAATTCATAAAAACCGATCGCACGTTGAACGGCTTTGGTGAACCGTTCAAAAGAAATGGGTTTTAACAGGTAGTCGACTGCTTCGAGTTCAAATCCCTCGAAGGCAAATTTTTTATAGGCAGTAGTGAAAATGGTTGTGGGCTTGTTTGTCAGTGAACGTACCAGTTCGATACCGGTAATATCCGGCATATTGATATCAATAAATAAAAGGTCAATTTTATTCTGCCGTAGAAATTCGCCACCCGTGATCGCATCATCAAAGGTCTGCACCAGCTTCAGTTCAGGGATCCTCGCAACGTATTGCCTTATCAGTTCCAGCGCAAAAGGTTCATCATCTATCGCAATGCATTTCAGTTCCATATCTACCGTTTTTAATCCTGCAAAAGCAGGTCAACCATGAATAACCCATTTTCCCGGGTGATCGATAACCGGTGTTTACCGGGATATAAATGGGTAAGCCTTTTTTCAGTGTTGTTAATACCGATACCCGTCCTCTCTGCTTTTCTCGGTACAACAAATAACGTATTCTGTGAATAAAAGTGAATGTTTTCGGGGTTGGCCTCAAGATGTATTGCCAATACAGCATCTTCGTGGTTACTGATACCATATTTAAACACATTCTCAATAAATGTCATCAATATCAGCGGGGCGATCTTTTTATTTTCGAGGTTACCCGTCACAATATATTCAAGGGATACCTTTTTACCCAGCCGCAGTTTTTGCAGGTCAATATAATCGCTGATACAATCCACTTCACTCTGCAGCGAAACATAATCCTCTTTGCTTTCATCTATCACATAACGAAGAATATTGGATAGTTTCAGCAACGAGTCTGCTGTATGTTCATTATTCGTGATCACCATCGAATAAATATTATTCAGTGTGTTGAACAGGAAATGCGGGTTGATCTGTGCTTTGAGAAAGGAAAGTTCCGCATTGGCCTTGTCTGCCTCTGCCCTCGCGGCGCGCTGTTCTGTCAGTTGCAAACGGCGGGTAACATCAATAGCGGCGCTTAAACAGAGTGTAATGATGAACAGGAAAATACTGATGATGTCGGGCGTATGGTTTCTTCCCGGCCCATGCCTGGGCCCGCCGTCCGGTGGCCTTCTATCGGGGCCGCGCATTTCCCTGCCCATATCACCGGGAGGTGAGCCTGGCCCACCCGGCGGCGGTCTCATCTCGTCCCTGGGTAACTCCTGCCGGCTTTCCATCGTGGGGCCGGGCTGTGCATGTCTTAATACCCGCTCAAACGGACGCAGATAAAATACACTTATCAATAACAGGAGCATGATGGATGCATACCAGGCCCAGCGTTTTTTTGTAAACAGGTATGGTGCCAATATATAACTGTGCACATAAAAAAGCGCAATAAAGTACAAACAGAACTCCCAGTATTCAGGAGAAGAAATAATGTTATAGATATTCGTGGCCCTCGAAAAAGAGAGAATAAACACCAGCGGCAGGCACTGAAAAAGCAACCACCCCGCCACATGCGCGGCCACAACACGGATCTTTAACGGCTTCATCAGGTAAAGGAAGCCGGTATTTATGGGTTCGGGGGCCATGTATCGGTGTTGCGGGGGTTTCTATAGATGAAACAAACTGTATCTGCTAATCGGGGAGGGGTTTTACAAGGATATTTTTAAAATGGACGATGCTGTTGGGGTCATGGCCCTGCAAAGCAAAAGTGCCGTTCGAAATAACACGCTGGGCATCGTTGGCCGAGCGTTTCACATCCTCCGGTTCCGTGTATTCAACCACCGTTTTATCATTTACCTTAATGGTCACTTTTTTGCCTTCCACTTTAATGTATTCGGTGTACCACTCGTAATCTTTTACATACACTTCCTTTACATCATCAATGCCATATAAACTGCCTGTTCTGCGCCAATCGGTATGCGAATTATTCACCTGCACCTCGTAACCCTTCGAGGGCCAGCTGCCCTGCTGGAAGGTCGTATGGAAATAAATACCTGAATTAGCACCAGGATATGTCATCACATCCGCTTTCAGTTCAAAATTTTTAAAATTGTGGTTCAGTACATCGCCATCGTAAAAAAGATGTGCTGTTTTTCCATGTACAATAATCATCCCGCTGTCTACCGAAAAAGTGGCGGCATTATCGCCTACTTTCCAGTTGCTGAGCGACTTACCATCAAACAGCGATATCCATTTGCCGGAAGAAGCGTGCTTAACACCGGCGCAGGAAAGAAAAACAGCGGCTGACAGGCAGCAAAAAATGATCTTTTTCAAAATATGGCTTGTTTAATATGACCGAATGAACAGTGGAAATGAACTTATCCCTATAAATATATATAAATTTGACTATTCCCGGCCAGGGGTTATTATTGTAACCGAAATTCGCAGGTAGATGGCAGAAATACATATCGTGGTGGTGGACTCCGATTCGGCTTACGTAGAGAAGCTGAACAAGCGGTTATATACCGAGATAGAACGCGATCATTATTATCACGAAGTGTCGGAACTGATGAGCGGTTTTCAACGTTCGCTTCACCTGTTCACCCATATAAAGAACGCCGATTATCTTACGATCATGCTGCGCAGCTATGAAACGCTTGAACGAACTTCTATCTATTCGGGCAAAGTACTTTCCATCAAACGGTATTATATACAGGGCCCAAATGGCCCGGCGGGCAGGCTCAAAATACACTGCGATAACAAGCAGTTGTATGATATTCCACTGGAAGCATTGGAAGAACTGGGGATGTGATGAAGCGGCAAAAAAATAAACCTTGATTGTTTAATGATCATTCAACGGTAACCCTCTTTTCTGAAACTCCTTCCAGTTCAGGTATTCCGCACCTTTTCTTTCCTCTACCATAGTAATGCAATCTGCCACCGGGCAAACCAGTTTGCATAAATTACAGCCTACACATTCTTCTTCTTTGATCGTATAGGTGTTATAAGGCTTTCCATAATCCAGGTTGATAGATTGATGCGATGTATCTTCGCAGGCAATATAGCAGAGGCCGCAATGGATACATTTATCCTGGTTGATATTGGCCACGATATGATAGTTAATGTCGAGATCCTCCCAGTGGGTGATCTTCTCTACCGATTTACCAATAAAATCGTTCAGCGTAGCAAATCCTTTTTCATCCATCCAGTTATTCAGTCCTTCGCACATATCTTCCACGATACGGAAACCATGTTTCATAGCAGCCGTACATACCTGTACGTTGGCGGAGCCCAATAACATAAATTCCACAGCATCTTTCCAGGTGCTGATACCGCCAATACCTGAGATAGGTACCCGGGAAGTAACCGGGTCCTGGCTGATGGTGGTTAGCATTTTCAATGCGATGGGCTTCACAGCAGGACCGCAATAGCCACCGAATACGGATTTGCCCGCCACGTTCGGATTAGGTACCAATGTATCCAGGTCAATACCGGTAACCGATTGTATGGTATTGATCAACGATAACGCATGTGTTCCCGCTTCAACTGCTGCTTTACCGGTGGGTACAACAGAATGTACATTAGGGGTAAGTTTGGTGATCACGGGTATGGTTGCTTTTTCCATCACCCATTCCACCACCATTCGTGCGATCTCAGGATCCTGGCCCACAGCAGCGCCCATGCCTCTTTCCGTCATGCCATGCGGGCAGCCAAAATTCAGTTCAAAACCATGCGCACCGGTGTCTTCTACTTTTTGTATCAGTTCGTGCCATTGTTCCTTTGTATTATCCGCCATTAAAGAAACGATCATTGCCCTGTCGGGAAACAAACGCACACATTCCGCTATCTCGCGCAGGTTCAGTTCCAATGGCCTGTCGGAGATCAGTTCAATATTATTAAAGCCCATCACCCTTGATCCGTGATAATCCACCGCTGAATACCTGGAAGAAACATTCTTTACCTGCGACCCCAGTGTTTTCCATACCACGCCACCCCAGCCCGCTTCAAAAGCACGCAGCACGTTAATCTTTTTATCCGTTGGCGGCGCGCTCGCCAGCCAGAAAGGATTGGGGGAGCGGATGCCGAGGAAATTGGATGAGATATCTGCCATGGAAATCGGTTATAAGTTTAAGTAGTAAGTTGTAAGTAGCGAAGGATCGCTTTTGCACCGTCTTTGCCGGCCTGTACGGCGTCTACTACTTCTTTGCCGCCGTTTACACAATCGCCACCGGCGAATACGCCTTTGATATTAGTGGCGCACTGATCACTGATCAGTAGTTTTCCGTTGTTATTGGCAAGATGGTCATTGTTTGCAAGGGTTTCAAAAGGCATCTGACCGGCGGCTTTGATTACCATATCCACTTCCAATGTTATCGTTTCGCCTGTATCAACCGGACTCCGGCGCCCTCCTGCATCGGGTTCGCCCAATTGCATCCTGTTGCAAATAAGTTGGGTTGCCTTACCATTAACACCAATAATTTCTTTGGGGGATGCCAGCCAGGTAATACCACAACCATCCTGTTTGGCAATAGAGAGTTCTTCTTCCGTACAGGGCATTTCTTCTTCCGTGCGTCTGTATACTAATGTTACTTCCTTCGCACCCAAACGCCTGGCCTGCGTGGCAGCATCAATAGCCGTCATCCCCATACCGATCACCGCCACTTTATCACCAACCGATACCTGTGCATATGCATTTGTGCGGATATCATAAATAAAACGGATGGCATCTACCACGCCATCGAGATGCTCACCGGGGATGGACAATTGTCTTGCGAGACCTACGCCGAAGCCCAGGTAAACGGCATCATATTCTTTACATAAGGTATCTAACGTGATATCTTTTCCCAGTTCCTGTTTGTAGATAACAGATATTCCCCCGATGGATATAATATAGTCGAGTTCTTCCTGGCAAAATTCCGGTGTTACTTTATACGCTGCGATCCCATACGTCATCAAGCCCCCTCCTTTACTTTCCTTTTCATAAATGGTTACTTCCGTTCCCTCTCTTGCTAAACCATGCGCACAACTTAAGCCGGCCGGGCCGGCGCCTACTACGGCCACTTTTTTTCCATTGCCCGGTTTGCGTTCAAATAGTTTCCATTTTTGCGCAATCGCTTTCTCTGTTGAATAACGTTGCAGTTTGGCAATCGGTATAGCTTCTTCATCCATTAAATTATATACACATGCACCTTCGCATAATTTTTCGACCGGGCAAACCTTTGAACAACCGCCACCCATAATATTCGCAGAAAGTATGGTATGCGCAGAACCCCTGATATTATCGGTAGTGATCTGTTTAATGAACTTGGGAACATCAATACCCGTGGGACAACTCTTCATACACGGCGCATCATAACAGAACAGGCAACGGTTGGCCTCCACCAGTGCCGCATCCCGTGTTTCGAACGGCGGATGTATATCGCTGAAGTTCTGTTCGTAAGCAGATGGAGTGAGGCGGTTGTTGGTGATGGACATGTAGGGTTGTTCGTTTAGTTGTTTATTGGTACGGTTCATGGATCATGGTTCATAGATCATAGTAAAGCCAATTGCCATGACCTATGAACCATATACTATAACTCAGTCAACCTGCCGTACGTCTCCGGCCGCCTGTCGCGGAAAAATTGCCAGATATTGCGAACCTCTTCAATCATGTCGAGATCGAAATCGGCTATCAATAATTCGTCTTTGTCTTCTGAGGCCTGGGCAAATATCTGTCCGCGCGGGTCAACAAAATAAGAAGAGCCGTAGAACTTGCCTAAGTTCCAGGGTTTTTCTTCGCCTACGCGGTTAATGCATCCCATAAAATAACCGTTTGCTGCGGCATGTGCCGGTTGCTCCAGTTTCCATAAATATTGTGAGAGACCGGCAACGGTGGCAGAAGGATTGTATACGATCTCCGCGCCATTTAATCCAAGGCAACGTGCACCATCGGGAAAGTGGCGATCGTAGCAGATATACACGCCGATCTTTGCATATTTTGTCTGGAACACAGGATAGCCGAGGTTACCGGGTTTGAAAAAGAACTTTTCCCAGAAACCGGAAGTATGGGGGATATGGTTCTTACGGTACTTGCCAAGATAGCTGCCATCTGCATCCAGTACGGCAGCTGTATTGTATAAAACGCCGGCCTGTTCTTTTTCATAGAGCGGTACAATGATCACCATACTGTATTTCTTAGCATACGCTGCCAATCGTTCCGTTGTTGGGCCGGGAACGGTTTCGGCAGACTCGTACCATTTCCTGTCCTGGCCGGGACAGAAATAAGGCGTGTTGAAAATCTCCTGCAGGCATAATACCTGCACACCTTTCTGTCCTGCTTCGTCTATCAGCTTCAGGTGTTTCTGTACCATGGCTTCTTTGATCTCTTCAATGGTTCCTTCTCCTTCTGTTTTTGGGAGACTCATTTGTATTAAACCCGATTTAATCATTCTTGGCATAGGGTATCGTTTAATGATTTGGTGTTATATTTTGTTAGATACTTTACTTCGTTTGATAAATTGTCCATATCCTTTTTCAACAAGGCATTGGTTATTCTCTATTGCCACTGTTCCGCGGAGCAGAACGGTTTTTATTTTTCCATTGAGTTTCCATCCTTCGTATCCTGAATAATCTACGTTCATATGATGTGTTGCTGCGGATAAAGTATGCGAAGCATTGGGGTCCAGCAAAATAATATCTGCGTCACTGCCTACTGCGATGGTTCCTTTTCTAGGGAACATACCAAAGATCTTTGCGGGATTGGTACAGGCAATCTCTACATATTTATTCAGGGTGATCTTTCCTTTGTGTACACCCTCGCTGTATAACAGTTCCATCCGGTTCTCTATGGCGGGATGGCCATTGGGGATCTTTGAAAAATCATCTTTACCCATGCGTTTCTGTTCCATGAAAAAAGGACAATGATCTGTAGCCACTATATTCACCAATCCCTGGTTAATGCCAGCCCATAATGTTTCCTGGTCCTTTTTCTCCCTTAATGGCGGACTCATAACCCATTTGGCGCCTTCCACATCATCTTCATATAAGGATGCATCAAGTACCAAATACTGGATACAGGTTTCTACAAATACTTTCTGGTTTCGCCGTGTGGCTTCACGCACTGCGTTTAAAGCGCCTTCGCAGGTAAGGTGTACCACATAAGCCGGGCAGCCTGTGTATTCGGCCATATCAACAAACCGACCGGTTGCCTCCGCTTCTGTTATTTCGGGTTGTGAGCGGTAATGATAAAGTGGTGTCAGTTTTCCTTCGCTGCGGTGTTTGGCAACAAGGTAATCGATCATATCGCCGTTAGTGGCATGAACGGTTACCATACCACCCTGTTTTTTTACTTCCTGCATCAGGCCGGTCATCTGCCTGTCGTCTATCATTAAGGCACCTTTATACGCCATAAATGTTTTGAAAGAACTGATGCCTTCCTTTTCGATCATCTCCTTAATTTCCGTTTTGGTATCCTCGTTGAAATCCGTAACGGCCATATGAAAACTGTAATCACCCACCGTAGTGCCTTTGGCGCGACTGTTCCATTCTGCCAGAGCCTCTTTTAACGAATGGCCCTGTTTCTGCAATACAAAATCTATCACGGTAGTAGTGCCCCCAAATAAAGCGGCACGGGTTCCTGTCTCATGCGTATCACTCGAGAAAGTACCCATAAAAGGCATATCCAAATGCACGTGCGGGTCAATTCCACCAGGAAAAACAAGTTTGCCTGTGGCATCAATTACCTTGTCAGCATTGATTTTTAAATCTTTGCCGATAGCAGAAATTTTTTCTCCTTCAACAAAAATATCAGCCACGTATTCTTCGGCTGCTGTTGCGATGTGTGCGTTTTTAATTAGGATACTCA
>JANXRX010000188.1 GCA_025352905.1 Bacteroidota bacterium | reverse complement strand
AACACATCTTCATCTGTATACGGAAAGCGATGGCAGTCAGACGGGCGGTGATCATAAATACTGCAATAATTATCCGCACCCAGGAATGGGCAGGGTGTGCTCCTTACCACGTAGTCACCTTCTTTATCCAGCACTAGGTAGGTTTCGATAAAATCTCCCTCTTTCATCCGCAGGTGTTTACTAATGCGTTTGATATCAGGTGATTTAAAACGGGGAGAATAATTTTTACAGCAATTGGCGCATTTGAGGCAGTCGATCTTGCTGAAAGCTTCCTCGTGCAAAACGGGTAATTGTTTCAGTATTTTGTTCTTGTCCACGCGGGTAAGTAATTGCTTGTACAATTTTGTGTGTTCGGCGCTTCTTTTTTCCCAATTATCCAGTTTTACCTCGCTCATAATACTTAACAATCTTTTGGGTTGATCTGATTTACTTAGGCTTATTTTGCATCACAAGATTACTGGATTTTGCGGTATTCCGGGGTAATCTTTCATTCCACTATTATTCGTATGGAAGCAATAAGAGAACAATGGCTGATCCTGATCTCCACCCCTGTTTATGTAATCATCATAGGGCTGGAAATATTATTGACCCATCTTCAGCACCGTAAAACCTATCGTTTTGCCGATACTGCCGCAAATGTATACCTGATGTTACTGAATGGCGGTATCGATCTTGGTTTCCGGATCGTTTACCTGGCCATTCTCAATTATTTCTATGTACATGCCCTTATCACGGTTTCGCAGGGCATTATGTATTGGGCATGTTTACTGGTGCTGGAAGATTTTCTATACTATTGGCTGCACCGTTTCGATCATGAGATCCGCTTATTCTGGGCAGTGCATGTTACCCACCACAGCAGTCAAAAAATGAATTTTGCCGTTGGTTTCCGCTCTTCAGTGTTCCAGCCGCTTTACCGTTTTATTTATTTTATCCCCCTTGCTTTACTGGGGTTTAAACCCATCGATATCGTATTTATCTATGCGGTTACACAGATCTGGGGCATTTTTGTACATACAGAACTCATTCATAAAATGGGATGGCTGGAATACCTGATGGTTACCCCTTCGCATCACCGGGTACATCACGGATCCAACCCAAAATACCTGGATAAGAATATGGGAATGTTCCTGATCATCTGGGACAAGCTATTTGGCACTTTCCAGGCAGAAATACCGGCAGAGATGTACCAGCCGATCACTTACGGACTCACCAAAAACATTGAAAAACCTAACCCCTTATCTATCATATTTCATGAATGGAGCCAGATCAGGAAGGATATAATGCAAAAGGGTATTTCGTTCAGAACAAGGCTATTATACCTTTTTGGTCCCCCCGGCTGGAGCCACGACGGCAGCAGGCTCACAAGCAAACAGCTTCGTAAACAGGAAGATAATGGGGTTGATTCACGTGAGACGTCAGTTGTGAGTCGTGAGTGATTCTATTACCTCACACCTGACGATTCATATGCTATCCCCAGACGCAACAAAACCTTTATTATCCTGTTATATCATCTTACCTTTGCGGCGATTTATCTTTTTTGGCTGCTTTCAGCCTGAATATAAGACCGACCATTAACCTCAAACTACAGATCAGTATATGAATTTATTTGAACAGCAATCTACAGAATTCCAGCGCAGGCATATTGGTCCTAATCCCGCAGATACACAATCCATGTTAGCTACCATTGGTGTTTCTTCTCTTGATGAACTGATTGGTAAAACGATCCCTGATTCTATACGTATTAAAGAAAAACTGGATATTCCCGCGGCAGTCAGTGAATTTGCCTACCTGGCTGAATTAAAAAAAGTAGCTGCTCACAATAAAGTATATAAAAATTATATAGGCCAGGGTTATTATGGTACTATCACTCCCAATGTGATTCTACGAAATATTTTTGAAAACCCGGGATGGTACACACAGTATACCCCTTACCAGGCCGAGATCTCGCAGGGGCGACTAGAGAGCCTGCTTAATTTTCAGACGGTGGTAACCGATCTTACCGGCCTGCCCATTGCAAATGCCTCTTTGCTGGATGAAGCGACTTCGGCAGCAGAGGCCATGGCCATGATCTTCCATCATGTAAACAAGACGGATGTAATCAGTAAGCACAGGTTGTTTGTTGACGATCATATTTTTCCGCAAACCAGGGATGTTTTGGTAACACGTGCAGAACCGATAGGGATCGAATTGGTGTATGGGGATTATAAAACGGTTACACTTGATGATACTTATTTTGGCGCAATTATCCAATATCCGAACGATAATGGTTCGGTGGAAGATTACCGTTCGTTTATCGGATCTGTACATTCGGTAGAGGGATTGGTGATCATGGCAACGGATCTGTTAGCCCTTACTTTATTAACGTCTCCGGGCGAATTAGGCGCTGATGTGGCAATAGGATCCGCGCAGCGTTTTGGAGTACCTATGGGATTTGGCGGGCCGCATGCCGCTTTCTTTGCTACAAAAGATGATTTTAAACGCGGGATGCCCGGCAGGCTGATAGGCGTTAGCATTGATGCCCAGGGAAACCGTGCCTTACGTATGGCGCTTCAAACCAGGGAGCAACATATTAAACGTGAAAAAGCCACTTCCAATATTTGTACGGCACAGGCATTACTGGCAAACATGGCCGCTATGTATGCCGTTTACCACGGAGCAAAAGGGTTAACACAGATCGCTACGCGGATACATATCCTGGCACAGGCTGTTTCCGGTGGTTTAACAAAGCTTGGTATAGCGCAGGTTAATACCGCTTATTTTGATACGTTGAAAGTAACCGGCGTACATGCGGCGGCTATAAAAACGGTCGCTGAAAAATACCATAGCAATTTCAGGTTCTTTGCAGACGGAACCGTGGGCATCAGTATAGATGAAACAACTTCTATCGAAGATGTGAACACGATCCTCCGGATCTTTGAAGCCGTTACTGAAAAAAGCACCGGCCACCAGTTAACTATACAGCAGTTCGAGAATGGAAGTGTATCGTTACCGGCTTCTTTGCAACGGAACTCCACTTTTTTAACCCATCCTGTTTTCAATACCCATCACAGTGAGAGCCAGATGATGCGTTATATCAAACAACTTGAGAACAAAGATCTTTCTTTAAATACCAGCATGATCAGCCTTGGAAGCTGCACTATGAAACTGAACGCCGCTTCAGAAATGATACCGGTGACCTGGCCCGAGTTTGGCGGTATACATCCTTTTGTTCCCTCGGATCAAACGGAAGGCTACCAGCTGATGATTGATGAGCTGAACCGGTTCCTTTGCGAGATCACGGGTTTTACGGCCTGTAGTCTGCAGCCTAATAGTGGCGCCCAGGGCGAATATGCCGGCTTATTAACTATCCGCGCCTATCATGCCAACCGGAAAGAATCCTTTCGTAACGTGGTATTGATCCCCATCAGTGCACACGGAACCAATCCTGCCAGCGCTGTTATGGCGGGGTTTACTGTAGTGGTTGTAAAATGTGATGATGCCGGTAATATCGATGTTGCGGATATGAAAGCAAAAGCGGAACAATACAAAGCAACATTGGGCGCTTTAATGGTTACCTATCCTTCCACGCATGGCGTTTTCGAAGAAACAATCAAAGATATCTGCCAGGTGATACACGATAATGGCGGGCTTGTATATATGGATGGCGCCAATATGAATGCGCAGGTTGGTTTAACCAGCCCCGGTATGATCGGCGCCGATGTTTGCCACCTGAACCTGCATAAAACATTTTCCATCCCGCATGGCGGCGGCGGCCCGGGTATGGGTCCTATTTGTGTAAACGATAAACTGGCGCCTTACTTACCAGGTCATTCGCCAATCGTGAATCCTGGGTTATCACCAAGCAGCACTCACGACTCACCACTCACGGCTCACGGTTCTGTAAGCGCTGCACCCTATGGTTCTGCCAGTATTTTGCTGATCAGTTATGCTTATATCAAAATGCTGGGGGCCGATGGCATCCGCATGGCTACCGAGTACGCGATCCTGAATGCCAATTATATGAAATCCCGTCTTGAAAAACATTACAAGATCCTGTATACGGGCAGCAAGGGAACCTGTGCGCATGAATTTATCGTGGACCTGCGTCCTTTTAAACAAAGCGCCGGTATCGAAGCAGAAGATGTAGCCAAGCGCCTGATCGATTACGGTTTTCATGCGCCTACCATGAGCTTTCCCGTTGTCGGAACTATTATGATAGAGCCAACAGAAAGCGAGGACAAGCCCGAGCTCGACCGTTTCTGCGATGCACTGATTTCCATTTATGAAGAAATAAAAGCGGTTGAAGAAGGCAAAGCCGATAAAACCGATAACCCGCTGAAAAATGCACCACACACGCAGGCAGTTGTATGCGGCGATGAATGGACGCATGGGTATTCAAGGAAAGAAGCAGGGTTCCCTTTATTTTATGTGACATTGAATAAGTTTTGGCCCAGCGTGGCAAGGGTGAACAATACACATGGCGACCGGAACCTGATCTGTACCTGTGAGCCTACTTCTGCGTATGCGGAGGATTAGTAATTCAGAACATTTTTTATGTTGCCTGTTCATCAAGCAATTATTAATTGCTAATTATTGCCCCTGAACCTGGTATGTTTAGCGTTGTTCAATTCTGTTTCCAGTAATTGAATGATTTTTTCTTTATCTGCCACCGAGGTTTCCAATTTGGCAATCTG
>JANXRX010000142.1 GCA_025352905.1 Bacteroidota bacterium | reverse complement strand
CCGGTGTCCATCACATCATTGATCTCTTTTCTTTCTTCTTCGCCAAATAATTCGTAGCCAGGCATGATGAATCGGTTTAAGGTTTATGGTTTGGTGTCTATGGTTATTTTAAGCGGTGGTGAAGGTACAAAAGAATCAACTTATATATTACCGGTTCACTATAAATTCTAAACTATAAACTTCCGTATTTTTACGGATGGATGCTACCCTTTACTATTGTTACGATGCCTATTGCGGGTGGTGTTATGGGTTCAGCCCGGTGATGCAGAAAATCTCCGAAAATTATCCTTCCCTTAACATAGAAGTATTGTCGGGAGGCATGGTCTTACCAGAAGAACCGGTACCCATAAGCGTAACCGCCGGCTTTATTGAAAAAGCCTATCCTACGGTAGAAGAACACACCGGTATCCGTTTTGGGGAAGACTACCTGTGGCATATTAAAAATCCGGACCTCAGCGACTGGTTCCCTAATTCCGAGAAACCGGCTATTGCGCTTTGCATCTTTAAAGAGTTTTATCCCAACAGGCAGGTTGCTTTTGCAGCAGATCTGCAATATGCATTACACTATGAGGGCAGGGACCTGACAGATGATGAGGCCTATCGCCACCTTCTGGAGAAATATAGTATACAACCCGAACTGTTCTATACGAGATTAAAAAGCGAAGAATACAAAGAACAGGCTTACTATGAATTTCAATTATGCAAACAGTTACAGGTAACAGGATATCCCTGTGTGCTGATGCAGAATTCGGAAACTAAATTTACCTTGCTGGCGCGGGGGTTTACAGATTATAAAACCTTATCGGCCCGGCTTGAGGCTGCGTTGAAAGAAATATAAAAGTTTAGCTATTAAATTGATAAAAACACATGAAGACATTATTTACCGCTTCGTTTATTTTTGTATCCATTACCATTTTCGCGCAGAATGGTAAAATGGATTTTGAGAAATATGAACCCACATCTACCCTGGTTGTTCCTGAACACAAATTAACCAGGGCCAAATTTCCTTTTATTGATGTACATAATCACCAGTTTGATATGCCTACACAGGATGTACGTGCCTTGCTGAAAGAGATGGACCAGCTGAACCTGAAAATAATGGTAAACCTGAGTGGTCGAGGTTACAAATCTGTAAATGGTCAATTTGGACTCCAGGATTCCAAATACCTGGCCGATGCAATAAAAAATGTAAAGGCAAGTACGCCCGACAGGGTCATACAGTTTACCAATGTATCTTTTATCGGCGTTGGCGAACCCGGTTGGGCCGAGAACGCGGTTAAAGAACTGGAAGCAGATGTGAAAGCCGGCGCCAATGGATTAAAAGTGTATAAGAACCTTGGTTTTTCTTTCACTGACACCAAAGGAAAGATCCTGCGTGTTGATGATCCGCGCCTGGATCCGATCTGGAACAAATGCGGGGAACTCGGGATTCCTGTGTTGATACATACCGCCGATCCCAAATCGTTCTGGGATCCGCTGGATGAGAAAAATGAAAGATGGCTGGAGATAGAAACGCATCCCGACAGGAAAAGAAGCAATACGGATCCGGCGCCATTCGCGGAGCTGATACAGGAGCAGCATAATATTATCCGCAAACACCCCAAAACCACATTTATTGCCGCGCACTTCGGCTGGTACGCAAACAACCTCGCTAAACTGGGCACCCTGCTGGATTCGTTTCCAAACATGAATGTTGAGTTCGGCGCCGTGATCGCCGAGTTGGGCAGGCAACCGAGAATGGCCAAAAAATTCTTTGAAAAATACCAGGACAGGATCATGTTCGGTAAAGACAGCTGGGTGCCCTCTGAATACGCCACCTATTTCAGGGTGTTGGAAACAGAGGATGAATACTTTCCATACCATAAAAAATACCATGCGTTCTGGAAAATGTACGGATTGGGACTGAGTGATACGATCCTGAAAAAGATCTATTATAAAAATGCCTTGCGACTGATCCCGAATCTGAATAAGAGCCTGTTTCCCGAGTAGTTTTTTGTTAAAAATCATATCCGTAAGGCATCTTCCTTCATTTTCCCTTTACTTTGCACCTCTTAAAAGTAAGTATATGGAGTATAGTAAATTAATATCAGTAACCGGTTTACCCGGCTTGTTTGAACTCGTGGGAAGCAAGACAGACGGCGCTATTGTGAGATCGCTGGAAGACCAGAGCACCCGCTTTGTAAGCAGCAGGGTACATAACTTTTCGCACCTGGAAAGCATTGAAGTGTATACTACGCGTGAAAATGTGAACCTCGTGGATCTGTTCACCGCCATGGGTAAAAGTAAAGAGCCCCTTCCATCCGATAAAGATGCCACCGCGGTAAAAGCCTATTTTGAAAAAGTATATCCCGAAATGGATTTTTCACGCGTGTACAGCAGCGATATGAAAAAAATGATCAAATGGTTCAGCGTAATCAAAGAAAATAATATTGAACCGAAGCTGAGCGAAGCGGAAGAAGAGGAAGAAACAGAAGCATAAAGGTTTATAAAAACGCATTTGGCCGCAGACGTTATATCTGCGGCTTTTTTTATTTAGATATCTCTCCCGACAGACGCTCCATGCTCACGCTTTACCAATATTGTCATACCTTGTGTCACCTCAAATCCTCGTATGAAAAAAGTTCTTTCCTTCCTTATCATCCTTCTTTTATTTACTGCTTTTTTTTCACCGGTAACACGGGCCCAGGATTTTTATGCGCATACGCGTGAAGCAGATAAATGGGTAAAAAAGAAATTCAGGAAACTGAGTAAAGATGAGCGTATTGCCCAGCTGATGATCATCCGTGCATACAGTAACAAAGGACCGGAGCAGGTGACAGAAGTGATTGACCAGATCAGGAAATACAATGTGGGTGGTATTTGTTTTTTCCAGGGCGGTCCCGTTAGGCAAGCTATCCTTACCAACCTGTACCAGTCCATAGCCAAAACACCTATCATGATCTCTATTGATGCCGAATGGGGGCTTGGTATGCGGCTGGATAGCGTGATCGGTTTTCCGAGGCAAATGATGATAGGGGCAACAACCGATGCCAAACTCATCTATCAATTTGGCAGGGCAGTGGGCGAACAGTGTAAACGACTGGGCGTACAGGTGAACTATGCACCCGATGTGGATGTTAATAATAACCCCATGAACCCGGTGATCAATGACAGGAGCTTTGGGGAAGACAAATACAAAGTGGCATTGTATGGCGTGGAATATATGAAAGGCATGCAGGACCTTGGCGTGATGGCCACTGCCAAACATTTTCCGGGTCATGGAGATGTTACGGTGGATTCTCATAAAGACCTGCCCGTGATCAATAAAACACGTGCGCAGTTAGACGATCTGGAACTGTTTCCTTTTACTGAATTGATCAAAGCGGGCGTTGGCAGTATTATGACCGCGCATCTTTCCATTCCCGCCATTGACACCACATCACATTTGCCAAGTTCTTTATCGTATAAAAATGTGACCGGTATACTGCGAAACGACCTCGGTTTCCAGGGCATTTCTTTTACTGATGCACTTGAAATGCAGGGTGTGGCTAAATATTTTCCGAAAGGAGATGCTTCGGTTCTTTCGCTGATTGCTGGTAATGATATGTTATGCCTGCCCGGCGATATTCCCGGCAGTATTGCCAAAATAAAAGAAGCTATTGCTGAAGGCAAACTTAGTTGGGATGATATCAATGCCAAAGTAAAAAAAGTATTACTGGCCAAATACCATCTTGGCCTGAATAAATTCAACCCTATTGTCACAGAAGGGCTCGTGGATGACCTGAATATACAGACCACCCGTATCAATACCCTGCTGAGCGAAAAAGCACTGACGCTGTTACGCAAACAAAATACAGGCATTTTTCCCTTAACGCCAGGCAAAAGAATTGCGTATGTAAGTATCGGGGCGCCTTCAGAAAATGTGATTGCCGCAAAACTCAGAAATGAAAACCAGGCGGATGTTTACCTGTTCGGCGGCAAAGCCCAAACTGGTAAGCAATTGATGGATGATAAAACAAACGGTGTCCCGATCGACAAAACAGATAGTTCAG
>JANXRX010000067.1 GCA_025352905.1 Bacteroidota bacterium | reverse complement strand
CCGAGCTTTTACAGGTCATACCGCCGTATTGGCTCATCGCAATCCAGTCGTTCAGGATTCTTGTAGAACTCTTGTTATTACGAGCCTTCCTGCAAAACCTGCTGCCGGTTCAGATGACCTTTGAAGGAAACAATTTTGACGTGTTGAGCGGTTTGCTGGCTATACCGGCTGCCATAATTGTCAAAAAGAAATGGAGACCGGGGGTGTCATTGGTTTACAATATTATTGGACTGTTATTGCTGATCAATATAATAATGGTCGCTATTCTTTCCATGCCCACGCCGCTGCGTTATTTTATGAATGAGCCGGCTAATACGCTTGTAGGGGAGTTTCCTTTTATTTACCTGCCGGGTGTATTGGTAGTGGCCGCCTATAGCCTGCATATTTTTTCTTTGCGTCAGTGGTGGCTGCTGAGAAAAAAATAGCTGTAATTTGTACACCATGCCGGTTACAAACGCTTATCGTATCTATCCCTGCGGGGATCATGCAGTGACCATTGAACTGGGCGATACGATCAATGCTGCGGTAAATGAAAAAGTAATTGCCCTTTTTGGATATCTGAAAGAAAAACAGTTAACCGGCGTCAGGGATATTATTCCAGCCTATCATACCGTAACCATTGTGTATGATATCGGGGTATTAAGAAAACAGCAACCCAATGCTACCTCTTATCACACAATGTGCACCTGGCTCCAGGATGCAATGAATGCCGTAAAGATCGCTCAAGCTTCCAAAACAAACCTGGTTCGCATCCCTGTATGCTATGATCCATCACTCGCCCCCGATATAGAATCGTTGTCGCAACAGCATAACATTACCGTTGATGGGATGATCAACCTGCATACAGGGAAAAATTACCGCGTATATATGATCGGCTTTCTGCCCGGGTTCGCTTATATGGGATCGGTGGATGAAAAGATCGCGACACCCCGGAGATCACAGCCCCGCACGCTTGTTCCTGCGGGTAGTGTGGGGATTGCCGGGGAGCAGACCGGCATCTATCCACTTGATTCTCCCGGTGGCTGGCAACTGATCGGCCGCACACCTGTATCCCTGTTTGCTGCTGACAAAGAGTCGCCATGTTACCTGCAACCGGGGGATGAAGTACAGTTTTATGCGATATCGCTTACAGAATATGCTAAACAAAAACAAAGATGAGCCTGTATATCCATAAAAGTGGAATACTGGATACCATCCAGGATGCAGGCCGTTATGGTTACCAGCATCTCGGTATTAATCCCGGTGGGGTGATGGATGCAATGGCTATGCAGGTTGCGAATATACTGGTGGGAAATAGTATCGAAGAAGCGGTACTTGAAATGCATTTCCCTGCAGCAGAAATTGTTTTTGAAGACAACGTGCTGATCGCTTTAAGCGGCGCGGATCTTTCCGCTTCCATTGATGGAACGGAGGTTCCTATTCTTCATCCCGTATGGATCAGGAAAGGAACTACCCTTCGTTTCGGTAAACAGCGGGAAGGCGCACGAATCTATCTGGCTATACAGGGGGGCTACCAGGCAAATCAATGGCTGCACAGTTACAGCACGCACCTGAAAGTAAAAGCGGGTGGTTTTGAAGGAAGAGCCTTACAGAAAAATGACCGACTCTTTTTTAAAGTAAACCACGACTCATTCATACCTGCCGGTAAAAATTTCCTGATACTTCCCTGGCAGGCAAATGTATCAGAGCTGTACACTAACAATACTTTTCAATTTGTAAGAGGGGCAGAATACGAATGGCTTACTATACCATCCAAGCAACAACTGGAAAAGAACTCATTTTTGATTAGCCGGCAGAGCGACAGGATGGGGTATCGTTTGGAAGGAGAGATATTACACGCAACCGGCAAAGAACTGATCTCCACAGCCGTTACCCGGGGCACGATCCAGTTGCTGCCCGATGGCCAACTGATCATTTTAATGGCGGATCATCAAACTACCGGGGGTTACCCGAGGGTAGGGCACCTGATCAGTGCAGATATGCCTTCACTTGCACAAATGAATTCGGGACAAAGCTTCACATTGCAGCAAGCAACTATTGAAATGGCTGAAACAAAATGGATGCAACAGCAAAGTAATTTGCGGCAACTGCAAAATGCCTGTAACTTCCGCTTACAGGAATATGTATACTAATTATGACGATCGACCTGAACTGCGATATGGGCGAGGGCCTGGATAATGATGCATGGCTGATGCCCTGTATCAGCAGCGCCAATATCGCCTGCGGGTATCATGCCGGCGATGAAGAGATCATGAAACGCACCGTTGAACTTGCGGCGGCAAACCAGGTATCGGTTGGCGCACATCCGGGGTTTGCCAATAAAGCAAATTTCGGCAGAACAGAGTTGCATTTGTCTCCGCAAGAAGTATATGACCTGGTTACCGCTCAAATATACCTGCTGCAAAGAATAGCAGGTAGTGCCGGAATACCATTACATCATGTAAAACCGCATGGCGCCTTGTATAATATGTCGGCCAGAGATCCTGCACTGGCAAATACGATTGCCAAAGCAATATATGATGCAGATCATCAGCTGCTGCTGTTCGGGTTAAGTGGCAGTCATTCTATTACAGAAGCAAAACAGGTAGGATTGAGAACCGCAAGCGAAGTGTTTGCCGATAGGACCTACCAGGATGATGGTAGCTTAACACCCCGCAGTGAGCCCGGCGCATTGATCACGGATACCGAAATATCTCTTCAACAGGTTTTGCAGATGATCGAAAAGCAAAGCGTTACCAGTATAACCGGGAAGCAGGTGCCGATCATAGCAGAAACGATTTGTTTACATGGAGATGGGGAACACGCAGTGATGTTTGCCAAACATATTTATCAAACACTTACAAAAAACGCAATTGGCATCCAGGCTATCTAAATATCCCCTGTTCAGCGGCGTTGGCCTGGGCGCAGCTTTCCTGATGGCCAATTCATCTATCGGGCCGGGGTTCCTTACACAAACCACGGTGTTTACACAACAACTGATGGCCAGCTTCGGGTTTGTGATCCTGGTTTCTTTTTTACTGGATATCGGGGCGCAGGTAAACACCTGGCGTATTCTTACCGTGAGCGGATTACGCGCGCAGGATCTCTCTAACCGGTTGTTACCCGGATTGGGATATGTTATTGCGGCCCTTGTGGTAACGGGTGGTTTTGCTTTTAATATCGCCAATATTGCCGGCTGCGGGTTAGGGGTGAATGTATTAACCGGTCTCTCTTTTCAAACAGGGGCCATTATCAGTTGTGTGGCCGCCTTGCTTTTATTCTGGATACGGGAGATGGGAAAGATGCTGGATAATTTTACACGCATCGTTGGCTCGGTTAAGATCCTTCTTACGCTGATTATCGCCATCAGTTCTCATCCGCCTTTATTACAGGCGCTCCACCATACCATCATTCCTGAAACCATCAGCTCCCAGGCAATTGTTACGATTGTTGGGGGAACCGTTGGCGGATATATCACTTTCTCAGGCGCGCACCGTTTGCTGGATGCGGGTATCAAAGGAAAAGAACAGATCCCGCAGGTTAACCGTAGTGCCATCAGCGGGATCGTTATATCCGGACTCATGCGGTTCATCTTATTCTTTGCCATATTGGGCGTACTTACCCATGGCGCCGTGCTTGATCATGATAATCCGCCGGCAAGCGTTTTCCGTTTTGCAGCGGGTGAATTCGGGTTACGTGTATTTGGGATTGTTTTATTGAGCGCCGCAATCTCTTCCGTGATAGGAGCGGCGTACACATCGGTTTCTTTTCTCAAAACACTCCATCCACTGCTGGCCAAACATGAACGCTTATGCATCTCAGTTTTTATCATCATATCTACCTGCGTTTTTGTTTTCGTAGGCAAACCCAGACAATTACTTTTATTGGCAGGGATGGTGAACGGCGTGATATTGCCGTTTGCATTGGGCGTATTGCTGCTGGCCTCGCGTAAGACCAAATTAATGAACGGGTATAAGCACCCGGTATGGATGCAGGCTGCCGGCTGGATAGTGGTATTGGTAATGGGTTGTTTGGCAATCAGCGTTTTTTTGTAACTTTTGGGCGTGAAGCAGTTACTGATTATACGGCACGCGAAAAGCAGTTGGGCACAACCAGGACAGGCGGATTTTGACAGGCCGTTAAACGACAGGGGTAAGAAAGACGCACCGGTAATGGCGGAGCGTTTGCGTGACAAGCAGATCCCGATCGATCTTTTTATCTCGAGCACGGCCAATCGTGCGCTTACAACGGCCGGGTTCTTTGCAGAAGCCTACCAGTTACCCAAAAATAAGATACAGGAAGTACGGAAATTATACCATGCACACCCGGCCATATTTTATGAAGTGATCAGCGATATTGATGACGCGGTCACTACGGCTGCGCTGTTCTCGCATAACCCGGGCATTACGGAATTTGTAAATGAACTGACCACAACGCGGATCGATAATATGCCTACCTGCGCGGTTTTTGCTGTTACTGCGGACATTGCACACTGGAAAGATTTTGCGAAAGCGAAAAAAACATTCTGGTTCCTGGATTATCCCAAACGCTGATCGGCCTGTTTTTTATAATTGGCAAGATATACCCCGGTAAAGATCAATATGGCCGCGATCAGTTTTATCATGCTGAATGTTTCCCCGGCAAATACCATCGCGATTACAGCAGCAAAAACCGGTTGCGTATAAATATAGGCGCCGGTGGCGGCGGGCCCGATCGCATCAATACCATATACATTTAATAAATAGGCAAGAAAGGTAGCGCCAACGGCCACGAAAGCGATCCCCGCCCATTGCGCAAGACTGATGGCCTGCCAGTCGGTAGTTGCAAACTGGTGCATGCCAAAAGGAAGTATCACGCAGGCGCCCAATGTAAAGATCCATCGCAATACCTGTATGCCGCTGTACTTATGCATCAGGGGCCTTACAAGTACCAGGTAAAAAGCATAAGAAATGGCATTGATAATTACCATGATATCGCCAAGCAGTACATCACTGCCGGAATGTGTGGTATCCTTAAGAAGGATCAGAATGGCTGCGCCGCCGATACCCAGCACCAGGCCGAAAAATTTTAGTATAGTAAATCCTTCTCTCAGCAACCAGGCGGCAATAAGGGTAATAAATATAGGTGTTGCCAGCGCCAGCAAAGAACTGTGAATGGAAGTAGTGAGCGAAACCCCTTTGATAAAGAACAATTGGTTGATGACCACCCCGGTTAATGCGCATAGAACAAAACGCGGCATATCTTTTCTGTCAATCTTTACTTTGCCAGGATAGAAGAGGAAGAGGAACCAGAATAAAAAAAGACTGGTGAGTATGCGTACCACATTCAATGCAAAAGGCTGAAGCGCAGCGGGCGTAACAAATTTTACCACGGCATAATTAGCGCCAAATATAAAATTGGCCCCAAGTACTGCCATATGCGCTTTGGTGGTCTTCGTCATGATTGTTTACAGTATTTCTCTGATAAGGGTGATGAGCTGTTCAGGATCGCATACCGGGAAGGAACCGGTTTGGTAGTTGAATGTCTTTGCTTCCGCAAAATGTTCGGCAAACTGAAATTGGCTTTGTGAAACGGCATAACAATGATGCGCCTCCGCTAATCTCGCAGCCAGGTATTCCTGTTCTGTTTGCCCCGGTGTGGGAATAAGGATCGATCTTTTTTGTAAGCACAATAATTCCATTACAGTTGTGTAACCGCTACGGCTCAGGACATAGTCGCTCTGCTGTATAGCCGCCTGTAAAGCTTCATTAGGGAGATGATTGGTAACTGCTACATGATCCGGCACAGGTATGTTTTCTTTGCTACCGGGCTTGCCCCTTACCAATAGGATTTTTCCGGGGACTGCGGATAGTTCAGCAAGAAACTTATTTTCTAATAATGTTCTTTGCGGTTCGGGCCCGGAAAGAAGAATGCAGAGATCATATTTTTTTTCAGCTGTTTTCGGCTGAAACCGGGAAAGTAAACCGATATATTTAAGAGGGATCTTAGGTAAACGGGCAGGATGTGATAATACCCCCGCAACATTATCTTCACCCGCGGCATCCGGCACCCAGCAGGCAGTAAAACGATTGATATACTGGTAATTGATCCGCTGTAACACTTTTTCTAACCAGGCAAAGGGCGCTTTTACTGTAAGCTGGTGCGTAATGAATATACAGGGGATACTTGGGCTGAATAACCCGTAACGGTTATCGGAGATCACCAGGTCGATACGATATTCACGGATGATTGTATCTAACCAGCGGTTTTCCTGCCGGATCACTGAAAATAGGCGGGGTAATTGCTGCAAAAGTACCAACGGTAGCCAGGCAGGGTGTTTGCTATACCTGACCCGGTAACCTTTCAACGGAATACAAATCAACGCGGGGAACTCAGTTTGCAGTAAATTTGCCTGTACCCCTTCTACAGCAAGCATCACTTCGAAACCGCCGGAAACAAGCGCACGAATGATGGGAATACAACGGGTTGCATGACCCAGCCCCCAGTCGAGCGGGGCAACCAAAACTTTTTTTATGTTATTATTTGCAGGCAAATGGGCTTACTATTGGCTTGTTTAGGTTGTAAAGTAGTATTTTAGAATACAGAATATGAAATTGAAAATTAACCAAATAATCATTTTGTTGTTATTGCTTGTATTGACAGGCAGTTCCTGCGGTGTTTTCCAGAAAAATAACAGCACAAAATTTTGCGGTTGCCCGCCCAGTCATAATAAGCGATAAAGCGAACGGTCTATGAATGATGCTAACAGGGATTTACTGGTTTTATCAAAATCGGACGAATTGAGCCCGGAAGAACTGGAACACGAACTCCTGTTGCTGAATACACTGTTATACCATACTGAGAACTGGGAAACATTTTGTATTGCCAATGAGGTCCTCGATGTTAACCGGCATAAAGTGATCCGTAACCCCGAAAAGATGCAGCGCATCCTGCGCGAAAAAAAAGATAAACCTTTTGTCTTTACCTGCAATAAGAATTGATCAAACATCGAATGTTACGATCACGGGCACATGATCGCTATGCCTGATCCAGGTGCGGTAGGTACCGATCTTAACGGATTGGAGTTTAGCTGCCATGGCGGCGGATACAAAACAATAATCAATATGATACGGCTTGTCTTTGTGCCGGTACATATACAATGTTGGATGTTTCTCTTTACCCTGCACCTGCTTATGATGCAAATGGTAGGAACTAACGATCCCTCTTTCTTCCAGGTACTTTACCACGTTTGAATGATTACCTGCCCGGTATTTTCTATCCCAGATGGTATTGCTGTTAAAATCACCTGCCAGAACCGTATGACCTTTTGTTAAATGGCTATCGTAATAATGAATGGCTTTCCAAACCTGTTCCACATACGTGCCGTCGGGGTCTGCAGGGTTGTTTGCCCAGATCGCATACAGGGTAAAATCATATTGTCCCCCCGTTACAGCAATCGGGATAATCATTTTCAGGTCGGGGTTATGTGTTTCTATCAACCGGAGCCGGAACTGGCCATAAGAAAAAATGCCAATCCCATTGTGTTGATTGGTGCCGAACCAGAGAGTGTCTGTGGGTTTTGGTGTATTTGCCCCAAAAATTAATTTATCGGGATGCTCGCATTCAGGAACAATTAAAAGATCAGGCTTTTGCTTTACAATAAATGCAGCCTTTTTCCGAAAGGCCATATTGCAGTTCCATGTAATGATTCGCATGTCTTTTATCAGATCAATGAAGCTTACCCAGCGCTGTTTCCAGCTTTCCGAGCATCTCCGGTATCTCTTCTTTGATGCAGGTGCCTACACTTAGCCGGTACCATGGACTTTTGGGTCCCGCTCCAAATGCTGAAAAAGGAACGATCGCTAATTTAGCCTCACCCAGGATATAAGAAGTAACATCAGCCTGTGTGGATAATAGGGTTCCGTCGGCAGTTGTTTTGCCTGCGAGATCTATTTTAACGGTAAGATAGATGGCTGCCTGCGGAGATACAGAATCAACCGGGTATCCTTTTTCTTTTAAAGCAATAAAACCGGCATGAATCGTACGCAAACGCGCTTCTATCTCTGATTTAAAGGAAATAAGGTACCTGCCGATAGAATCCTTCTGCAATAAATATTTTGCTACGGCCTTTTGCTCAGCCATTGGCGCCCAGGCGCCTAAATGACTCAATATCGCTTTCATTTTACCGATGATGCTCTCAGGGCCCATCGCCCAGCCTACCCGTACACCGGTTGCCGCAAATACTTTAGAGATCCCATCGATAAAAATGGTATAGTCTTTCATGGCCGGTCTTTCTGTAACCGGGTTGTAATGTACCGTAGTACCATATGTCAGGGTCCAGTACATCTGGTCGAACATCAGGTATAATTTCTTTTCATCCTCACCACGTTGTTTATTCTCTTCTATGATAAGATCACAGATTTCACCCAGCGATTTCTTTGAAAGCGTGGTACCGGTTGGATTTTGGGGTGTGCAGAGACAGATAAGTGTGGCGCCCTTAATATGCTTTTGTACATCTTCTACAGTTGGCATGAAATCATTCTCAACCGTACATTCTACTACGCAATGTTCGCCGCCGGTCATATGGGCATAATGGTTATTGTTCCAGGAAGGAACACCATAGATCACTTTATCTCCTTTGTCAACAATGGCCTTGAACACAGTATAGATCAATGGCCGCCCGCCTGAAGCGATCTGTATCTCGTTAGGGGCATAATCCAGTTCCTCCCATTCTTTAATAAAACGGCTAACTGCTACCCGCAGATCCAGTACACCCTCCGCTGCCGGGTAACTTGTATTGCGTTGCTGGTAAGAAGCAATGATCAATGCCTCCAGGTCGGCAGGAATAGGAAATATCTGCGGATCAAAATCACCGATCGTAAAATTGTATATTTTTTCGCCATTGCGGATGCGTTCACTGATGGCATTGCCGAGTTTCACAATTTCACTGCCCACAAGTGTACCGGCAAGATGGCTTAGTTTGGGTTGACTCATAAAGCAAAAATAAGTTGTTAGCCACAGATTGAACAGATTTTCACAGAACTCATCTGTAGTAATTTGTGCAATCTGTGGCAAAAAACCCATTTACTCATTCTTTCCCGCCTCATACTTCTTCTCGGCTTCTTTTGCCTTTTCAAAATCAAGCACTACGCCATTAATGCAGAAACGAAGACCGGTTGGCGGCGGGCCATCTTCGAATACATGACCGAGATGCGATTTACACCGGCCACATTCTACTTCAGTGCGCGACATGCCCAGGGAATTATCCGGCACATAAATAATGGAACTTTTTGAGATGGGCTCATAAAAGCTTGGCCATCCGCAACCGCTTTCAAATTTGGTATCGCTTCTGAACAAAGCGTTCCCGCAAACGGCGCAATAATAGGTGCCGGCATCTTTAAAGCCTTCAAATTTACTGGTAAACGGCCGCTCTGTCCCTTTTTGCCGGGCAATATGGTAAACATCCGGCGACAGGATATTCTTCCATTCCGCATCCGGCAGCGCCACTTTACCGGTATCTGTTCTTGAATAGGCAGGGTTTTCTTTTTTATCCATTTTTTGCATTTTTTGATCGTTTTGAAAAAGGCAGCCCTGAAATAATAAAGCTATAAGAAGGGCTCCTATGCCAGATTTCATATTAAAATTTGTTTTATCTATTTAAAATAACAGTTGGTAGTTAAAATTGTTGAGGGTTTATTGACTAAAAACTAATTAATCTCTTTATAAATTCCTGTTTTCAAAGGTTTTCAAATGCGTTAAATGTTTTTTAAGGTCAAGCCCTTATATTTGTTCTTCACGTAAGGTTAGTAAGTACAATGTTTAATATTATTCTGTTTGGACCTCCGGGCAGTGGTAAAGGTACACAAAGCGAAAAGCTGATAGCCGCTTATGGATTGATACATTTATCTACAGGCGATCTTTTACGGTCAGAGATAGCAAAACAAACTTCTTTGGGAATAGAGGCGAAGATCATTATGGATAAGGGCCAGCTGGTTCCGGATGCAGTAGTGGTGGGTATGATCAGTTCCGCACTGGATGCCAACCCGCAGGCAGGTGGTTTTTTATTCGACGGGTTTCCCAGAACAGTGGCACAGAGTGAGGCGCTGGATACATTATTATCATTGAAAAATACGGAAATAGGAGTAGTATTGGCATTGGATGTGAGTGAAGAGGAATTGGTAAAGCGTTTACTGAACCGGGGATTAACCAGTGGCAGAAGCGATGATAATACGGAATCGGTAGTAAGGGCGCGTATTACAGAGTACCATGCAAAAACATCTGTTGTTGCCAGGTATTACGGCCAGTTTAACAAAGTGGTACATGTAAAAGGGGAAGGATCGGTTGCAGAAATATTTACATTGCTTTGCAGCGAAATAGATAAACGCTTGTCTTAATATAGGGCACTACACATTTTTACAACCAACAACCAACTGCGATCCCGTCAGAAAATGACGGGATTTTTTATCTCCCTACCCTTCGCTAAGCCGCTTGGGTATCCCTCCTTTGAGGAAGAGGGAAGAGATTTGTATCTTTATTTCAAAGATGCCCATGTTATCCGAAAAAGAATATTTCCTCAAAAACGAGTACCTGCCCCTTTTACACAAACTCGATCCGTTGCAAAAGGGAAAATGGGGAAAGATGGATGCACAGCAGATGGTGGAACATATGCGTGACGTGTTTAAAGTGGCGAATGGAAAGATCGTATTGCCTCTTTTAGTAACCGACCCGGAAAAATTAACCAAAGCGCGGGCATTTATGATGTCGGAGGCGCTGTTCAGGGAAAATACAAAAGTACCCGTGATGCCCGAAGAGCCAAGACCGCATAAATACGCCGGTATGCAGGAGGCGATCAAGAAAACAGCAGCTGAACTGGCAGATGTGTTTACTGCGTATGCCGCTGATCCAGCAAAAATTTTTATGGCGCCTATGTTTGGCGAATTGAATTATGAAGAACAGATCCATCTCTTATACAAACATGCCAAACACCACCTGCGGCAGTTTGGGTTGGTAGATTAAACTTAGAAAACACGCCGGTTAAAACCTACCAATCGTTAGCTTTGCTGTTGTAAACGATCGCTATGGTTAGTTTAGAAAATTATATCCTGGGTAAATGGGTCGCCGGCGATGGGGAGGGCCAGTTATTATACAATGCCTATACCGGCAACCCGATTTACAAAACCTCGACCAAGGGGCTTGACTTTGCCGCCATTCTGGATCATGCCCGTAAAAAAGGAAATCCTGCTTTGCGCAAAATGACTTTCCACGAAAGAGGGCTGATGTTACGCGCCCTGGCAATGCACCTGCGGGAACACCTCGACGAATTTTACCGCATCAGCTACCAGACCGGCGCCACCAAAACAGATAGCTGGGTGGATATTGAAGGTGGGATCGGCAACCTGTTCTCCTATGCTTCCCTGCGCAGGAAGTTTCCCGATGAAGCGTATTGCCTTGATGGCGAGAACCATGTTTTAGGTAAGGCAAATACTTTTATGGGTCATCATTTACTGATTCCCAAAGAAGGTGTGGCAGTTCATATCAATGCATTCAATTTCCCTGTTTGGGGAATGCTCGAAAAAATAGCGGTTAACCTGCTCGCAGGTGTTCCTGCAGTAGTGAAACCGGCAACAGTTACTTCTTACCTGACGGAAGCAGTCGTAAAAAAAATAGCCGCATCCGGCATCCTGCCCAATGGCGCCCTCCAGTTGATCTGTGGCAGCGCCGGTGATCTGTTGGAACATGTTGGTCCGCAGGATGTGATCACCTTTACCGGTTCTGCCTCCACCGGGCTATTATTGCGTTCAGGCAAACAGGTGCTTACGCAGAACGTTCCCTTTACAATGGAAGCGGATTCACTCAACTGTATTGTACTGGGAGAAGATGTAACACCGCAGATGCCTGAATGGGATATTTTTATTAAAGAGGTACGTAAAGAAATGACCACCAAGTGCGGGCAGAAATGCACGGCCATCCGCAGGATCTTTGTTCCGGAAAATAAGCTGGAAGAAATACAGCATGCGCTCAGCAAAGCATTATCGCAGACCGTTATCGGTAACCCGCTCAATGAAAAAGTAAGAATGGGTTCGCTGGCAGGTGAAACACAAAGAAAAGAAGTAAAGGAACAGGTGCAGAAATTACTGGCCTCCTCGCAGATCATATATGGTTCTTTAGATAGTGTGGAAGTATTGGATGCGGATGCCGCCAAAGGCGCTTTCATGAGTCCTTTACTGCTTATGAACCAACACCCGTTTAACAGCGCAGCCGCGCATGAAGTGGAGGCTTTCGGGCCGGTATCCACACTGATGCCTTATCGCTCGATAGAAGAAGCGATCACGCTTGCCAAAATGGGAAAAGGATCATTGGTAAGCACCATTGTAACCGCAGATAAAAATACGGCCAGGCAATATGTACTGGGCGCGGGAAACTATCATGGACGCATCCTGATCCTCGACAGCCGTTGTGCGAAAGAGAGTACGGGGCATGGATCGCCCCTTCCATTGCTGGTACATGGCGGCCCCGGCCGGGCAGGCGGTGGCGAAGAAATGGGCGGGATCCGCGGGGTGAAACATTATATGCAGCGGGTGGCCATACAAGGTTCGCCGGATATGATCACTGCTGTCAGCCATGTTTACCAACCAGGGGCAACGGGTAACCTTACTGCGGTACATCCCTTTAAAAAACATTTTGAAGAATTGACTATCGGCGACCAGCTTGTTACTGCCAAACGGATGATCACTTCAGAAGATATTGACCGTTTTGCCGATCTGAGCGGCGATCATTTTTATGCGCATCTTACAGAAACCGATTTTGAAGGGACCATGTTTGAAAAACAGGTGGCGCATGGATACCTGCTGATGAGTATAGCGGCGGGACTGTTTGTTGACAGTTATGAGAAGAACCCGGTATTGCTGAATTATGGGATTGATGAGCTCCGTTTCACCAAACCTGTTTACCCGGGCAGCGAGATACACATACGGTTTACCTGTAAGGAAAAAACCGGGCAGGAAAAGAAAGAACACACCGATATTCCCCGCGGCATCGTCAAATGGTATGTAGAGATCATTGATGAAACGGATGAGATCGTTGGTGTGGCGACTATTTTAACGATGGTGCGAAAAATGCAGACGATTTAATATCTTGCCACTATGATAGAAGCACTGAACGATGGCTATGTAAAAGTGAATCGCGCCAATGGCATTGCCACAATTGAATTTTTTCACCCGCGGAGTAATTCATTGCCTGGTGCGATATTGGATTCATTGGCCAAAAGCATTCATAGCGAAGGGCAGAACGAAGAAACCAGGGTGATCATTCTCCGGTCTGCAGGAGAAAAAGCATTTTGTGCAGGCGCTTCTTTTAATGAATTGGCCGCGATCAGCACGGAAGAACAGGGATTGATTTTTTTTTCCGGGTTTGCCGATGTGATCAATGCCATGCGCAAAGCGCCCAAAATGATCATTGCCCGTGTGCACGGAAAATGTGTGGGCGGCGGTGTAGGGCTTGCGGCCACTGCTGATTATGCTATTGCTGTTGAAGGCGCAGATATCAAACTAAGCGAACTCGCGGCAGGGATCGGGCCTTTCGTGGTCGGGCCCGCTGTTGAACGGAAAGTAGGGTTCTCCGCTTTTTCGCAGTTAACCATCGATGCTGCCATGTGGCGTTCGGCAGACTGGGCAAAGAAAAAAGGACTGTTCGCAGAACTACATACGGATATAGCAGGGATGGATGACTCGATTACACGTTTGTCAAACGCCCTGGCGCAGTCAAGCGCGGATGCCACGAAAGAGGTCAAAACCATGTTGTGGAACGGTACGGAGAACTGGGATATTTTACTGAAAGAGAGAGCGGCTATCAGTGGCAGGCTGATATTGGGTGAACACAGTAAAAAATATATTGCCCAATTTATGCCGCCACCGCCATTACCGGGCCTGCCTCCGTTACCCAGCCAGCCACCACCATTGCCATCTCAGCCACCTCCTTTACCTACGCAACCGCCACCACTCCCCGATAATCTGTCGCGACGATAATATATTGTATGATCTCATTTGACGAAAACGGGTTCAAAAAAATATGCGACCGGCTGGCAAAGAAAGATGTTGCCTTACAAAACATTATTGCTGCGTATGGCTACCCGCCTGTATGGAGCCGTAAACCCAGTTTTGAAACACTGATCCATATTATTTTAGAACAGCAGGTATCATTAGCCTCTGCTAAGGCGGCGCTGAATAAGCTGAAAGAAAAGATCGGGATAATCACACCTAAAAGACTGTTGTTATTATCTGATGAAGAATTAAAGGCCTGCTATTTCAGCCGGCAGAAGATCCATTATGCGCGTTGCCTGGCAAAAGAGATCATGAGTGGAAAATTATCTGTCAAAAACCTGCAGTATTTAACAGATGAGCAAGTAAGAGAAAAGCTGACTGCGATAAAAGGCATCGGAAACTGGACGGTGGATGTATTCCTGATGATGGTGCTGCACCGTACCGATCTTTTTCCAACGGGGGATATTGCTTTGATCAACAGTATGAAGCATATTAAGCAATTGCCGGCACACACATCTAAAGAGTCTATCGCCCTGCTTGCCGAAGCATGGAAACCGTATAGAACGGTCGGCGCTTTTTTAATCTGGCACGCTTATATTCAGCGGAAGAACATCAAATTCTGATTATTCCATCAAAGATCATCATATTCATACAACGGATCAATATGCGTGCCCGCTTTCATTTCAAATACCGGGTTAATGATACCGTCTTTTAATCCATATACCCATCCGTGTATATCGGGCCGCTGCTCGTTCTTCCAGGCTCTTTGTATGATCGATGTTTTTACGAGGTGCATCACCTGTTCTTTTACATTTAATTCAACCAGGCGGTCAAATTTCGATTCCTCATCGGGACAGGCATCCAGTTCTGTACGATGTAAACGGTAAACATCTTTGATATTGCGGAGCCACATATTCAGCACCTGCTTGTAATCGTGGTTGGTCATGGCCGCTTTGATACCGCCGCAGCCATAATGCCCGCAAACAATCACGTGTTTTACTTTGAGGTGTGATACCGCAAAATCAAGAACGCTCAGCAGGTTTACATCTGTATGCACCACCATATTGGCCACATTACGGTGTACAAATATTTCTCCTGGTTGTGTATTGGTGATCTCATTGGCGGGAACGCGGCTGTCGCTGCACCCGATCCATAAAAATTCGGGTGTCTGTAACTGGGAGAGCCTGTGGAAATACTCCGGGTCGCCATCTACTTTTCCTTTTGCCCAGGCTTTATTTTCCAGGAGCAGTCTTTCATATGTTTTCATGATCAGCAGGGTTAAATATTCAATCCTCCACAGGCGCTCAATACCTGCCCGGTTATATAGGAGCTCATATCACTTGCCAGGAATAAAGTAGTGTTGGCGATCTCTTCGGCTTTTCCAAACCTGCCCAGCGGGATCTTCTTAAGGAACTCTGCGGCGCCCTCACCATCTTTCAGGTAATGGGTCATATCCGTTTCAATAAAACCGGGGGCAATGGCATTGCACCGGATATTGCGGCTGCCCAGTTCAAGCGCGATGGATTTGGTAAATCCGATGATACCCGCTTTGCTGGCCGCATAGCTGCTTTGTCCTGCATTACCTCTAACACCCACTATCGAACTCATATTAATGATGCTGCCGCTTTTTGCTTTCATCATAGGACGGATAACCTGTTTGGTCATATTAAAAACACTTTTCAGGTTAATATCGATTACTTCATCCCATTGTTCAACCGTCATGCGCAACAGTAAATTATCTTTAGAGATCCCTGCATTATTTACGCAAACATCTATTTTGCCGAACTCCTTCAGTACATCGCTTACAAAAACTTCACATTCTTCAAAAATACCGGCATTGCTTTTATAGGCTTTTGCCTTTACGCCAAGTGCCGTTAGTTCTGCTTCCAGCGCTGCTGCTTTTCCGGCACTGCTGTCGCTTACATAACTAAAAGCAATATCACTCCCCTGTTTGGCCAGTCCTAATGCAATGGCCGCGCCAATGCCACGAGCCGCACCGGTTACAATAGACACTTTTCCTTCCAGTAATTTCATAACGCTGTTTTTGTTATTGGTGCCAAAAGTAAAATAAATGTATGAGAATATGTAATACCTTAATGCTTACATGAAAGCTACACCGCAAATAAGGAACCTGCTCATCATTGCTTTTTTGCTGGAAACCCTATGCGTCACCTATGCGCTGTATCTGCCTGCACTCGCCGCCTATACCAGTGTGCTATATACGTTTTCAGGTTTAACGATCGGGGTCGCTTTTCTATACACCAACCAAACCCTTTCCGCAAAACCACGCGCAGTTTTTTCTTTTCAAGCACCATTAACGCGTTATAAATGGTTATTAATGGGTATCGTGCTGGTAACCATGTATCATTTCACAGCTAAATGGATCGATGATGCCCCGCTCGATTTTCATGACGCCGATATGTTGCCAATTATTAAAACGATGTGTGAAAGAGGACTATCGGGTCACTGGTCAAAAGCGTACGATCGCATACCTGAGATCTGGAACGGGATACAACCTATTTATCTCCCGGCTATGTGGCTGCCCTTTTGTTTACCTGTATGGCTGCATACAGACCTGCGCTGGCTTACCATGTTATGCCTTTTTACCGGGTTCTGTATTTTTTTATGGAGAGTCCATCCGCTTCACAGGAAAGCAGTTCCCGTATTACTCTGCGCTTTTCTTTTGTTCTGGTGGCTGTTCACAGATGATAAACCTGGTGTGATACCTTATACAGAAGAAGGGCTTGTGATACTGTATTATATATTACTGGTACTGGCTATTCAATCCCGTAAGGTATGGCTAATAGCCGTTTGTTCGTCACTTTGCGTACTCAGCAGGTATGCATTGATCGGGTGGCTGCCTACCATGTTGTTCTATTATATCTATCGCAAAGAATGGAAGCAGCTGCTTGTATTCTCCGCTACAGGAGTCGCCTGCTTTCTGGTGTTGGTATTATTGCCCTTTGGCTGGGAAAATTTCGCCAAACATATCGCGCTTCCGGCAGAATATATTGGGTTTGCTGCCCGGGTATGGCATGATGCACCGCATTTTTTTAAGGAGGGCCTGGGCTGGGCCAGGTTCTTCGGGTCGCTACGCATTACAACCCTGCATTACCTCTTGATCTGCTTATCGTTCCTTGTTCCACTGGCAGCAATGATACTTACCCTGCGCCTGCAGAAGCGATACCCATTTTCAACAGAAGGGATCCCGCTGGCCATTCTGAAGATCTCACTGGTTATTTTTTACAGTTTTATTGATGTGCCCTACCTGTACCTGTTTTACACATCTTCTTTTGTAAGCCTTATCGGGATCGCGTCATGGTTGGCCATGAACCGGGCAGATGTTGATACAGCGGAACCGGCTGCATAGATCAGGCAGCGGTTTTTTTAGGTTTGTATTTTCTCGATACCAGCCTGATAATGATGGCAACCGGCAGGAATATATAAAAGCTGTCATTGACATACTCAGTATTGTTTCCCGAAATAAGGGCTGTAGCGAAGACGACAGTGAAAGCAGCAGCCAGGGTAACCGCCTGGGCCATTGACTGGATATAAATATATTTTTTTTCCGCTTCGTGTCCAGCCGTTGTTAAATGGAGTTTCTTTTTAAAGATATAGTGTACCAGCAAAAAGTTGGAAGCCGCTATTAGCATAACATTGCCCATATATATGATCATGGGAAACAGGAAGCTGCTGGGTCTGAAATGCAGGAGGCCGGAAGCGCTGAAAGGAAAAGAAACGATAAAAAAAAGGCTGAGCAGGTTCCGGAAGATCAGGCCATTATCATATCCTTTCAGATAACGGAACGTATTTAAGTGACGCGCCCATGAGAAGCCGATAATCACGAAACTGACAGTAAAGCCCAGAAATTGCAGTAAGGTGGGTTTGAACATTTTAAACAGGTCCAGCGATACCCTGTAATTGTCGGGGAGTTCCGGAAATTTGATCTCTATGATCAGTAAAGTGATCGCAATAGCAAACACCGCATCGCTGAAAAGGATGATCCTTTCCAGTTCAAATTCCTTATGCAGGCTTTCGGAATTCATTTCACTCATAAAAGAAGGTTTACTTCGCCATCAGGGCAATGATCTCATCAATATATACCCGGTTATTCGACAACCGCGGAACTTTATGCTGTCCACCCAGTTTCCCCTTGCTTTTCAGCCATTCATGAAAGAGGCCTTTTGGTAACGACCTCACCTTTGGAAGACTCAGGGCTATATCCTTATATCTTTTGGCTTCATAATCGCTGTTCAGCGATTTTAAGGCGCAGTCGAGTTCATAAGCAAACTGTTCGGTATTAACAGGCGCTGTTTCAAACTCTATCAGCCATTCGTGTGTGCCGTTAGCATTGTCATTAAAATAAACCGGCGCGGCAGTATAATCCTTAACGCTCATCCCTGTTCTGGTACAGGCCATATGAATAGCCTTATCGGCATTGTCTGATATGAGTTCTTCGCCAAAGGCATTAATGTATTGTTTTAACCGGCCGCTTACTTTGATACGGAAGGGATACGTGCTGGTAAACTGAACGGTATCACCCACCAGGTAACGCCATAACCCGCCATTGGTACTGATCACCAACGCATAGTTTTTCCCGATCTCCACATCCTTTAACCCAATTGTAACCGGATCTTTTTTACCATATTCTTCTACCGGCATGAACTCATAAAAGATACCATGATTTAAAAAAAGCAACATGCCCTCCTCGTCAGGATTATCCTGCGCGGCAAAAAAACCTTCGCTCGCATTATACATCTCGAGGTAAGTACAATTCTCGCCGATCATCTTTTTGAACTGGTCGCGGTAAGGTGTAAAAGACACGCCTCCGTGTATATACAGTTCGAGGTTGGGCCAGACTTCTTTTAAAGTTGATTTTCCGGTGATCTCGAGAATCCGTTTGATCAATACCATCGTCCAGGTAGGTACACCCGCAATAGAAGTTACATCCTCCTGTATGGTTGACCTGGCCAGCAGTTCGATCTTATTCTCCCATTCATCCATCAGTGCAATAGACAATTCGGGTGTGCGGATCCAGTTGGCCCAGATAGGGGTATTCTGCAGGAGAACAGCGCTCAGATCTCCATATTGTATATCCTCATTTACTTTACTGATCTGGTGGCTTCCTCCGATCACCAATCCCTTTCCGGTTAACAGATCGCTTTCTGTATTGTAATTGTAGAACAGTGTTAATACGTCTTTTGCACCCTGGAAATGACAATTTTCCAGGCTCTCTTTTGTAATAGGAATGAATTTGCTTTTATCATTGGTGGTGCCACTGCTTTTGGCAAACCAGTTAACGGGTGTGTTCCATAACATGTTCTCATCGCCCTGCATCAGGCTATCGATATAAGGCTTCAGGTCCTCGTATTCATGTATGGGAACATTTTCTTTGAACGTGCGGATATTGAACAATTCCTTGAACCCGAATTTGCGGCCGAATTCAGTGTACTGGCCATGGGTTACCAGATCCTGCAGCACTTCACGCTGGGTAGAAACCGGATTATTGATCCATTGATCGATATGCCAGTTTCTGAACCTGGCCAGGCGTGATATAGCAGGACTAAATAATTTCATTGCGGGGATCTACAGCAAAATAAGCAATGGAACTGACAAATACGAGGTGGAGAGCTTTTATTAGTATCCCTTACCCTTTGTCCCTTCCCCCAACTTCCCCTGTTTCACCCATTTCAATGATCCAGTCCTTCCTTTTCAGTTCAAAGTTGGTACCGAGGTATAATCTTCTTACTTTTTCATCGGCCGCGAGTTCTTCTGCAGTGCCGTGCTTAAAGATCTTTCCTTCGATCAGGAGATAGGCCCTGTCGCAGATAGAGAGGGTCTCGTTTACATTATGATCAGTGATCAGTATACCGATATTTTTATATTTCAATTTGGCAACCACACCTTGAATATCTTCCACGGCAATAGGATCCACGCCTGCAAAAGGCTCATCCAGCAGGATGAATTTAGGATTTACGGCCAGGGCACGGGCTATCTCGGTTCTTCGTCTTTCTCCACCACTAAGACTGTCGCCATTGTTTTTGCGCACATGGTGCAGGTTGAACTCATCCAGTAACGAGTCTAATTTGTGGTGCCGTTCCTGGTTGGTGAGCTTTGTCATTTCCAGTACTGCCATAATATTATCTTCCACACTCAGTTTCCTGAAAACACTGGCCTCCTGTGGTAAATAACCAATACCCATCTGGGCCCTTTTATACATCGGTAACCGGGTAATATCCTGCTCATTAAGGTAAACGGTGCCGTAATCGGGTTTGATCAGGCCAACCACCATATAGAAAGTGGTGGTCTTGCCCGCTCCGTTGGGCCCCAGTAAACCCACGATCTCCCCCTGTTTTACCGTTACGGAAACATTGCTTACAACGGTTCTTCCTTTATAACTTTTAACGAGGTCCCTGGTATGTATGGTAAGATTCAAAACAAACGGTTTAGGCAAAAATAGCGTTTATAGAGCCGATAAGTAAAATACGACCCTATCTTAACATGTTTTTCTATAGGCATCTTCGCTGTATATTGCACCCGTTTTGGAAACGGATCCTTATTATGAAGCTAACTGAACACATAGAACAGGCGAAGGACACACTAATATCTTTTGAGGTATTACCCCCTTTAAAAGGAAAAACGATCACAACGCTATATGATCATTTGGATCCTTTAATGGAGTTTAAACCCTCATGGATCAATGTTACCTATCACCGCAGCGAAAGCATGTTCAAGAAAAAAGCTGATGGCACTTTTGAGAGGATAGAGGTTCGTAAGCGCCCGGGTACCGTTGGTATCTGCGCCGCCATCATGAACCATTACCAGGTTGATGCAGTGCCGCATATCATCTGTGGCGGGTTTACCAAAAGAGAAACAGAAGATGCGTTGATCGATCTCGACTTTCTCGGTATCGATAATGTATTGGTTTTGCGTGGAGATGCGGCTAAGAACGAAACTGCTTTTGAACCGGAGAAAGACGGTAACCATTATGCCATTGATCTTTTACAGCAGGTGAACAATATGAACAATGGTATTTACCTTGATGAGGATATCAAGAATGGTGGTAAAACAAAATTCTGCATGGGAGTGGCCGGATATCCTGAAAAACATTTTGAGGCGCCGAACATGGAAATCGATCTTTTGAAGCTGAAACAAAAAGTAGATGCCGGCGCAGAATATATTATGACGCAGATGTTCTTTGATAACCAGAAATTCTTCGATTTTGTAAAGGCCTGTAAGAACATAGGTATCAATGTGCCGATCATACCGGGATTAAAACCGATCACGAATAAAAAGCAATTGTCTGTTCTTCCACGGATCTTTCATGTGGATATTCCTTCAGATCTTTCGAATGAGTTAATGAAATGCAAGACCGATCTGGATTGTGAACTGGTAGGAGCAGAATGGCTGGTACAGCAAAGCAAAGAGCTAAAAGCATTTGGCGCACCGGTTTTGCATTACTATACATTGGGTAAACCAAAAGTCATCTGGAATGTGGTAAATCAATTAGTATAAAACTCTAATCTCTAAATTCTAATTTAGGATTTAGAGATTAGAATTTTTACCCCGGCTATTTCTTCAGCTTCAGCTTAATGATCTCATCAAACTGCTCCATACTAAGACTCTTTGCGATGATCCGTTTGTCTTTATCCAGCAGATATAAAGTAGGGGTCTTATAAATATCATAGGCCTGGCGGAAACTCATCAGGTGTGCCCTTTCTCCCGCAACCCTTACCGCAGTCGTTTCGTGTGTGTGTGTCCAGCCAACCAGTTTATTATCTGATATGAATTTTTTCCATGACGCAGTTTCTTCTTCTTTGATGTTAACCGCATAAATACCTACACCCAATGCTTTCCATTTGGCCCGGTACATGGAATCAAGACGTGGGATCTCGATTTTACAATGTCCGCAGGTTGGATCCCAGAATGCCAGTACGGTAAAATTGTTAGTAAGACTGTAGAGCGGAACGATCTTACCACTACTGTCGGGGAAATTGATAGGCGCAGCAGGTTGTCCGATCTGGTTGGCCATTAAATTGTACGCTCTTTCGGTCACGATCTTTTTATTGGCTGCGTCAAGCAATGTTGTATCCCCCTTGGCATAAAAATTCTCGAACAGGAATACAAAGACTTTATCCTGTCCCATATACTGCGGGTTCATGTATTGCTTGGTGAATTTATTGAGCAGGTAAGGATAAATTTCTTTGCCGCCCCTTGCTGCCAACAGCATATAATTGACTTCTTTAATGATCGAATCGGCTTCTATGGAAATATAATACCTGAAATAGTCGTCAACTTTCGGCTCAAAGAACGAAGTATGCAGTATCCGGTCATCACTGAAATTCACATCGTCCCAAAAATGTCCTTTCACAAAATGATACGGGTACAAAGAATCCGGTTTCCCCTTTACAACCGGGATCTCAGGAACCGTGGGCCTTTTCAACGTGCTGAATAAAGTGGCTAATAAGGAAGTAGGGTACTTTTCAATTATGCTGTCGCGGTACCCCTGTAAAACCTTATCTACTTTTACATACTGTTTTCTCAGCGCCGCAGTATCCTCTTTTGTCCTGGCTTTTTTTGCTTTAAAATCGGCCTCTAACCCCTGCATATATTTCGCTTCTGTAGCAGAGAATTTTTTATAGGAGTCATAGAAAACATTTTCTGCCGACCCACTGATCACGGCCTTGTCTTTGAATGCGGTATCTGCCGTAATGCTGAACTGCTGCTGGTCATCCATCAGCAGGTCAAACTGGATAGCATATTCCGGCGTGGCGGTCACAACAAAGTAGATACCACCGGTTAATTTATTGGGGGCACTGAATACGCCTTCGCTTTTATCATTCAAAAAAGCAGAATCGAATAAAGCCAGGGTATTTCCATAATTACTGCCCAGGTACACTTTCGTATTTTTCAGGGGCGTTAATTTGATGGTGATATTTCTTCCCTGGGCAACCACAGGGGCCTGGGCCGTAAAACCGGTGATACCGCACACTAAGAGTATTCTTGTCAAAAATTGCTTCATACGATTGAATTCAGCGGTAAATTTAGTTAAATAGGATATTAAGCGTGTTAATCCCTTGCAAATTAAATCGTTCTTATTTTCTGTAACCGGGCAAACCCAATCGTAGTTACCTTTGCAACCGTGCGAAAACCTAAGAAAACCATTGTTTTAGAAAAGCTGTTGGTACAGGATTATGCCGCTGAAGGTAAGTCGCTGGCCAGGTTGGATGGTAAAGTAATATTTATAGAAGGGGCCGTACCCGGGGATGTGGTAGATGTGCAGTTATCGAAGAACAAGACCGACTGGGCAGAGGGGCATACATTGAAAATACATTCCTTTTCGGCCGACAGGGTAGCGCCTTTCTGCGATCATTTCGGAGTTTGCGGGGGCTGCCAGTGGCAGATGCTCCCTTACGAAAAGCAGCTTTTTTATAAGCAGAAACAGGTAAGTGACAACCTGAACCGGATCGGGAAGATCGTTTTGCCGGAAATTGCCCCTATTATCGGTGCCGGCCAAACAAAACGGTACAGGAACAAGCTGGAATACACGTTTGCCACGGGCAAATTCATACCAACAGAAGAATTCAGGCGGATGAAGGCAGCAGGTATTTCTTCAACCGGCCAGCCGGGGGCAGGCGGATTTCATGTGCGGGGTTTTTTTGATAAAGTTGTGGAGATAGACACCTGCCATTTGCAGGATGAGCCTACCAATTTCATCCGTAAAGCCGTTGCAAAGTTTGCGGTAGATAACGGGCTGCCTTTTTATAATATAAAAGATCACAGCGGCTGGCTGCGGAACATGTTTGTGCGTAACACGACCACCGGTGAACTGATGATCAACCTGGTATTGGGATATGAAGCGGAAGCAGACAGGAAACGGTTACTGGACCAGCTGCTGGAACAGTTTCCGGAAATCACCACGTTGTTGTACACGATCAATACAAAACGGAACGACAGCCTGAATGATCTTGACCCACAGGTATATCATGGGAAAGGATATATCATGGAAAAGCTGGAAGATTTTAGTTTTATGATCAGCCCGAAATCTTTTTTCCAGACAAATACCCACCAGGCAGAAAAATTATACCAGGTAACCCGCGATTTTGCGGAGTTGAACGGAACCCAGACAGTATACGACCTGTATTGCGGAACAGGGAGTATCGGCATTTTTGTAAGTAAACGGGCCAAAAAGATCATAGGGGTGGAAGTGATACCCGAAGCGATCGAAGACGCCAAAAAAAATGCGTCCCTGAACCAGCTTTCACATGCTTCTTTTTTTGCCGGGGACGTGATTGATATTTGTAATGATGCTTTCTTTGGGGATCATGGCCGCCCCGATGTAGTGATCACCGATCCCCCGCGGGCGGGTATGCATGAAAAACTCGTTAAAAAATTACTCGAAATTGCAGCGCCAACGGTTGTTTATGTAAGTTGCAACCCGGCAACGCAGGCGAGGGACCTCGCTTTACTGGATGAGAAATATACAGTGACGAAGATTCAGCCGGTAGATATGTTTCCGCATACGTTACATATAGAAAACGTGGTACAACTGAAATTAAAATAACCCCTTCCCTCCGGGAGGGGGGTCAATAAGTGAATATGACACAATTTCGACCCAGTAGATTTGAAATATTACCCACGATCATCAAAAATCTTTTGATCATAAACGGGCTGGTCTTTTTGGCACAGTATGTATTCAGATCGCCCACCAATGGTTTCTCTTTCGAGGATAGTTTTGCCTTGCATGCCTGGCAGAGCAGCCTGTTTAAGCCCTGGCAATTGGTAACACACCTGTTCCTGCATGGAAGCATCTCCCATATATTTTTTAATATGCTTGCCCTGTGGATGTTTGGATCTGTATTGGAAAACATATGGGGTTCCAAGCGCTTCCTGTCTTTTTACATGGTTTGCGGTTTAGGCGCCGCATTGATACACCTGCTGTTCCTGAGTTATGAGTTAATGCCGATGATGAAGGATTATAATGCAGTTTACCAGCTTTTCACTTCCGGTTCGGAGCGTCAGGGTATTGCCATGGCTGATTTTATAAGTAAGTATCATCTCGAATTCAACGGGCAGGCAGAACTGCTCAGTTATCTTCATTCCGGCCAGAGCAGCCAGGATCTGAACCTGAATATATTCAGGAACATTACGGCCTATTACCAGAATAACCTGAATACAGGCACCATCGGGGCCAGTGGAGCCGTGTTTGGCGTGCTGGCGGCATTCGGCTATCTTTTCCCCAATACTTATATATACATATATATGATGATCCCCGTTAAGGCAAAATGGGTGGTATTATTTTATGGGGCGATAGAACTGTATGAAGGGGTAATGAACTCGGCGGGCGACAATGTGGCGCACTGGGCGCATATCGGCGGGGCCATCGTTGGGCTGCTTATTGTGATGACGTGGAACAAAACGAACAAAAAAACGTTCTATTAACAGGGCCGTTAAAAAACGGGAAGAAGTATGGCAACACAATCATTTAAAACCAACCGTAAGATCCTCTTAGGCGAGGATAATAATGCATTAGTGCTTTTATTCGCCATTAATGCGCTGGTGTTTGTGTTGATCAATTTTGTGAAGATCGTTTACTTTTTATCAGATATCCCGGTTGAACTTTTTTATAAACAGATCCTCGACTGGTTCAGACTCCCTGCATCACTGGATACGATTGCCACCAGGCCCTGGACCGCGCTTACCTATATGTTTACGCATCAAAGTATCTGGCACCTGCTGAGCAGTATGCTTTGGCTATGGTGTTTTGGATTTATCCTCCAGGATCTGACCGGTAATGGAAAACTGATCCCTATTTATATCTATGGCGGTTTTGTAGGTGGCGTTGTGTTTGTTCTGATCAATAATCTTTTCCCGATACTGGAGAGAGGTATCGCTACCACGGAACCTATGCTGGGCGCAGGCGCTGCCGTAATGGCCATAGCAGTGGCAACCACTACACTGGCGCCTGATTACCGCTTATTTCCATTGATCAATGGTGGGATCCCGCTTTGGGTACTCACTGTTATTTTTGTGGCCATTGATTTTGCTACGCTTTCCAGTGGAAATGCAGGCATTGGCGCGGGTCATCTGGCGGGAGGTGCGATCGGGTTCTTTTTTATGAGGCAATCAGCAAGAGGGATCGACTGGGGCGCCTGGATGCATAAGCTGGTAAATTGGTTAGATGATCTGTTTAATCCTGAAAAGAAAAATAGTCAGAAGAAAAAAAGCGAAAAACTTTTTTACCAGTCCGGCCCCAAGCCCTATGAAAAGATCTCAAATGTTACACAGCAAAAACTGGATGAGATACTCGACAAGATCAACCAGCAAGGGTACCAGTTCCTTACCGATGATGAAAAATCGTTTTTAAAAAGAGCCAGTAACGAGGACCTATGACCCAATCATGAAAAGACGCCGGAATCCTGCATGGAAAAAGATCTTATGGGTATGCGGGATTCTGTATTCGGCGGTTTTTTTGTTTTGTTGCATAACGCCTTATATACCCACTTCCAGTTTTTTTTTAGTTATCTACGCCTCTATTGTATTTCCCTATTGTTTGGCAGGATTTATCGTCTGGTTACTGTTAACGCTTGCCTTTTTCAGAAGGTATAGCTGGATATTTTTTCTTTTATTGATCCCAGCCTGGCAGAATACACGTGTTGTGTTCAGTTTTCATCCAAAAAAAACATTCTCTTATAAAAAGAGCGGGGCACAATTGCGGATCCTTTCCTGGAACGTGAATAATTTTTTGTATGGAAATATTACAGACCCTCATTTCAATGAGAAACAGGCGGGGATGATTGATCTCATCAAAACATCCGGTGCGGATATACTTTGCTTCCAGGATCATTCGGAAGTCGCTTCTTTTTTTGGAAAGATAAATATTCCCTATATCGCTGATTCGCTTAACTATCCGTTTCATTATTTCAGTAACGACGGATGTAATTATGGAACGGTCATCTTTTCCAGGTTACCTATCCTGGATAGCGGCCAGGTAAAATATCCCGGCCCGGGTTACCCCGAAAGCGTTGCTTTTATTACCGTGCCCTTTCAAAAAGAAACGCTGCGTATATACAATACACACCTTCATTCCATGTACCTGCATAGCAATACACTCAATGCAGCAAATGTGGGTTACCTGGAACTGGTAAAAGCCGATACCGCTTTTTTGTTTCGTACGAACCGGTTTCAACGATTAGTTCATTTTGACAGTCTTCATACTGAGCAGGCAAAAATGGTTAAAGAGCAACTCAATAAAACAAAGACACCGTATATTTTCTGCGCCGACCTGAATTCGGTTCCTTCGGGATATGTTTATCACCATATTAAAAAGGGATTGAAGGATGCATTTCTCGAAGCAGGCTCGGGTTTGGGTGGGACCTATCACCGTTTTTCGCTCACATTGCGCATAGACGTAGTGCTGTTGAGCCCGCAGTTGAATGCCACACAATATTTTTCTCCACAGCCCGATCTCTCAGATCACTACCCGATCATAACAGATATTCAGTTGCAAAATTGATTTTCCTTAAATTTAGGGCATGGCAAAGAATTTTTTGCGCCGCGCAACAAAAACAATATTTATTGTCATCAATGCGGTGATCACTTTGCTGTTCCTGGTAGCCTGTCTATCACCCTATATAAACCCGGCACACTGGTGGATGAATGGATTTACAGGGTTGATCGTTCCTTATCTCGCCCTTATCCTGGTTTTTTTCGTGGTTTTCTGGCTGGTTGCCAAACCGGTATTATCACTACTGCCTTTGTTAACGCTGTTGCTGGGGTGGCAGCAACTCATCGTAGTATTTGCCTGGCATTCCATGTCAGGATTTGTAAAACACAAACATGATGATGATCTGCGCATTGCCGACTGGAACATACAAAGCTTTAACGGGCTCAGTAAAGCGAAGACCACCCGGAAAATGATCCGTAACGAAGTTGCGGAAAGCATACTGAAGTTCCGGCCGGATGTGATCTGCCTGCAGGAATTTAATCATGCGTCCAACGTTGACAATATTTCCCTTTTTTCAAAACAATATCCCTACCATTTTTTCTCGAGGGATTATCATCGCGTAAACAGCAATTACCAGTCGGGCTGCATCATTTTTTCAAAATTCCCGATCATCGACTCGGGAAAGATCCAATACCCGGTAGCCGAGAGCCTTATTTTCGCGGATATCGTAAAAGGACCGGATACGATCAGGATATATACCACCCATCTCCAGTCGTTCAAGTTCAAAAAAGAAGACTATAACGATATTGAGAAGATCAAAGAGCAGGACGATGAGAGCCTGGCCGCATCCAAAAGTATCTTCCGTAAAATGAGGCTGGCGTTCAGTCGCCGCGGTATACAGGCCGGTATGGTAAAAGAAGCCATAGATAAGAGCCCTTTTCCATCGGTTATCAGCGGCGACTTTAATGATGTGCCCAATTCTTATACTTATTTTCATATTAAAGGAGAGGACCGGCAGGATGCATTTCTGCAAAAAGGATTTGGGATCGGTCGTTCTTTTATCGCCCTGGCGCCTACTTTACGGATAGATTATATCCTGCCCGATAAACATTTCGATGTAAAACAGTTTGAAATGGTAGATGAGGACCTGAGCGATCATATTATGCTCCTGACTGATATTCGTTTAAAAAAATAAAATACCTTTGCTGTTCAATGAGATACCCCCACATATATTGTTGCTGTTGTTGATGTTACCTGCCCGCCTGGCCGCATATTGCCGGGTATGATCATTCCTAAAACAATCACTTAATAACCTATGCCGCTTAAAATATATAATTCGCTTACCAGACAGAAAGAAACGTTCGAGCCGATCCATCCCCCTTATGTAGGTATGTATGTATGCGGCCCTACAGTGAGCGGTGAGAGCCATCTTGGCCATGCACGTCCCTTTATCACTTTTGATGTGGTGTACCGCTATCTCATGTACCTGGGTTATAAGGTGCGGTATGTACGCAATATTACCGATGCGGGTCATTTTGAGGAAGAGGGCCGCGATGCAGAAGATAAGATCAGTAAAAAAGCGGTGCTGGAAAAATTAGAGCCTATGGAATTGGTGCAGAAATACACCAATCTGTACCACTGGGCCATGAGCCGGTTTAATAACCTTCCACCCAATATCGAACCTACCGCAACCGGGCATATCATCGAACAGATAGAAATGATCAAAACGATCATTGCAGACGGGTATGCGTATGAAGCAAACGGTTCTGTTTATTTTGACGTTGAAAAGTACAATACTGATTTTTCAAAGAAAGGGCAGCCCTATGGCATATTAAGCGGGCGCGTGCTGGAAGACCAGATGGAAAACAGCCGCGACCTTGATAACCAGGAAGAAAAAAGAAACCGGAGCGATTTTGCCTTGTGGAAACATGCGCCTGCCGAACATATTATGCGTTGGCAGAGTCCCTGGGGGGAGGGTTTCCCGGGATGGCATATTGAATGTTCAGCGATGAGCACCAAATACCTGGGTGATGAATTTGATATACATGGCGGGGGTATGGACCTTCAGTTCCCGCACCATGAATGTGAGATCGCACAAAGTACGGTTTGTAATCATAAGATGCCCGCGCGTTACTGGCTTCATAACAATATGATCACCATCAACGGAAAGAAGATGGGTAAAAGTTATAATAATGTGATCAGGCTAACGGAAATGTTCACAGGCCAAAATGCCATGCTCACACAGGCCTATACACCGCAGACCATTCGCTTCTTTATCCTGCAGAGTCATTATCGCGGCACACTCGATTTCAGCAATGATGCCCTTCAGGCCTCTGAGAAAGCGTTGAAACGTTTATGGGAAGCGCATGAATGGCTGAGCCGGCAGGTGGTTACAACTGCTGCCACAGCAACCGACCATATACTGGATAACAAGGTAAAAAAGTTAGTGGAGGAATTTGATGAATTCATGAATGACGACCTCAATACCGCGAAAGTATTGGCCAATATGTTTGAACTGGTTTCCATCATTAACTCCATCAAAGACAAACACCTGCCCGCAGATGCTTTGAGCGGCGCTACAGTTACGTTCCTGCAGAAACAGTTGCACGCATTTGTGGAAGAGATTTTTGGGCTCAAAACTGAACGTACAGAAGATAATGGCAAACTGGAGGGTGTACTTCAGTTACTGATTGATATCCGGAAAGAGGCCAAGGGCCGGAAAGATTTTGTTACCAGTGATAAGATCCGCGACGAACTGGCCGCACTGGGCGTGCAGTTAAAAGATGAAAAGGATGGGGGGATGAGTTTTACGCTGGGATGAGAAAATCCTGAGGCGTGAGTAGTCAGGTTGAACTTTTACGCATGTCTGACGACTCACGCCTCAGGTAATTAAGCATATGGGCGGTGATAATACAGGCAACCGCCGGTACCAGCAACCATAGTTCCCATTGGCGCCAGGTAACTTTTGCTAACAGTAATAAAACACCCGCGGAAAAAAAATAAACAGGTAGCCGGCTATGGTGATGCTTTTTATAACCATGATGTAAGGCGTACAGGCCTACCCCGAAAGCAACCAGGATCATCAGATACTCGAATGGCAGGTTGTCAATAATATTCACGCCAAATAAGGGAAGACTGGTCAGAAAAAGCGGCAGCAACGCGCAATGAATGGCGCAGGCAAGCGAAGCGGTAATCCCTATACCATCCCAGTTGATCTTTCCCGACATAGAGGCAAAGTTAATACAATGCAACAATGTTGCAAAATAGTTTTTACTAACCTAATTGGGTGTAACTTGCGGGAGCAAACCTAAAATTACTCTTGGCATATGAATAAAAAACTGCTCGGCTACCTCCTGTTTTTCGTGGTGCTGGTGCTTGCCTTTTATTATTTTCTTTTCAGGGGCACCGATAACTGGAAGTCGAAGCTGCCTGTGATCAGTTATGTAAAACCATTTCATTTTACTACCCAGGATGGGTTGATGTATACCGACCGGGATATGCTGGGCAAAGTTTGCGTGGTAGAATATTTTTTTACCAATTGTAAGGGGATCTGTCCCAAAATGAATGCAAATATGCAAACCATTTACCGTCAGTTTAAGGACCAGCCCGATTTTATGATCGTGGCCCATACCTGTGATCCCGACAGGGACTCGGCATTGCGTTTAAAAGTATATGCAGATTCGATGAAGATCGATACAAGGAAATGGGTATTGCTTACGGGCAGAAAAGACAGCCTGTACCAGCAGGCCCGCAGCGCTTATCTTTTAGATGACCCCAAGAATAATGTAGAAAAAATAGAGGACCAGTTCCTGCATACCCAGTTCTTTGCCCTGGTTGATAAAGACGGTAAAGTTCGCGGGCAGGTATACGACGGGCTTAAGCAGAAAGAGCTGGACAGGCTCAGCAAAGACATCAAAAGCCTGCTGGCAGAGAAAGCCGGAACGGGTAATTTTGTAAACGGGATCTTTAATAACAATCCGCAATAACCGATTGTATGCAACAAACGATCATTGATACCTTAAAACGAAACCAGCTGAGTATTACCGACAGCCGGAAAAAGATACTCGAGCTTTTTGCAAAAGCCAATGGCGCGCTCGCGCATTTTGATATTGAACACCAGAGCGGGGCCGAGTTTGACCGGGTAACTATTTATCGTACCCTGCAAACCTTTGTTGAAAAAGGCATTATACATACCATACCCAGCGCAGATAATTCGATCCGGTATGCGTTGTGCAAGGAAGATTGTGCCGGGGGACATCATCACGATGACCATGTTCATTTTATGTGCGACAGTTGTGGTACCACCTACTGCCTGGATCATGTGAACGTACCGCAGCTTGATCTGCCCAAAGGATTCAGGGCAGTTCAAACGGATGTAGTGGTTAGCGGGGTATGCAGCAAATGTGCGGGTGCCTAAACTCACTTTCAATAAACAATCTCTCTTATGATCTTAATTACCGGCGCTACCGGCCTGGTGGGTTCCCATCTTGCCAGGCAACTGGTGCAGAATGGGAAAAAAGTAAAGGCTTTATACCGTTCTGCCATACCGTCTTTTGAAGGAGGGGAAAAGGTTGAATGGATAAAAGGCGATATCCTGGATGTGGTGTCGCTGGAAGAAGCCATGAAGGATATTACACAGGTATATCACTGCGCGGCAGTGGTTTCTTTTAATCCCAAGAAAAAAACTGCGCTGTATCAAACCAATATTGAAGGAACCGCCAACGTGGTAAATGCGGCGGTGGAAGCAGGCGTAGAGAAATTACTATTTGTGAGCTCCGTTGCTGCCCTGGGAAGGATCCGGCAAAATACGGCAGTGAATGAAACCATGAACTGGACAGAAGAAACCAGTAACAGCGAATATGGCAAAAGCAAGTACCTCGCGGAAACGGAGGTCTGGCGTGGTATCAGTGAAGGATTGAATGCCGTGATCGTAAACCCGGTGATCATACTTGGGGCGGGCGACTGGGATACCGGCTCTTCAGGATTATTCAGGTCGGCCTGGGATGAGTTCCCCTGGTACACAGAAGGCATAAGCGGTTTTGTGGATGTGCTGGATGTAGTAAAAGCAATGATCCTGCTGATGGAAAGCGATACCGGCGCCGAGCGGTTTATACTAAGCGCGGAGAATAAGGGGTATAGAGAAATATTTTCCCTGATGGCCACTGGTTTTCACAAAAAACCTCCCCATAAAAAAGTAACACCGTTTCTTGCATCAGTTGTATGGCGTATGGAAGCAGTAAAAGCGATGTTTACCGGCAAAGACCCATTGCTTACCAGAGAAACTGCCGCAACCGCGCAGGCTAAAGTGAATTTTGATAACAGCAAACTGCAAAAATACTTTCCTGGTTTTTCTTATACACCCGTTGCAGATTCTATCCGGCGTATTTGTAATGAGTTAATAAAAAAACATAACTTGTAGGCACAAATCACGCTGCTGAAAAAAGTCATCACCTTATTACTGGCCCTTTCACTTTATGCCCCCAATGTGGCTAAGCTGCTTGCGTATGCAGACTGCTCGCTGCAACAGCCTGCCGGTGCAGACCCGAGGCTATGTGATTGTAACCGTATTATTAATGCCGATGCGATCCCGCCCGGCAACGAGCAATCCAATAAACAAAAAGAGATCTCACTCAAAGCCGACTGGAAATATGTAGGTGTCGGTTCTTTTACTATGAGCAGTCTGTTCGTTGCCAGCCAGGCGCCCACTACATGCTTCCCATCCGGGTTCCTGCCATCACAATACCTCCAGGATGTATTTCGTCCGCCGCAAGCCTGACCCATTTATTGAGTAAGTCAATTAGCCACAGAATACACAGAATACCGCTGTTTTTGTGTGGTAACCTGTGCAATCCCGGGCTGCCCTTTTATTAACTATATAACTAATCAACATGAAAAATATATTCATAGTTGCGGCCATACTTGTCCTGGCCGCAGCCTGTCAGCGTGCAACCGTACCGGTTAAAACACCTATCGTTAATACAGAGATCAAAAAAGAATCCGGGCAGGTAGTGCTGCTGGGTCATGCATCTCACTCCATCCTGCAGCAACCGGAGTATAAAACATGGTTCGATAAGTCATATGATGCGTATACGGTAGATACGCCTGCTGCCAAACAATTGCAACACGGTTTACAGAACAGGTCCATGGAAATATTCCTCGGCTCCTGGTGTGGCGATAGCAAACGGGAAGTACCACGGATGCTGAAGGTCCTTCAGGAAGCCGGGATGGATACAACGAATATCTCACTGGTATTTGTTGACAATAGCCTCCAAACCTATAAACAGAGCCCGCAACACGAAGAGAAGAACAGGAATATACACCGGGTGCCTACTTTTATTATCTATGACGGCGGCAAAGAACTGGGCAGGATCGTGGAGAGCCCGGTCGTGAGTCTTGAAAAAGACATGCTGGCCATTCTTGGTCATCAGTCCTATACGCCTAACTATAAAGCCGTTAGCTACTGGATCTCACATGATAAAGCCCGTAACACATCTCTAAGCGATGCTGAACTGCAAAACCTGGTTCCTGAGCTAAAGCCCCTCTGTAAATATTCCGGAGAGTTCAATACGTATGGTTATGTGTTACTCGCCGCCGGGAAAAACGTGCAGGCTTTGAATGTATTCAGGTTAAACACCCTGATCTACCCCGACACAGCCAGTGTGTTTGACAGCCTGGGAGAAGCATTGGCAAAAACCGGTGATAAACCAGCGGCGATAACCGCCTATGAAAAAGTACTGCAATTGCGGCCGGCAGATGAGAATGCGAGGAAGATGCTGGCGGGCCTGAGAAACTAATCTGAGCCGCAGATGATATCGTGAGTCGTGAGGCTCAGTCGTGCGTATAGTGTAAACACACGACTGAGGTCTCACGATTCATGTTTTATTTCGACTACTGCATCACCTTTTTCCATAGTTCCGGTATCCGTTTGATCCATACCAGTTCCCTGCGTTTGATGGACGCGTCTTCTGTAGGCGTGCCCCAATAGACCTTATCGCCTGCAAGCGAAGAAGGGATCCCACTCTGCGCCAGTACAACCGCATTGGCGCCAATGGTCAGGGTTTTACTTACGCCAACCTGGCCCCAGAGCGTAACGCCATCCTCTACCACTACTCCGCCTGCAATAGCCACCTGCGCGGCAAACAAACAATTTTTACCAACCAGGGTATCATGGCCGATATGCACCATATTATCCAGTTTGGTTCCCTGCCCGATCCGGGTAACGGAAGTGACACCCCGGTCGATGGTGCAGCCGGCGCCTATTTCTACATAGTCTTCTATAATAACGTTACCGCAGCTCAGCATCTTCTTATACCAGACATCGCGGTTTTTTTTGGTGTTATAATAGAAGGCATCGCTGCCGATAACGGTTCCTGCCTGTATCACCACATTATTGCCGATCGTAGTATAATCGAGTAAACTGACATTGGGATGGATCACACAATCTTTACCGATGGTTACATGACGACCGATAAAAACATTAGGCATGATCACAGAACCTTCGCCCACTATTACATCATCGCTGACTGGTTTTGCAGTTGACGCAAACGGACGGAAATGCTTTACAATCTTAAGATAAGATTCAAAAGGATCGGCTACTACGAAAATAGTTTTGCCCGCAGGTATGGTTACTTCTTTTGTATTGATAATGATAAAACTGGCGTCGCTGTTCAAACATTTATCATAGTATTTGGGATGGTCCACAAAAACAAGATCACCGGTTTCCACCACGTGTATTTCATTGATACCGGTTACCCCGGCAGTAAGATCGCCTGCTGTTTCTGCCTGTATCAAATCGGCTATCCATTGTACGGAAACGGGTGCTGGAAACTTCATATGGCTGTTTTTTAGGAAAATCAAAGGTAATAAGAGTCTTTCACGGAATTTTTTTTAAGTGCCAGACACCTGCGTTTTTATCGTTTTTCTGCCAACATTTTCAGCATCATTTCTAAACGCGCATTTATTTGCCCGCTATTGCTGTTTTGCTGAAACCCTTTATTCATCAATGTTTCAGCGTTTTTGAAGTATACTGCATTAAAAAATAAATGAAAAATAAACAGGAAACAATAACGAAAAAAAAGAAATGCGCAACGCGGCAATCCACATCCGCAGCCAGAATGTTAATAAAATTGTTTAAAAAAATTTTTGCATTAGAAGAAAGTATTTTTAATATTGTGTAGGGAAATTTATTTCCCGGTACTTACTAACCCATCCATATACAAAGTCTCGCAGAAGCGAGACTTTTGTTTTTGTATGAATCACTACTACATTTTGTACAAACCTTACCAGGTACTTTCCCAGTTTTCTTCTGTAGAAAAAAAGAGGACGTTATCGGATATCTGTAAGGTTCCGCGCGATGTTTACCCGGTTGGAAGACTGGATTATGATAGCGAAGGATTACTGATACTTACCAATGATACACTTTTGAATCACCGGTTACTTGATCCTGTATTCGCACATGAAAGAGAATACCTGGTACAGGTTGACGGAGCTATCACGCAGGCGGCAGTGGATGCATTGCAAAATTCAGTTACGATACAGGTAGATGGAAAACCTTATCAAACAAAATCCTGCACCGCTTCACTGATTTCGCAGGAACCAAAACTGCCCCCGAGAGATCCACCCATCCGGTTCCGCAAAGAGATTCCCGCGCCATGGATCCAGTTGGTGCTTACAGAAGGCAGGAACAGGCAGGTAAGAAAAATGACTGCACAGGTAGGCTTTCCCACTTTGCGCCTGGTCAGGTACCGGATCGGATCACTAACCCTGGACCAGATGCAACCAGGCGACATGCTGGAACTGACAAGAAATACCCTTTATCAAAAAATATTTCACGACAATGACAGATAAATACATACAGGAAGGATATGAGATCAATACCGACCCGGCCCGCCTTGACCTGGAACTGATACACCGGTATCTTTCTGAAGAATCGTATTGGGCAAAGAATATTCCTTTTGAAACGGTAAAGCGTTCGGTAGCCCATTCATTTTGTTTTGGTATTTATTATAATAGTCAGCAGGTTGGCTTTGCCCGGCTCGTAACCGATCGGGCAACCTTTGCTTATCTCGGCGATGTTTTTGTTTTACCAGCGCATCGTGGAAAAGGATTGTCTAAAAGCTTGCTGCAGGCAATCCATACGCATCCGGATATGCAGGGATTGAGAAGGTGGCTGCTCGCCACCAGGGATGCACATGAATTATACGCCCAGTTCGGTTGGAAACCTTTTCCCGACGAGCAGGTATCGAAGTTTATGCAGGTACACAGGCCGGGCATCTACGATAATCTATAGTCTATAGCTTCTGGTCTAGAGTTAGACAACTATAGACTCTAAACTATAAACCCTAAACCGCTTCTCCATATCTTTACTGCCTTATTAAAGAATTATGAGTCATACACATTTATCTGAACAGGAACTGATACGGCGGGAGAAACTGGTGAAACTGCAGGAGGCGGGTATCGATCCTTATCCTGCGCCATTATACCCCGTTTCACATTTTTCTACAGATATCAAGGATCATTATACCGAAGAAACCAAAGAACAATTCGCAGCAGTATGCGTGGCGGGCCGGATCATGAGCATTAATGATAAGGGTAAGGTATTTTTTATCAAAATCCAGGATAGCAAAGGCATTATACAGTTATATGTGAAAAGAGATGACCTGTGTCCCGGTGAAGACAAATCTTTCTGGGATACGGTGATCAAACACGGCCTCGATCTTGGTGATATCATTGGCGCCACCGGTTATGTTTTTATCACCAAAACAGGCGAAACCTCTATACATACCCAAACACTTACCCTGCTCACCAAGTCTTTGAAGCCATTGCCGGTAATTAAAAGGGATGAGGAAGGCAATGTATTTGATGCCGTAACAGACCCCGAGTTCCGTTACAGGCAGCGGTATGTTGACCTGATTATCAATCCGGAAGTAAAGAACACATTTGTAAAAAGAACACAACTGATCAATACCATCCGCGAATTTCTGAATGCGCAGGGTGCATTGGAAGTGGATACGCCTGTTTTGCAGGCCATCCCTGGCGGTGCCGCTGCCCGCCCCTTTATCACGCACCATAATGCACTCGACGTTCCGTTTTACCTGCGTATCGCCAATGAACTGTATTTAAAGCGATTGATCGTGGGCGGGTTTGACTGGGTGTACGAATTCAGCCGCAATTTCAGGAACGAGGGAATGGACAGGACACATAACCCCGAATTTACCGTGCTGGAATGGTATACAGCGTACAAGGATTATTTCTGGATGATGGAAACCACCGAACAGTTATTCGAAAAAATAGCGCTGGCCCTGCATGGTACAACCGATGTTCCGCTGGGCGATAAGGTCATTAATTTCAAAGCGCCGTTCAAACGCATCAGCATACATGATTCGATAAAGGAAAATACAGGGATTGATGTGAGCGGTATGGATGAGGCGGGACTAAGGGAAGCCTGTAAAAAATTGGATATTGATGTGCCCAATAATATCGGGAAAGGCAAACTGATAGATGAGATCTTCGGCGCCACCAGTGAACATACGTTTATACAACCTACTTTTATCATTGACTATCCTGTTGAAATGAGCCCGCTAACAAAGAAGCATAGGAGTAAACCCGGGCTGGTTGAACGTTTTGAACTGATGATCAATGGCAAAGAGATCGCCAATGCCTATACCGAACTGAACGACCCGATCGACCAGCGCGAACGTTTTGAAGAACAGGCAAAACTGATGGAGCGGGGCGATGATGAAGCCATGTTTATCGACAATGATTTCCTGCGCTCGCTCGAATACGGGATGCCGCCAACCTCAGGTATCGGTATCGGCATCGACAGGTTATGTATGATGATGACCAACCAGGTATCCATCCAGGATGTATTGCTGTTTCCGCAAATGCGGCCTGAAAAAACCGATTGATCATGAAGTATTTCAAGGTTCTATATATACAGGTATTGATCGGTATTGCTGCCGGTGTGATCGTTGGTTCATTGTTTCCTTCTTTTGCCCCCACCGCCAAGCTGATCAGCGATACTTTCATCAACATGATCAAGATGGTGATCACTCCAGTGATCTTTCTTACGGTTGTTCTGGGAATCACGGGGGCAGGCAGTTTAAAAAAAGTTGGCAGGGTAGGCGGTAAAGGGCTGATCTATTTTGAAGTGGTCACCACCTTCGCATTGATCATCGGCCTGGTAGTGGCCAATCTGTTAAAACCAGGCGCCGGCATTGCCACAGATCATTTGCCCAAAGAAAACCTGGATAAATATACTTCGGCCGCAAAAGACATGAACTGGGGCGAATTCTTTTCGCATATCGTTCCCACCAATATCATTGATTCATTTGCGAAAGGCGACCTGTTGCAGATACTTTTTTTTGGCGTGCTATTCAGCATTGCTATCACTAAAATAGGAACCGCCGGCACCAAACTTATCGCAACTTTCGAGAACCTGAATAAAGCTTTTTTCCAGGTCATACACCTGGTAATGAAACTGAGCCCTCTTGGCGCTTTTGGGGGTATGGCGTATACGATAGGCAAATTCGGGTTTGCCAGCCTGGTGATACTGGGAAAACTCCTGCTGGCTTATTATATCACTTCACTGCTGTTTATTTTTGTTGTACTCAACCTTATTGCCCGGTATTACGGGTTCAGTCTCTGGAAATTACTGGGATATATCAAAGCAGAACTGCTGATCGTTCTTGGCGCCAGCAGCAGCGAAGCCGTTCTGCCTAATATCATGGAAAAATTAGAAGCGGCGGGTTGTGAGAGATCTGTTGTAGGGCTGATCATTCCCACAGGATACAGTTTTAACCTCGACGGAACCACCATTTACCTCAGCATGGCAACCATATTTCTGGCGCAGGTATTCCATATCGACCTGTCGCTTGCACAGCAATTGACCATCATCGGCATCCTGCTCATCACCAGCAAAGGAGCGGCCGGGGTTACAGGAAGCGGTTTTATCGTTCTTACCTCCACCCTAACTATCTTAAAAGTAATACCATTGGAAGGCCTCGCCCTGCTGATAGGTGTTGACCGTTTTATGAGCGAGGGCAGGGCCCTCACCAACATGATCGGCAATACCGTGGCAACCGTTATCATCGCCAAAAGCGAAAAAGCAGTTGATATGGAAGTGTATAGAAAGGTTGTGGAGTCGTAACCTGATTGTCACATCTCACAATGATCAGTCCCTGTAATTCAAAGCCGGTTTCCTATCGCCTAATAACGCTTTGTACTGGTAATCCCCTTTATTCTTTACAAATTCATCTTTTGCCTGTTGTATGATCGCCGGGCCGGTAAACAGGTCAATAGCGGTAAGCGCCATTGTTTTGGCAGCAACGATCATTCCTTTGATACCTATTTCCGTTCCGCCTGCGGCAACAGCCTGCCAGCTATGGGCGGGAGTGCCGGGTACCCAGGTAGCCGCACTCAGCCCTACGGTTGGTACCGTGTAACTTACATCACCCACATCAGTAGAACCGCCGCCTGCATCTTCCACTAATTTGAATGGATTGATATTGTTGGAGCTTTCAATGGCCGGAACCGTAAAATTGAAAGAGGCCTGTATCTTTTTAGCGAAAGAGATCTCGTCTGCAGTATAGGGTACACCACCTACTTTTTCAAGATTCTTCTGCATTACCTCACCTAATGTTTTGTTCAGCAGAAGATCGTGTGTGCCGCCAATGATCTCGTATTCCATTTTTGTTTCAGTACCCAGTGCTGCGCCATCAGCCGCTTTTACTACGCGTGCAAAGATCGCTTTAACCATATCTTTTTTAGGATGCCTTACATAATAATATACTTCCGCAAAATCAGGCACAATGTTCGGCGCCTTACCGCCATTGGTAATGATATAATGTATTCTGGTTTCCTGCGGAATGTGTTCGCGCATCATATTTACCATATTGTCCATCGCTTCAACAGCATCCAAAGCCGACCTGCCTTTCTCGGGCGCCCCGGCCGCATGTGCGGCGATACCATAGAACCGGAACTTGGCCGAAGTATTGGCAAGGGCGCTTGTCATGGTAACTTCATTCTCACTGCCGGGATGCCAATGTATCACTGCATCCACATCATTGAACAAACCGGCGCGTACCATATACACCTTACCACTGCCACCTTCTTCTGCCGGGCAGCCATATACGCGGATAGTGCCGGTAAATTTCTTCTCCTCTATTAATTTTTTAATGGCGATACCCGCTGCTACAGAAGCCGTACCAAATAAATGATGCCCGCAGGCATGGCCAGCCTGTTTACCCGGTATCGCCTTCTTCTCCGGTGATGCTTCCTGCGACATCCCCGGAAGCGCATCAAACTCTGCCAGTATACCGATCACCGGTTTACCACTGCCATACGAAGCAACAAAAGCAGTAGGAATATCGGCCACGCCGGCTGTAACATCAAAGCCATTGTCCTTTAATGTTTGCTGGTGAAGCGCGGAGCTTTTTACTTCCTTATAACCAACTTCTGCATACTCCCAGATCTGTAAAGCCACCTTTTTGTAGGCATCGGTATTTGCCTGTATCTCCTGCAATGCCTCGGTTTTTATTGCATCTACCGGGTTAATGGCCGGTTGCACTGTTTTATTCTTTTTTTGCGCCTGAACAGATAGCAAAGCGGCGGATAGTAAAAAGGATAGAAGTAATTTTTTCATTGAAAGAATTTTAGTTTTTCCTAAGGCGTTAAGCTATTGAAAATAAGTAATCAAGGCTCACTAAATAAACAGGTCGGGATACAATTGAGCTCCCGGCACCACGGAATATTTAGCAAGATCAGTAATGCCTTCCGCGGCCAGTACTTCTTCGTCAATAAAGGTATTACCGCTGCATTGTGCCGCGGGCTTGCGCAAAATATAAAATACAGCGTCTGCGATGATATCCGTTGTGCGGCTCATTTTCGCCAGCGCCTCACCACCCAGCAAATTTCTTACGGCAGCCGTATCAATGGTTGTTCTTGGCCATAATGCATTCGAGGCAATACCTGCGCCTTTTAACTCTGCGGCCCACCCCAGCGCCAGCATACTCATACTGTACTTGGTAACGGTGTACGCGATATGGCCGCCCATCCATTTCGGGTTAAGGTTTATGGGCGGCGATAAAGTAAGTATATGGGGGTTATTACCTTTTTTCAGGTAAGGGATGCAATGTTTTACCACAAGAAAAGTTCCGCGTACATTGATACTTTGCATCAGATCGAAACGTTTGGATTCCGTCTGTTCGGTGGGTGTAAGCTGGATGGCGGAAGCATTGTTGATCACCACATCAATCCCGCCGAACCGCTCAACTGCCTGCTTCACGGCAGACTGTATCTGTTCTTCCTGACGGATATCCACCTGTACCGCCAATGCCTTACCCCCCACGGCCTCTACCTCCTGTGCCGCGGAAAAGATGGTGCCACCCAAACGGGGGTCCTCTTCCACGCTTTTAGCCGCAATGATAATATTGGCGCCCTCTTTAGCCAGCCTTAACGCCATGGCTTTGCCAATACCCCTGCTGGCGCCCGTAATGAGTATGGTTCTGTTTTGAAATGACATTGGTTATGTTTTAATGAAAAAGAACGGTTATTTTGCTGTGGCAAACAACTGTAAAATACGGGTGTTTGGGTTGTAAATAAACGCGTTCATGAAAAGCATCCATACTTTCTTTTTAGTCACAGGTATTTTTGCAATAGCGGGAATGGTATTACTCGCATCCTGTAAAAAAACAGCCGTCAATTCCGGTACCGGTAATTTACTGTTTGTGCAGGCTTCGCCGGATGCGCCTGCTATTGATATCAGGAACGTTTCTTTAACAGGCGTTACCTGGTCAAGCGAAAATATAACCGGCGCAACAGGGTTATCATACACATCTGGTACACCTAATTCAGGATATATCACTATGAATGCATCTACCTATTCGCTGGGTGTGTATTCTTCAGGCGCCTCTGTCAGCATTACGCCTACATTGAGCGCCAATGGTTTTGTGATAACACCCGGCATGACCAGCTCTGTATTCGTGATGAACCGATTATCTGTTTTGATGGTATCTGTAATTAAGGATAATCTTGACCCACCCGAAAGCGGGAAAGCCAAGATCCGGTTTTTACATCTTTCACCCGATGGCCCCAACCTGAATGTATTTACAGCGATGAATGCTGCTTCGCCTGCGCCAACCACCATCCCGGCAACGGCAACGGCA
>JANXRX010000060.1 GCA_025352905.1 Bacteroidota bacterium | reverse complement strand
TATAACTTTTTTTCTCAATGATCCCCTTCCCTTCTCTGATGCGGCTGCTCCGGATGTTCCGGGTGCTGTTGTTGCTGCTGCGGTGGACGATTCACAGGTGGCTGGTGTGGCTGTACCGGTGGCCTGTTCTGAACCGGTGGATGATTGTTTGGCACCTGTGCAGGACGATGTTCATTAGGTGCAACCGGTGGATGATTCATATCTACAGGGCGATTGTTATTGGGCATGGGATGATGCTGCTCATTAACAGGTGCTGCCGGATGATTCGCAGGTACTGCCGGGTAGTTAGTAACCGGGGCAGGCTGATGAACCGGATTCGGATTAGGAGCCGGATTCTCAGGAGCTGTACGATGACGCTCATTGGCAGGGTTGACAGGTGCTGCCGGATGATTGTTATCCGGAAGCCTATGCGTATTGTTAGGTACTACCGGGTGATTGCCTGCAGGTGGTGGCGCAGGATGGTTGTTAGCAGGAGCGTCTGGGTGATTACCCGGATGGATCCCTGCTGCAGGCCTGGCTACAGGTGTTGGCGCCACAGATCCCTTTTCATTGAAACGTTCCCCGCCTACTTTATTCATAGCCACTGCTGCGGGCCTACCGTTATTTACCGCTGCAAACTGGTTACGGTCATGCGCAGCAAACTGGTTATGTTTTACCTGCTCAGCCGTTGGTTGTATATGGTTTTCATGAATAGCTTGCTGCTCCTGCCTGGTAGGCTGGGCATGCGTTCCGTTTCCGCCATTATAGCTGACACGGTTGATGGTGGTATTATGGATCACGGTATTGTTAACATAGGTATTATGCACCACGGTCCTGTTTACATTCACAACGGCCGTATTGTAATGGAAATCCCTTCCGCGCCACTCTCCTCCTACAAATCCAATACCTCCGTAGCCGTATCCATAATTCACTCCCCCATAAAACCCAACATGTGATCCCCAGTAGCCGGAATGCCAGCCATAGTAGTTGTTGGTATAACTCCAGTAACCCGGCGTCCAGTAATGACCCTGCACAGGCGGGCGGAGCCATACGCCCGGAACCCAGAAATATCCATCGATATCATCATAGGCCCAGTAACCTGGGGTCCATAAATACCCGTCAACCGGACAGGCGGGCTTAACATATATTGGCAAAGGCGGCGGTGCGGTACGGATGGAAACACCGACCGACAACGTAAACTGTGCATTTGTGTTCACTGCAAAGCAGCAAACGATCGCAAAAGCGAACAGGATCTTATTGAATGGTTTCATATTGATCGTTTTATACAGCGGAACTGCTAATCATAACATGAAGAGGGGCAAATGATCTGCTGTTATAGTCATTAATGAAAATATCATGCCATGTTTGCATATTCAGCGGTTGATACACTCGGTAGATTGGAGATAATATTGGCTCGCAAAGGCGCGAAGGCGCAAAAAGGAGGTTTAGAGGCTAAAATATTCATATTATTAAAAAAAATACTAAATAGCTAAACAAGTAAAATAAGGCGAGCGAATCAGCTATTTAGCATCCCAAAAGGTTGAATTAATTTACAGTAACCATAAAATTTTCGTTTTATGCGTTAATCGAAAACCTATTTATCCAATTATTATATGAAATCTGAATCCAATTTTCTCGCAAAACTCAGTGATACCTGGCTGGTCGCGATCCTCTGCATCGTTGTACCCGGTATGTTCTCAACAGGGTTTTATATGGGCACCCAGCAATCCGACAAAGAATCTATTGAAATGCAGGCAGAAAACCGTGAAATGAAAGACAGCCTGTCAACCTATCGTGCTACAATCCTGCAACAGGCCACTACAACCAAGGTTAGCAGTAAAAATCAATAGCAGCTTGTATACAACACATTGATCATACCATCCTGTTCAAATCTATGCCTATGCCCTGTTCCGTCAGGAACACCTTGTAGGTACCCAATAAAAAAACCGTTTCATATGAAACGGTTTTTTTATTGGCAGTATAGAAGCTTAATACTTTGCGTGCAACGCATCAAACTCTTTATACTTAGCATCATACGCATCAAATGCTTTTGGATCCTTACCTCTCATCCTGTCGCGCTTGTAGGCATACAGGTTGGCGAGGAAATCGACTGATTTATTGGCGATGCTTTTTTCGATCTTGCTCTTATCGGCTTTGCCTTTCAGGATATTATATGATTTCTCGATCCACTCAATAGAATAATCGAGGTTATCCATCAACGGCTTTTCAATACCGGCATTGGCATTTTTCAATGGATCCATCTGGTCCTTGAATTTGGCATCGGCAGCCGCTTTCTTTTTGGGATCCTTATCGGCCGGTGGTTTATTGGTATTTAGCGCCTGCATGGCACGGATATTTGCCGCATACTTATCATCATACTCGCCATAGATATTGTAATAGATCACACCCACATTAAAAGAAGCGATTGAGTTCTGCCCATTCTTCGCAAATGCTTTCTTGAATGCGTCAGCCGCCTTTAACAAATAGCTCTGCTGCGTTACACTGTCTAAACTTTTTTCTTTATTCTTTACATTCACAAACAGGTCGCCAAATTGCAGGTACTTTACTTCGCTCATCGTTCCGGCAGCATCTTCCTTATCGTATAAGGCCGTTTTCTGGGCAAGCGTAAGGTTCTTGTCCATATAGTCTATTTCAAACTCATCCCAGGGTTCTTTAGGATAGAGCTCCCTTCCAAGGGCAAGGTATTTTTTAAACTGCTCCTCGTTCTTGGTCGTGGTATAATAATTCACCAGGAATTTATAGATATCACCATAACTTTCACCGGCTACTTTATTATCCGCCAATCGGCCGTAATACTTGGCCGATTCTCCCGGTTTATTGGCATTCTGGTACGAATAGCCGAGGTATAACAATGCCGTGGTATCAAATGTATAATTCGTGTTGGTCCATTTATTCTTGAAGATATAATCGCTGTACGTGACCGTCTGCATAAAAAACTCAGCAGCTTCATCCCATTTTTTCTGGTTAAACACTTTTATCGCGTCTGAGAAACTGGTCTTATACATATCAAAAAAAACATCCGCGCCCCTTGGTTGCTGCTCTTTTACCAGGGCCATCGCCGGATCCAGTTCAATGTATTTTTTCAGGGCCTCATCAGCGCTCTTGCCGATACCCGGATATTTGGTGCGGAGTGTGGTATCTGCGTATATGGCGGCATATATCCTTGCCTTCCAGAACCAGCCCTCTTTTCCCTGTGCTTTAGGGTCGGCGGCCATTACCTTGTCGATCTCCGTTTTTGCATCGGGGAATTTGTTGATCAGGAAAGCGGTCTGTACTTTTTTAAAATCCTGTGCCTGCACTGCCTGTATTGTCACAGCAAGGATGGTAAGCAATAAAAGCTTCTTCATAAGGGGAGGTTTTATTATTGATTGTCAGTGTTTGGTTCTGTATCTGTATTGCCCGGGTCATTCTCTTCTCCCGGCGTATTATCATTGCCTGTTGTATCGATTGCTGTTCCCTCTTCTGTTACGGAGGCTACGCTTACCGGTAGATCTTCCTGTTCCTCTATCTGTGAAATGGCCGCTATCTCATCGCCTTCATCCAGTTTGATCAGCGTTACACCCTGTGTGGCACGACCCGCTTCCCTGATATCCTGTATACCCGTACGAATCGTGATACCCGATTTACAGGTAATGATCAGGTCCTCTTTTTCCGTTACGTACAAAATGCCTACCAAACTACCGGTTTTCCCGGTAACATTGATTGTTTTAACACCTTTTCCGCCCCGGTTGGTAATCCGGTATTCCTCTACAGAGGTCCGCTTGCCAAAGCCTTTCTCACTCACAACCAGTATCGTACGGCTGCTATCTTCTTTATTAATGCAGATCATTCCCACCACTTCATCATTCGCATCATCCACTTCTATTCCCGCTACCCCAATTGCTCCCCTGCCGGTTGAACGCACTTTTGATTCGGGGAAACGGATGGCACGACCGCTTTTTACAGCCAGCATGATCTCCTGGTTTCCATCGGTCATACGGGCGGAGATCAGCTCATCCCCCTCCACAATGGTAATGGCATTTACGCCATTGGCCCTTGGGCGACTAAAATCTTCGAGGGATGTTTTTTTGATGATCCCTTTTTTCGTACAAAGTACGATATAATGGTTCTCCACATATTCCTTGTCGTCCAGTTTTTTCACGCCGATGATCGCTTTTACTTTATCATCTCCGGGTAGCTGAATCAGGTTCTGGATGGCCCTGCCCTTGCTTTGTTTTTCGCCCTCCGGGATCTCGTATACACGCATCCAGAAACAACGTCCTTTTTCGGTAAAGAACAGGATGGTGCCATGTGTAGAAGCCACAAACAGGTGTTCTACAAAATCCTCTTCGCGTGTTTTGGAACCTACGGCTCCCCTGCCCCCCCTGCGTTGCTGGCGGTATTCGGTGGCCGAAGTTCTTTTAATATAACCGAGATGGGAGATCGTGATCACCACATCCTCATCTTCTATCAGATCCTCGATACGCATTTCATCTGCGAGGTACTGGATCTCCGTTTTGCGCGGATCGCCGAATTTATCTTTTACCTCGAGCAGTTCTTTTTTGATCAGCTCATACCGCATGAACTCGTTACCCAGCAACTCTTTCAGGGATTTAATAGTAGCGATCAGGCCGTTGAATTCGTCCACGATCTTATCCCTTTCCATTCCCGTTAAACGCTGCAAACGCAGTTCCAGTATGGCTTTGGTCTGTGCTTCCGATAAGCCGTCTTCCTGCCGGTACAGTTCTGTGGTCAGTTCCGAGAACAGCTCCTGGTTCAGTTTCCATTTCTCTTCCCTGCTTTTACGCATCAGGTTTTCTTTGGCCTCATCCGGTGTTCTGCTGGCGCGGATCAGGGAGATCACTTCATCCAGGTGATCCAGCGCTTTCAGATAACCTTCCAGGATATGCGCCCTTTCTTCTGCCTTGCGCAGATCAAATTTTGCTCTCCTGATCACCACATCCATCCTGAAATCGATGAACTCAACGATCAGGGTTCTCAGGTTCATGATGCTGGGGCGGCCCTTGCTGATGGCCACATTATTGATCCCGTAACTTGTTTGTAATTCTGTGAATTTGTACAGCTGGTTAATGATCACCTGCGCCACCACATCCCTTTTCAGATCGAGCACGATACGCGTTCCTTCTCGCATATTGCTTTCATTGTTCACATGCGCAATGCCTTCGATGCTTTTATCATTCACTAACTGGCCGATCCTGTCTGTGAGGTTATCCCGGTTCACCTGGTAAGGCACTTCGGTGATCACGATCTGTTCGCGCCCGCTGGGCTTGGTATCCACATGGCACCTGCCACGGAGTACAACCCTTCCGCGACCGGTTAGCAGACCCTGCTTCACACCCTCCATTCCGTAAATGATACCGCCGGTTGGGAAATCGGGCGCTTTCACGATCTCGATCAGCGATTCGATAGGGATCTCACGGTTATCGATATAGGCGATACAGCCATCCACCACTTCGCCAAGGTTATGCGGCATCATATTGGTGGCCATACCCACGGCAATACCCGATGAACCGTTTACCAGTAATTGCGGGATCCGTGTAGGAAGCACGGTTGGCTCCTGCAGCGAATCATCGAAATTGAGCTGGAAATCGACTGTTTCTTTTTCAATATCATCCAGCATGGCCTCGGCTATCTTTTGCAGTCGCGCTTCCGTATAACGCATGGCTGCGGGCGGGTCGCCATCCTGGTTGCCAAAATTACCCTGGCCGTCTACCAGTGTGTAGCGCATGGTCCAATCCTGCGCCAGCCGCACTACGGTGTCATAAATGGAGGCATCGCCGTGCGGGTGGTACTTACCCATCACTTCCCCAACAATACGGGCAGATTTCTTATAGGGCTTGTTGCTGTTGTTTCCCAATTCATTCATCGCGTAGAGTACGCGGCGGTGTACGGGTTTAAATCCATCCCTTACATCCGGGAGGGCGCGGCCCACGATCACCGACATCGAATAATCGATATAGGCGGTCTTCATCTGTTCCTCAATATTTACCTGTATAATGCGATCGTGATCGGCTGTTTGCCCGGGTAGCTGGTTATCTTCCATATTCGTATGCTGGTGTGCTAAATTTAGGTTCGTGACAGGGTGTAAAACACACCTGTTTTTCAGGATGGCGAAGATAGCTTTTTAGATGCGGAAAACGGCTAAAAAACAGCCTTTTTTAAGGGCTTTTATCCACAGTTGTTAGCATGCCGTACCTGTGTCTGCAGAAGTACGGGCAGAAGGTAAAAAAAAAGTGTTTGTGAAGACACAAACATGGCGTAAAAAGGTGTTTGTGACAACACAAACACGGCGGTATCTTTGCCGCGATGAACGATCAAAAACACATCCTTCTTTTTGGGGCCGGTAAATCGGCTACGGTGCTGATCAGTTACCTCAAAAAACTGTCTGCCGAAAAACACTGGAACGTTACTGTGGCCGATGTTGACCTTGCCGCTGTTCAGGCTAAAGTGGGAGAGCATGACCGGGTACTCGCCAAACAGGTAGACCTCGAAAATGAGGATGACCGGAAGGCATTGATAGAGCAGGCCGATATCGTGATCTCTTTGTTACCTCCTTCCCTGCAATATCCGGTTGCCCTGGATTGCCTGGAATATGGGAAACATTTCCTGAGCGCTTCCTATATCGACCCGGATATTCAGCTCTTATCAAATAAGATTAAGCAAAAATCTATTCTTTTCCTCTGTGAAATGGGTTTAGACCCTGGAATTGATCATATGAGCGCGATGCAGTTGATACACCGGATCAAAGAAAACGGGGGTACTGTTTTTTCTTTCCGCTCTCATTGCGGCGGTTTGGTAGCGCCCGAAAGTGATGATAATCCCTGGCACTATAAATTCAGCTGGAACCCGAAGAATGTAGTGCTTGCGGGCAAAGCCGGGGCCGTGTTTAAAAGAGAGTCATTGGTCATTAGCCAGGAGTATGAACTGCTCTTTAGCGATTGTGAGGAGGTTTTGATTGATGGGATCGGGCCACTGGCGTTTTACCTGAACAGGGATTCCCTAAGCTATATTTCTACCTATGCACTGGAAGAAGCGGAAACCTTTATGCGTACCACTTTGCGTTATCCTGGTTTTTGTAAAGGATGGGATAAAGTGATCGCACTGGGGTTGACGGATGAGACCAATTCGATCAATACCGACAGCTTACCGGTAGCTGCTTTTTTTGAGCAGCATTTTCGCACTAAAAAGATCGCCCCGTTTGATGACCCTTCCTTACAAGCGCAATTCGGGTTCCTGGGCCTGCAGGATGAAACGATGATCAACAAAGGGATCTGCAGTTCTGCAGAAGTACTGCAATGGATCCTTGAAAAGAAATGGGCGCTTAAACAGGAGGATAAGGATATGATCGTGATGTTGCATGAGTTAGGGGTAAGGGATAAAGGGAAAGGGGTGAGTGTGGTTAGAAGTTTGCTTGTGGTTAAGGGTGACGACAATATGCATACGGCGATGGCAAAAACGGTAGGTTTGCCCTTAGGCATCGCCGCTTCATTGATACTGGATGGCACGATAAAAGAAACCGGCCTCCACATCCCCACCATCCCGGGTATTTATGAACCTGTTCTGAAGGAATTAGCCAAACATGGAATTTCGTTTACCTAAAACTTATCCCTTATCCCTTACCCTTTACCCCTTTTTCCTTCTCTTTCTTCCCTTCTACTCCCATCACCCATTCATAATCTAATTGTCTTTTCTCCAGATTGGCTGAAACGACCCTGATCGTTACTGTGTCGCCCATTCTGAATGTGCGGCCGCTACGGCGTCCTACCAGGCTGTAATCGCCTTCTACCAGGCGGAAATCGTCGTAGTCAGACAGGCCTATGATACTCACCAGGCCCTCGCATTTATGCGCCACCGTTTCTACCCAGAATCCAAAACTGGCCACGCCGCTTACAACCCCTTCGAATACTTCCCCGAGATGTTCTTTCAGGAACTCTACCTGTTTGTATTTGTTGCCGGCGCGTTCACATTCCATCGCGGCCCTTTCACGTTCACTACTGTGTTTGCATTTTTCTTCCATCTTTTTATCCGTGAGCGGCTTATTCTCTATGATGGATTCCAGCACGCGGTGCACCAACACATCGGGGTAACGACGGATGGGGGAAGTGAAGTGACAGTAAAATTCAAAAGCCAATCCATAGTGACCGATGTTTTCGGTGGTGTAAATCGCTTTTGCCATGGTACGGATGCCCAGCTGTTCCAGCACATGCTGTTCTGGTTTTCCTTTGGCGGCGGCAAGCATGGTATTAAAGCTGAGCGCTATCGCCCCGGGCGATGAGGTATCGAATGTATAGCCATATTTTTTGGCGTAAACGATAAAGGGGTTCAGCTTTTCCGGGTCGGGCTGGTCATGCACACGGTACGGGAATGGCAGTGGTTTTTTATTGATCTTGAGTTTGGCCACGTTCTCTGCAACGGTGCGGTTGGCCAGCAGCATAAATTCTTCAATGAGCTGGTGCGCTTCCTTGCTTTCTTTCACAACGATGCCGATGGGCTTACCTTTCTCATCCAGTTTAAAACGCACTTCCTGCGAGGAGAAATTAATGGCGCCCTTGCTGAAACGTATTTTGCGGAGGCGCTGCGCGATATCGTTCAGCAATAAAATTTCTTCTTCGTGGATACCTTTCTTCGATTCAATGATCTCCTGCACATCCTCATAGGCATAGCGATGGTCTGAATGGATCACGGTCTTGCCCAGCCAGTATTGTTTTATCTCTCCCTTGTTACTCATCTGGAAAATGGCAGAGAAAGTGAACTTATCTTCATGCGGCCGCAGCGAACACAATTCATTAGAGATCCTTTCGGGCAGCATGGGGTTTACACGGTCAGGAAGATAGACCGATGTGGCCCTTTTATATGCTTCCTCATCCAGTTCGGTTCCCGGGTGCACATAATAACTTACATCTGCAATATGTACACCGATCTCGTAAAGGCCATTGCTTAATTTACGGATAGAGATCGCATCGTCAAAATCTTTCGCATCGGCAGGGTCGATGGTGAATGTGAGGATATCGCGACAGTCCCTGCGTCTTTTGATTTCTTCCGAATCCAATACATCGGGCAGCCGCTCCGATTCTTCCAGTACATCTTCGGGGAACGACAAAGGGAAACCGGCCTGGGCAAGCAGTTCTTTCATCGCCGCATCATTTTCATCTTCGGGTAAGAGAAGGCTCACGATCGTGCCAACCGGTTTTTTATCATCCTTATCCCATTTAACCAGTCGCGCCACTACCCTGTCCTTGTTTTTTGCGCCATTCAGTTCTGTTAAGGGAATAAACAGGTCGGGCATCGGCTTATCTGTATCCGGAATAAAAAAAGCGTAATTGGTGGAGAGTTGGAGATGGCCGGTAAATTCTGTTTGTTTACGGGTAACCACTTCCATGATCTTGCCTTCCTTTTTGCCGGAACGTACATTCTCCCTGATCACTTTTACGCGAACCGTATCGCCATTCAGCGCGGTATTAAAATCACCGGGTTTTACCAGTACATCTCCTGCCACATTCTCAATGATCACGTATCCCATGCCTGAGCGGGTTACTTCGAGTTTCCCTTTCAGGGTTACTTGTGCGGTTATTTTTGATTTTGACTTTTGTTTTGATTTTTTCTTGTTCATATAGCTGGGTTGAAATGAAAGTTCCTGATAAAATCAGTCACCAGTTCATTAAATGGTTCTCCTTCTTCAAAAAGGAACTTATGCCGGATAGGCACTACGTACATAGGAAGCGTGGCCAGTTCTTCCGTGAATTTTAAAAGCCTTACGGCATCTTTTTCCGTGGTTAGTATGAGTTTGTCTTTTGCATCGATCTCTTCAAAACTTTCCCTGATCTCGTTCAGGTCGTCTATCGAAAAAATATGGTGGTCGGAATAATCCAGCTGATAATACGTATGCGCCCTTTCCAGTAAATATTCTTTTAACGGCCGGGGATTGGCGATACCGCAAACCAATAATACCTCATCCCTTGGCGTGAGGTGCCATTCATCACCATGATTGAATATATGGTAAGGGATCCCGTATTCGATCGTGGTAAAAAATATTTTCTGCGTAGCCGTTGGCGCTAACTGCCGGATGATCCTTTGTTTTTTTTCAGCCGATATATCTTCCGGGCACTTGGTAACGATGATCACTTCAGCTCTTTTGGCGGATGAGCGCTGGTCTCTCAGATCGCCGGTAGGTAAGAAAAAATCCTGCGAATACAGGTTATTGTATTCGGTGAGTAAAATATTCAATCCTGCTCTTACCGACCGGTGCTGGAAAGCATCGTCGAGGATAATGGCCCGCAGCCCAGGTACATCCTGTAATAAATGCGGTATCCCCACGATCCTTTCTTCGCAGGAGGCTACGGCTATACCGGGAAACTTATTGTGGAACTGCATAGGTTCATCCCCTATTTCCAATGCGGTGGTATAATCGTTAGCCAATACATATCCTTTGGTTTTGCGTTTATATCCCCGGCTCAGTGTGGCCAGGCTGAATTCATTTGCCAGCTGTTCAACCAGGTATTCCACCATGGGCGATTTACCCGTTCCGCCAACGGCCAGGTTACCTACACAAATAAGCGGGAAATTAAAAGACGCGGTTGTGATCCGTTTGCTGTCGTATAAATAGTTCCGGATAAAAATGATCAATCCATAGATCAGGGCAAGTGGTAACAATAAAACACGGAAGGATTTAAGAAAGATCGTGTTAAAATTCATAGGTATGTTGCGGTGTGATACAGTAGGTCAAAGGTACATCAAATTGATCTGTATCAGTGATCTTCTCCTCCGGCTCAAAATACGAAAAGCCGATCTTTACCGTATCCTTCCGGCAAAGAGCAAGATACCGGTCGTAAAACCCTTTTCCATATCCAACACGGTAGCCTTGTTTGTCGAAGGCCAGTAAGGGCACCAGCACGAGGTCGATTTCAACAGGTTGAATCACAGCGCCTTCCTTAGGTTCTGTGATGCCCCAGCTATCTGTATGATAGACCGTGTCTTCGTGAATGGATAAGGCCGTCAGCTGTATAGCCGCCTTATCAGTAACCGGGTACCCCATCACCAGCCCCGGTATCATATGCCTTAGATAGCCGGTAAATAAATGGGTATTGGGTTCCGCTGCATTACGCATGGGCCAGTAGCTAAGAACGGTGCGGATCTCCCCGTAATTGAATTGCTGGAACTGCAACAGCAACAGGTCATCCAGCCGCATCCGCTCCTGCGCATCCAGGGTTTCTCTTTTTACCTTATAGATTTCTCTCAGCGCCTGTTTTGTCATAACGGTAAGTTGAGATGTGCCGATAATGAGCCCCGCAAACGCATGGCCTGTTCATGGATAACCTGTTTATTGATCGTGTTAAGCCGCGGAACGGAACCGATCGAAGGATAGCCGCTCCATTGTACGATCTCGTTTTCATAACTAAGGTAATCATCACTGAAGATCCAGCCGGCAACCTGTAAACCTATGTTACTACAATATGCCGCAGTTAATAAAGAATGGTTGATGCTGCCGAGATAGTTCCTGCTTACGATGATCACACGCGCCTTTAGTTTGGCTGCCAGATCCGCTACCATGAGTTCAGGTGTTAGCGGTACCAATAAACCGCCCGCTCCTTCTATTACGAGGGGGCGCTGCTGGTTATTATCCATGATTTGTTTTGCCTGTTCGCTGATCTGTTCCGCGTTTATCGTTACGCCTTCTTTGCTTGCGGCGATATGCGGTGAAGCGGGTGTGGCCAAACGATACAATTCGGTATGCACCACGGATGTATTGTTGCTTAATAATTCTTTCACCTGTTGGGTATCTGTGCCATCGGCATATCCCGCCTGTACCGGTTTCCAGTAATCAGCGTTCAAAGCCTCGGTTACGATAGCAGCCACTAAAGTCTTGCCCACATCTGTACCGATACCTGTTATAAAAATAGATGTACTCATAAAGTTAAGCGTTCGTAAAGAAAGAGAACAGCGTGGTTCCATAATTGCGCTGGAAGCTGAACCCGGGGTAGGTTGCGTAAATATTCCGCGGTGTATGTTCGAGTACAAAAAAACCTTTTTTAGCGATCAGTTGTTTTGATACAATCATCTTTGGCAATTCATCTATACTCCCCAATGCATACGGCGGTCCGGCAAAAATGAAATCGAAACTTTCGGTGGCAGTATTCAGGAATGAGAATACATCCATTTTCAATACTTTGCTGTTTTCCGCGCCCAGCATATCGAGGTTCTTTTTGATGAACGCATGCATGATGGGATCCTTCTCTATAATGATCATCTCCCCCGCCCCTCTCGATCCCAGTTCATAGCTGATACAGCCGGTGCCCCCAAACAGGTCGAGGGTTTTACTCCCTTCAAAATTCATACGGCTCTGCAGGATATTGAACAGCCCTTCCTTTGCGATATCTGTTGTTGGCCTTGTATGCGGCATATTGGCGGGCGGACTGATCCTTCTCCCACCCCATTTGCCCGAGATGATCCTCATAACCCCAGTTTAGCATAAGGGGTAAAATAATGCGGCGGGTAGGCAGCTACTACGGCTGCAAAAACACCTGTTGCCTCGCTGTCGACCCAGGTAATATTGGCAAAAAGATTAGGCAATTGCTGCGCGATAACGGATTGTTTGTCCAGCTCCCCGCTGATCTCCGCCACGGAATAATCCGGGTTGAGTTCAAACTGCTGAATGATGCTGAGCAGATAGTAGAGGATATCTTCATCCACATCGTAATTGAACGACTGGATGATCTGCAATTTTTTATTTTTCAGCACGGCCACTATCAGGTGCTTCCGGTAAAAACGGATCACCGTAAAATTACCCTCTGGTAACGACCGGCTGTAAAGGCTCTCCAGTATTTCCGTATAGATATGCGCGGAATGATGCCTGCCCGGAAATTGTTGTGCTACCCAGTCTGCCACCGGTTTTGTAACACGGTACACTACATTCATCCCGATACCTGCTAAGAGTTTTTCATAGCTGACGGGGTCGCTAAAGCGCTCTCCATAGATCTGTTCGAGATAGTCTTTACCTGCCGCCACGCCGAATTTAGATTCAGGAACGATCAGCGCTTCGGGAAAATTATAAAAAATGCGGGCGTCCTGGTAGGTATGCGTAAGCAGCTCAGATGTTTTTTTGATCTCTGTAAATACTTCATCCCAGGCGGTGTCTGCGCTATCGTATTGAAATATTTCCAGCGCTTCTGTCAGCCCTGAGCCTGCGGTCCTTACCAGGAAAACGGCCTGGCTACAGCCGATCTCTATGATTAACTGCTCTGCGCCGGTAAAGGAAGCGGGTGGCTTTGTTTCTGAATAAAAATGAATCCTTTTTTGGGTCATTCGGATGAATTACGGTGCAATGATATAAAAAAAGCCCTGTCAGCAAAACCTGATCTGCGAAAACCGCAAAATAGTAGCTTTGCGCCATATTATGCCTAGTCATTCCCAAGACCTGAACCTGCAGGTAAATATCAGCAATAAACAGGTATTAAGTATAGCGCTCCCGATAACTGCCTCGATAATTGTTCCGCAGGTCAATTTTATCATCAATAACATCTTTCTTGGTGGTCTTAGTCAGCGGGCGCTTGCTTTGGCAGGAATCACAGGGGTGTATTACCTGATATTTGCTGTGATGGGTCAGGGCCTGAACAACGGGCTGCAGGCGCTGATATCGCGGCGTGCCGGCGAGAACCGGATAGACGCCATCGGCAATCTTTTTTCGCAGGGTGTGCGGATCTCCCTTGTTTTGGCGGCTTTCGGAATACTGGTTACCTGGTTTATATCCCCCTGGGTATTGGGTTGGTCGCTGCACGATCCGGAAAGTGTGCGTACTTCAGTTAGTTTCCTGCATATCCGGATCCTGGGTCTTCCCTTTTTATATGTGTACCAGATGCGGAACGCGTTGCTGGTGGGTACCAATCAAAGCAGGTACCTGATCATCGGTACCGCTACGGAAGCCATCTGTAATGTATTCTTTGACTATTCATTGATCTATGGTCATTTCGGGATGCCAAAATTGGGGTTTAATGGCGCGGCCTATGCTTCCATCATTGCCGAATTTGCAGGGCTATCGGTGATCTTCGTGGTGATCAGGCTAAACGGGATCACGAAACAACTGCACCTGTTCAAAAACTGGGCCTTTGATGCGGCCAATACAAAACTGATCCTGAAACAATCCTTTCCACTGATCCTGCAGTTCACGATCAGTATCATGAGCTGGGAATTCTTTTATATACTGATAGAGCATCATGGCGACCAGGCGCTGGCGGTTTCCAATACCATGCGTAATATTTTCGGGTTCTTCGGTTGTTTTACCTGGGCATTTGCCGCCACTGCCAATACCATGGTGAGTAATGTGATCGGCCAGGGTCTGCAGCACAACGTGATTGAGCTGATACACCGGATCATCAAATGGAGCGTTGGATTTGCCATCACGGTATGCCTGCTGCTGAACCTGTTCCCGCATATATTTTTATCGATCTATGGCCAGGGCGAAGAATTTATCAGCGCAGGTATTCCTGTATTAAGAGTCGTATCTACCGCGCTGGTGCTGATGTCGATTTCGGTTGTATGGATGAATGCCGTTACCGGTACCGGTAATTCAAAGATGAACCTCTACTCCGAGATCGCCGCGATAACTTTTTATTGTTTGTATGTGTATATCGTATTGGAAAAACTGAACCTTCCCATTACCTGGGGCTGGTTCAGCGAATGGATCTACTGGGGTACGATCCTGGTGCCTTCGTTCATCTATATGCGGGGGGGTAAGTGGAAGAGCAGGCGAATGTAGGTGGAGATCATCGTTCATAGTAAGGGGCCATAAACTATGATCCATCATGAACTGCCCTATGCTCCCCGCAACCCGTTCACCAGCGCCACATACTGCTGCATCGCTTCTTCCTTTGAAACACCCTTCAGCTTAACCCAGGCATCAAATTTGAATTTGGCCACGAAATCGAATGCATTATCGGGGCCGCTGCCGGTGTTGTCGCCCAGGGTAGACTGTTTAAATAAAGCATAGAGTTTGAGCAGGGTGTCGTTATCGGGTTTTTCGGATAAGGTCTTGCTGTTGGCAACGGCTTCTTCGAATTGTTCAGTTAGTTCCATGAGTAGGTTTTATTGTAAGGTTTCTAATAATTTGGCGCCTTCTGCTTTAATAGTAATGTCTTCGGATGTGCGGTTAGGTAATTTAACCAGTCGTGTAAGCACTTCTATGGCGGGTGTGGGTTTATGATCGTCTTTATAGGCCCGGCCCAGATCGAGATAGTCGGCTGCAAAATAGGGTTCCAGTGTTCTGCACCGCTCCATATGTTTGATGGCCAGTTCCATATCTCCATCCGGCATACCGCCATAAAATAATTTCACGGCTACTTTTTTGATGCCCGAAAGATTCACCATTTCATAGTGCCATTTGCCAAGTACATAATTGGCTCTTGCGTGGTTGGGGTCGATCATCAAAGCTCTTTCTGCATACAGCTTTGCATCTTTCACAAATGCCACAATCTTTTTATTATCGGTTTCCACATCCGTCATCTTACCCGATGCCATGGCCAGTACATAATTGGCATCGGCCGTTGTACTGTCGGCCATAAACGCTCTCTTCGCAAAAGAAAGCGCGGTTTCATAATACAAACGTTTGGCTGGTTTCTCCACCTGGCGGTTGCCCATCATATCATTTAGTTCCGCCAGTTTTACCAATGCTTTCAGCTTTGTGGGTTCCGTTACCAATACCAGTTTATACTTATCAATGGCCTCGGGTTCTTTCTGTTGTTTCTCCAGGAGATCCGCTTCTTTCAATAAGGTATTGTTATCCTGCGCGGAAGCCGTTAACAGGCTAACAGATAACAGTAATGCAAACAGGGATCTCATCTTACACATATATTTTACAGGTCTTTTCTTTTCAGTTCAAAACTAACCCCTACGCTCCCATTCAGCCCGGAAACAGGGGGATACATTTTTCGTATAGAAATCAATACTTCTTCCGCCAGGGGATATTTCTCTAAGATCTCGCGGGCGATCGAAGTGGCTAATGTTTCTAATAATGGCGTAGCCACAGCCATTCTTTCTTTCACCAGTTCATACACCGAAATATAATCCACCGTGTCTTCGAGGTGCCTCACCGGCAAACGCTGCGGCGAATGTTTGATGGTCATATTCAGTTCAAATTCATTCCCCAGCAGTTTCTCCTCTTCATAGATACCGTGGTAGGCGAAGAATTTGATGTTGTGGAGATGGATGGAAAGCATGGGGTGAGGCAGTTTAACGTTTATAGTTTGAAATTTAGGGTTGTTTTTGGTTGCAGCTATAGTTTTTAAAAACCCTAAACTTCAAACTATAAACCTTGAACCGCCTCATGCTATTCCTTTCGCACTAAGATACCTCTCTGCATCAAGCGCTGCCATACAGCCGCTGCCAGCGGCGGTTACGGCCTGGCGGTAGTTTTTATCCTGTACATCGCCGGCGGCGAAAACGCCTTCGATATTGGTTTTGGATGTGCCGGGGATGGTCTGGATATAACCGGTCTCGTCCATCGTTACCCAGTCTTTAAAAATACCGCTGTTGGGTTCATGACCGATGGCCACAAAAAAACCACTGATGGGTATCTCCTGTTCCTGCTTTGTCTGGCTGTTCCTGATACGTACAGCTTCCACTTTTTTCTCTCCCAGGATCTCATCCGTATCCGAGTTCCAGTATACCTTGATATTGGGGGTATTCACCACCCGGTCCTGCATTACTTTACTGGCGCGCATTTTATCCTTGCGGATGAACATATGAACGGTGGTACAAAGTTTGGAGAGATACAGGGCCTCTTCTGCGGCCGTATCCCCTGCCCCAACGATCGCTACTTCTTTTCCGCGAAAGAAGAACCCATCGCAAACGGCGCAGGCGCTTACACCAAAACCGTTCAGTCTTTCTTCACTCGGCAGGCCCAGCCATTTGGCGGAGGCGCCGGTTGAAATGATCACCGAATCTGCTTCTATGATCTTTTCTTCATCTATCCATACTTTATAGGGCTGTGTGCTGAAATCCACTTTTGTAGCGAGCCCATACCGTATATCCGCACCCATTCTTGCCGCCTGTTTCTCAAAATGCACCATCATTTCCGGTCCCTGGATCCCATCAGGATAACCCGGATAATTCTCCACCTCTGTAGTGATCGTTAACTGCCCACCCGGTTGGATCCCCTGGTATAATACCGGCTTCATATTGGCCCGCGCCGCATAAATGGCGGCCGTATAACCCGCCGGGCCGGAACCGATGATCAATACATGTACTCTCTCTATTGCGTCATTTGCCATACTGCTGTTTTTATATTTCGCGGACAAAGGTAAAGAATATAAAAAACCCTCCTGTTTGCAGAAGGGTTTTTCTATAAGATTGTTCGGTTTTGTTAACCGAGATAAGCTTTTAATGCATTGCTGTAACGTGCTTTCTGGAGGCGTTTGATGGCCCTTTCCTTGATCTGGCGGATACGCTCTTTGGTAAGATCGTATTTCATACCGATCTGCTCGATGGTAACACCGTTTTCGCCATCAAGGCCAAAATAGGCGTTCACGATCTCGGCTTCACGCGGACTAAGCGATTTGAGTACACGGCGGATCTCTTCGCGGAGTGAATCTTTCATCACATCCTCATCGGTATCATCACTGCCTTCGAGCAGATCGCCCATGGCCACGTCTTCTGCTTCGTGTACCGGTGCGTCTAAGGAAGTATGACGGGTATTGCTCTGGAATATATTGTTGATCTCGGTTTCGCTCATTTCCAGGATCTCGGCCAGTTCTTCGGTAGATGGCTCGCGCTCATGTTCCTGTTCGAATGCCATATAGGCTTTATTGGCCTTGTTATAGGTGCCGATCTTGTTCTGTGGAAGACGAACCAGCCTGCCCTGCTCGGCCAATGCCTGTAAAATAGACTGGCGGATCCACCAAACGGCGTATGAAATGAACTTAAATCCCTTTGTTTCATCAAAACGCTGGGCGGCTTTGATCAGGCCGAGGTTGCCCTCATTGATCAGATCGCTGAGCGATAAACCCTGGTGCTGGTACTGTTTGGCCACCGATACCACGAAACGCAGATTGGCCTGCACTAATTTATCCAGGGCACGCTGATCACCCATTTTAATCCTTTGCGCCAGTGTGGTCTCCTCTTCAGGTGTGATCATCGGGATCTTGGAAATTTCCTGCAGATATTTTTCAACGGCCTGGGAATCACGGTTGGTAATCTGTGTAGCGATTTTGAGCTGCCTCATGTTGTGGAATTACGTATTTGTTATTGTTAGAACGATTAAAAGACCGCTTTTGTTTTAAAAACGCTGTAAACGGTATCGTTAATTTTTTGGACGGAAGCCCGGAAACCGGCAAATTTACGTTGGAACATCGGATTTTGCCAGTTTTTGTGGAAAAACTTATGAAAATGGGCAAAAAAACGCAGAATCACGGATTGTGCAGTTTTTTTTAGGATGGACATGACTCGGTGTATATACATCTATTTTGGATGAAATCATATTTTAATCTGTGTGACCGGCTATTTATCTTCGCAGTCCTGTGATTATCAAACACCCCAATCATAGACAAATCCTCTAATCCGCGATACATGATAGACTTTCGTTCAGATACCGTTACCCGTCCTACCGAAGCGATGCTCGAAGCCATGCTAAAAGCGCCTGTTGGGGATGATGTGTTTGGCGAGGACCCTACGGTAAACAGGTTGGAAGCGTTGTGTACGGAGATGTTTGGCATGGAAGCGGCTGTTTATTGCCCGAGCGGTACCATGACCAACCAGATCGCCATCAAATGCCATACACAACCGGGTGATGAAGTGATCTGCGATAAGCTATCCCATGTGTACCAGTATGAAGGTGGCGGGATCGCCTTTAATTCAGGCGCTTCTGTTCGGCTGATCGAGGGCAACCGGGGTCGGGTGACGGCTGCCCAGGTAAAGGAATCTATCAATCCAGACGATGCACACAAAGCCTGTACTACGCTGGTTTCCTTAGAAAACACGGCAAATCGCGGTGGCGGAAGTTGTTATGATTTTGCTGATATTCAATCAATTAAAGAGGTTTGTTTACAAAATAATTTAAAACTACACCTGGATGGCGCCCGTATATTCAATGCCCTGGTAGCCAAAACGGATACGGCTTTACAATATGGAGAAACATTCGACAGTATCTCCATCTGCCTCAGTAAAGGGCTGGGCGCACCGGTAGGAAGCGTTTTAATAGGCACAAAGGAGCTGATCAGGAAGGCCCGCAGGATCCGCAAGGTATTTGGTGGCGGTATGCGGCAGGCGGGGTTTATGGCGGCAGCGGGTATTTATGCCCTGGAGCATAATGTTAACAGGCTGGCAGATGACCACCGTCACGCTAAAATGATCGCCAAAGCATTAGAAGCAAAGGATTTTACGGGCGCAATACTGCCTGTTGAGACCAATATTATTATTTTCGAGGTTACCGGCGCCTATACTGCCCCCCAATTAGCCGCCAAACTGAAAGAACAGGGTATTTTTGTGATCGCAATTTCCCCCACGAATATCCGGATCGTTGTTCATCTCGATATCAGCGCAGAAGATGTGCGCAGAACTATTGAGGTGATTCAGCTGTTATAAGACCTGGCCCGCATTTTTGAACAGAGACATTTTCAAATCCGTAAGAAGCGTTATTATGTTACCGAGAATCAATCCCACCAATACACAAGCCTGGTTTTTACTGAAGAAGCACCATGAAGAGGAAATGAGCCGTAGGCATATGCGCGATCTTTTTACGGCAGATCCTGGCCGCTTTCATAAATTTTCACTTGTTTTTGAAGAGATCCTGTTCGATTATTCCAAGAATATCATCAACCAGAAAACCCTTCAGTTACTGTTGCAGTTAGCGGAGGACTGCAAGCTGAAAGATGCTATTCATGATATGTTTGCCGGCATCCGCATCAATGAAACGGAGAACCGTTCTGTATTACATACCGCCCTGCGCAACTTTTCTGATATGCCCATAATGGTAGAAGGAAAAGACATTATGCCCAAAGTGAGGAAAGTGCTGAACCAGATGAAAGAATTTTCTGAGAAAGTGCATAACGGCAAGTGGAAAGGATATACCGGCAAGAAGATCCGCTTTATCGTGAATATCGGGATCGGTGGCAGCGATCTCGGCCCGGTAATGGTAACCGAAGCGCTTCGCCCCTACTGGAAAAAAGGGATCGAAACATTTTTTGTAAGCAATGTGGATGGTACACATATGGCCGAAACATTAAAACTGGTAAGACCGGAAGAAACACTGTTCCTCGTTGCCTCCAAAACTTTTACCACGCAGGAAACGATGACCAATGCGCACACGGCGAGGGACTGGTTCCTGGAAACGGCTACGGATGCTGCACATGTTGCCAAACATTTTGTGGCGCTGAGCACGAATGAAAAAGAAGTTACTGCGTTTGGGATAGACAAGGCCAATATGTTTGAATTCTGGGATTGGGTTGGCGGCCGGTATTCTTTATGGAGCGCGATCGGTTTATCCATCGCCTTAACCATTGGCTACGACAATTTTGAAGCTTTGTTAAAAGGCGCGAGTGCAGTAGATGAACATTTCCGGAAAGCAAAATTCGACAGGAATATCCCTGTACTGATGGCCCTGATCGGGATCTGGTACACCAATTTCTTTGGTTCGCAAAGCGAGGCGATCCTGCCTTACGACCAATATATGCACCGGTTTTCGGCTTATCTGCAACAGGCCAATATGGAAAGCAACGGCAAAAGCACGGATCGCAGCGGCAACCCGGTAAATTATGCCACGGGCCCCGTTATCTGGGGAGAACCCGGCACCAACGGGCAGCACGCATTTTACCAGTTGATACACCAGGGAACCCTGCTGGTACCCTGCGATTTTATTGCACCGGCGGTGAGTCATAATGCCATCGGCGATCATCACATAAAACTCTTATCCAATTTCTTTGCCCAAACCGAGGCGTTGATGAATGGTAAATCGGAGAATATGGTGAAGGTGGAATTTATGAAGGCAGATAAGAACGAGGATGAGATCAAGAAACTGGCCCCATTTAAAATATTCGAAGGCAATAAACCCACCAATTCCTTCCTGCTAAAAGAGATCACCCCTTACTCACTGGGTAGCCTGGTTGCTTTGTACGAACATAAGATCTTTGTACAGGGTGTGATCTGGAACATTTTCAGTTTTGACCAATGGGGTGTTGAACTGGGCAAGCAACTGGCCAACCAAATCCTGCCGGAGCTCACCGGAGAAGAAGAAGTGGAATCGCATGACGGTTCGACGAATGGGTTGATCAATGCGTTTAAGAAATTCAGGAACTAAGATGCAGGATATACTTATCCGGCCCATACAGCCAACTGACAACGCAGCGATCGCAAAGATCATTCGAACTTCTATGGAAGAATTTGGGGTTGATAAGCCGGGTACGGTTTATTTTGATAAAGAAACGGATCACTTATTTGAATTGTTCCAATCTACACCCGACAGTTATTATATGGTGGCCGAAAAACAGGGAGCGATCCTGGGCGGCGCAGGCATCTTTCCCACCCATGCATTACCGGCAGGCACCTGTGAACTGGTAAAGATGTATCTCTCCAAAGATGCGCGGAGACAGGGTTTGGGAAGAAAACTGATAGATCAATGCATTGATCATGCACGAACACTGGGTTACACACAGGTTTACCTGGAAACCATGCCCGAACTGAAGCAGGCGATCAGTGTCTACGAAAAATTTGGCTTCCGGTATTTAGATGCCGCTATGGGCAATTCCGGACATTGCTTTTGTAATGTTTGGATGTTGCTGGAGATCAATGACAGAAAATAAAAAACCGCTTATTACAGCGGCTTTTTTATACATAGTTGTGTTGTATTACCATTTATCAACCTCTTCGGTGGTGCTGGCGCTGTTAGCGGCGGCGGCATCAGTAATAGGGGTTGGTGCAACGGGCGGGGTAACGTCAACAGGCGTGGATGCTGTTTCTGTTACGGCCAGTTCGGGTGTTGCGGTACTGGTTACTTCTCCATCGAGCGTACTGCCTCCTTCACCCTCTGCGTCACTGTATTCATGGTTGAAAGCATCGAAATCGAAATCCGGCATCAGGTCGGTCTTTACATAATCTATCGCCTCTCCCAGCGCCTTGATAAATTTGTTGAAGTCTTCTTTATAAAGGAAGATCTTATGCCTGTCATAACCATTATCATCAAAACGTTTACGGCTCTCTGTAATCGTTAAAAAGTAATCGTTTCCGCGGGTAGCCCGTACATCAAAAAAATACGTCCTTCTCTTTCCGGCCCTGATCCGTTTGCTGTAAACACTCTCCATCTTTTTGTCATTATTCTCGTAAGCCACTGTTATTAGTTTTGGGTTAACAATTTCTCTATAAGGTGACAAATATAGGATTGTTTCAGAATTACCAAAATATTAGGGGATTTCAGCCTTTTCTTCTGTGAGCTGCAGCCTGTACAACTCAGCATAGTAACCATTATTAGCCATCAGCAGTTCGTGGCTACCCTGCTCTGATACGCTGCCGTTTTCGAGCACAATGATATTATCGAAGCGGAAAGAGGAGAAAATGCGGTGCGTGATGATGATGGCCGTTTTATCGTGCAGGTAACGGTACAGGTTGCCGATGATCTCGTGCTCCGTTTTGGCATCTACTGCGCTCAGGCAATCATCAAACACAATAATCTCAGGTTCTTTAATCAGGGCCCTGGCAATAGAGATCCGCTGTTTCTGTCCGCCGCTCAGCGTTACACCGCGCTCTCCTATCATGGTTTCATATCCATTACTGAAGCCAAGGATCTCTTTGTGCACGCTTGAAAAGCCCGCCGCCTGTTCCACGGTATCCCTGTTAGCGCCTGTGGCAAGACCAAAACTGATATTACCGGTAACCGAATCACTGAAAAGAAATACATCCTGCTGCACATAACTGATCTGCTCTCGTAAGGTCTTCAATTCAATTTTTTTGATGTCTGTGCTTCCTATCTCAATGTTCCCGCCCGTGGGGTCATAAAAACGCAACAGCAGTTGCGCAATGGTTGATTTTCCGCTGCCCGTTCTTCCGAGCAACAATACTTTATCTCCTTTGCGGATCTTCAGGTTAAAATGTTCCAGGGCCCTGATCCCTGTATGCGGGTAGGTAAAGCTCACATCCTTAAAAAGAATATCTCCCGAAACCTTTGCTGTTAAAGGATCGGATGTATTTACGATAGTGGGTTCTGTCTGTAAAAATTCATTCAGCCTTTTTTGTGATGCAGCCGCTCTTTGTATCATACTGGCCGTCCACCCGATGGCGCTTACCGGGAACGTGAGCAGGTTGATGTAAATAACAAACTCAACGATCAGTCCTACTTTACTGCTATCCTGTAATGCCTGCATACCGCCGATCATTATGGTCACCAGGGTGCTGATACCGATCATCAGCGCCATGCTCGGGAAATAAATGGCTTCTACCTTGGCCAATCCTACTGCATTTTTTTTATACTCCTCGCTGTTCTTCCGGAAAAACCCCAGCATCGCTTTTTCCTGTGCAAATGATTTGATGACCCTGATACCCGAGAACGATTCCTGCGCATTGGTGGTCAGATCGGATAACAGCGCCTGTATCTTTTCACTTTTTTTATTGATGACGCTGTTCACAAAATAAATGGTTGCCGCCAGTATCGGCAAAGGGGCCAATACCAGGATGGTAAGGTGCACATCCTTGCGTAACATGTTTACCACACAAAAACCGATCAGGCTTACCAGGTTGATCAGGTACATCACTGCCGGCCCCGTAAACATCCGAACACGGCTCACATCTTCCGTCATCCGGTTCATCAGGTCGCCCGTGCTGTGTGTCCGGTAAAAATGGGTATCCAGCCGCTGGTAATGTGTATAGATCTCATTTTTCTGATCAAACTCAATATGCCTGCTCATCACAATAATGGTTTGCCGCATAAAAAACATGAGTATCCCCCGGATAATGGCCGAAAGCAGGATGGTGAGGCAACTGATGGTAATGATCCAGCCGAAGCTGAGATGCGCAGATTGTACCGTAGTAATGAACCAGTCAACAAGCCTGTCGTGAACCGGTCTCGAGCCCGCGGGCCTGGCGCCCGGTAAACGTTGCTGTACCAGGTTTACCACGAAACCGGTGATCTGCGGGGCCATTACAGCGAAGTAATTGGAACCCATCACAAAAAAGATCCCGATAAAGAAACGCTTGCGGTATTTCCAGAAATATTTATTGAGCGTAGCCAGGTGCTTCAAGGGAAATCTATGTTTATGCAAAGGTAAAGCGCCGCTCTGAATAAATGCCTGGTATTAGGATAAGCGGATTGGTAAGACGTAATGAAACCGGATGGCATATTTTTTTCAGTGGAACTGTATGTTTCGTTTCTTTTTTAACCGGGTTATCACAACCCTGGTGATTATCCTGATACTGGCGCTGCCCTGCAAATCCAGGGCACAGGATTCGCTCGCAAACCTGCCTGCACAATGGCGGTTAGAGGATTGCATCCAATATGCAAGGGAAAAAAATATCTCCCTCGCCACGCTCCGGCTCACCGCCCGTTCTGCAGAAGAGGACCTGTTACAGGCAAAAGCAGGTGTTTTACCTAATCTTACCGCTTCCGCCAACCAATCCATCGTTAACAGCAATAATGCCAACCCGGTAGTGGGCGGCTTCCAGACACAGGCCAGTTTCTCAAGCAGTTACGGATTGAATTCATCCGTAGTGTTGTTTAATGGCGGGTACCTGAAAAATGATATACGGTCGAAAGAATTTTCCATACAATCTGCCAACCTGAGTGTAAAAGAAACGGAGAACGACCTCACCCTCAGTATCACCCAGGCTTTTTTTAATATCCTTCTTGCCCGTGAAACGATTGTTTCTCTCCAGGCAGTATTAGCTACCTCACAGGGCCAGTTAACACAGGGCCAGCAACGTTATGATGCGGGCGCTATCGCCAGGAAAGATTTGTTACAGTTCCAGTCGCAGGTGGCCATGGACCAGTATAACCTGATCAATGCGCAGAACACGTTCAAGCTCAATACGGTTGCTTTAAAACAACTGTTGCTCCTGCCCAGTTCTTATAACCTCGTGGTAAGTGCGCCGGATACCATTCCCGTAAAACAGGCACAACCCTCTTTGAGTGAGGCGCAGAATGAAGCGATGCAGACAAGACCCGAAGTAAAAAACCGCCAGGTAGAAATACAACGCTCGCAGATAGAACTCGAAAAAGCAAAAGCCAGTGTACTGCCAACGGTCAGCCTCAATGCCGGTCTTGCCTCCGGGTATTCCGATAACCAGAGCGCTGAATACCTGTGGCAGATCCGCAATAATTTTTACCAGTTACTGGGTCTGAGCGTGGGGATCCCTATTTACAGCCGCCGGGTGAACCGTACCAATATCAACAAATCAAAAATACTATTGCAGCAATCGCAGCTGGCGCTGCTCGATACAAAGAACACGTTGAACCAGGAAGTGGAACAGACCTATATCAATTTACTGAATGCACAGGCGCAGTATGATGCCGCCCAAACGCAGTTAAGCACGAGTGAAGAGATTTACCGCATCACCAATGAACAGCTAAAACTTGGCGCAGTGAATACGGTGGAACTGTTACAGGAGAAGAACGCATATGTAGAGGCCCTGCAGGCTTTTACACAGGCTAAATACCGGGCGGCATTGTATAACAAGATCTATGAATTCTACAGGGGCCTTCCTGTTGTGTTTTAAAATCATTCACCATGGTTAAATGATACGATACATGAAAAAGTCTACTTGGGTAATATTGATCATAGCGGTGGTTATCGCAGGAATAGGTATCTGGTACTGGCAGTTCAGGAAATCGGAAGATGTGATACTGCTTGAAACAGCTAAAGTGGAATATGGTGATGTTACCAATTCCATCACCGCTACCGGTACCCTTCAACCGATTGATACCGTGGCGGTGGGCAGCCAGGTTTCAGGAACCATTAAAAGTGTGTATGTCGATTTTAACTCACCCGTAAAAAAAGGACAACTGCTGGCACAGCTCGATAAAACATTGATGGATGCACAGGTTCAGCAATATACGGCCAACCTGCAGGCGGCTCAGGCAAATGTTGTGTACCAGAAAAGCAATTCTGAACGGCAGGCGAAATTATATGCTGTTGGCGCTATCAGCAAGGCGGATCTGGAAACAGCCACCTACCAGTACAACAGTTCAAAAGATAATGTGAACAGCATCAATGCACAATTAAAGACCGCGCAGAAAAATCTTTCTTTAACGGATATCTATTCGCCTATTGATGGTACCGTGCTGGCACGGAGTGTGAGCGAAGGGCAAACAGTTGCTTCGAGCCTGAGTACGCCAACGCTGTTCAGCATTGCAAAGGATCTTACCAAAATGCAGGTAGAGGCTTCGGTAGATGAGGCCGATATCGGTAATGTGAAAGAGGGCCAGCGCGTGAGCTTTTCTGTGGATGCATTTCCTTCCGACACGTTCCAGGGCACGGTAAAAGAAGTGAGGCTGCGTTCATCCGTATCGGCCAATGTGGTTACTTATATAACGATCATTGAAGCGCCCAATGCAGATATGAAATTAAAACCGGGAATGACTGCCAGCATCACTATTTATACCAAAGAAGTGGATCATACCCTGACCATTCCCGCAGCGGCGCTGAGTTTTGTACCCGATTCTATACTGGTGGCAAAATACCATATCAATTCAGACAGGCCCATCCGAAAACCGGGTGCGGTAAAACAACATACCGGGAAGCGGCCAACTACCGACAGCGCCGGCATCAAGATCAGCCGGGGTTTTGTGTGGGTACGGAAAGACAGTGTAACGCTGATCAGCCGGCCGGTAACAACGGGGCTGGATGATAAAACAGTGGTAGAGGTAATATCGGGTTTGCAGGAAGGCGATGAAGTAGTGACGGGTTATAAAAAGATGCAGAAAAAAGACGCTGCCACCGCTAAAACAGCGAAGAGTCCTTTTATGCCGGCATCAAGAGGCGGTAATACCCGAAAGAAACCCACACAGGCTCCCGCACGATAAACAGGTAAACAGCATCATGGCAAATAAGATACTCGAGATATCAGAACTGAAACGTGAATTCATCATGGGCAGTGAAACGGTGCGGGCGCTAAAGGGCGTTTCTTTTACCGTTGATGCCGGTGAATTTGTGACCATCATGGGTAGCAGCGGTTCGGGAAAGACTACGATGCTGAATATACTGGGCTGCCTCGACAAACCTTCTGAAGGAACTTATTTGCTGGATGGCGTGAATGTAAAGACCCTATCGCGCAGCGAACTCGCCAAACTGCGGAACCGGAAGATCGGTTTTGTGTTCCAGTCGTATAACCTGCTGGCGCGTACCTCTGCATTGGAAAATGTAGAACTGCCCCTATTGTATAACCCGGATATACCCGCTAAGGAACGTCATGATAAAGCGGTACATGCATTGGAGGCCGTGCGGCTGGCCGACAGGCTCGATCATATGCCCAATCAATTATCCGGCGGCCAGCAGCAGCGTGTGGCCATTGCAAGGGCATTAGTGAATGAGCCCGTAATGATACTGGCGGATGAGGCAACAGGAAACCTGGATACACGCACTTCTTACGAGATCATGTCCTTATTCCAGGAACTGAACTCGAAGGGAAAAACGATCGTATTTGTAACGCATGAACCGGATATCGCCGCGTTCAGCAGTCGCACAGTTACCTTAAAGGATGGAAGAGTAGTCAAGGATACAAAGAATGAAAATATACGCTCCGCCAAAGAAGCATTGGCAGCGTTACCGGTGGATAAGGATTATTAATAAGGACCGCTATGAATGTGTTGAATCTTTTCAGGCTCGCATGGAAGGCATTGTTACGGAATAAGATCCGTGCATTTCTCACCATGCTCGGCATCATCATTGGTGTGGGCGCGGTAATCACGATGGTGTCTATCGGGGAAGGTTCTAAGCAAAGTATCCGCAGCCAGTTATCGAGTATGGGTTCCAATATGATCACGATCCGCCCGTTCAGCAATTCTACTATCGGCGGTGGCGCGAGATTAGGATCTACCGGGTTACAGACATTGAAAGTAGAAGATGTGATAGCCATTCAGAAACAGGCCAGCTTTGTAACGAATGTGTCGCCAGCGGTAACCGCGAACGGGCAGGCCATTAATGCTTCGCTAAACTGGCCCACATCCATGCAGGGTGTAGCGCCCTCCTACCTGGATATACGCGACTGGAAACTACAATCGGGTGTTCCTTTTACGGATGATGATGTTCGCACTGCAGATAAAGTTTGCCTGCTTGGTCAGACGGTTGTAGCTAATATTTTTAATGGCGCCGACCCGGTGGGTGTGGTCATCCGTTTTAATAAGATCCCTTTTAAAGTGATTGGTGTATTGGAAAAGAAAGGAGAGAATACATTTGGCCAGGACCAGGATGATATCATACTGGCGCCTTATACCACGGTTCAGAAAAGAATATTGGCCATTCCCTATATTCAAACGATCTATGCTTCGGCGATGGATGAAAAAAGTTCAGATACGGCGACCAAGGAAGTAACGGCGATCCTTCGTTCTAACCATAAATTAACTTATAAGGATGATGATGATTTTACTGTGCGTACACAGGCCGAACTCATCACCACCATCAGTTCTACCAGCCAGCTGCTTACGGTGTTATTGACCGCGATCGCCGGCATCTCCCTGTTCGTGGGAGGGATCGGGATCATGAATATCATGTATGTATCCGTAACTGAACGCACCAAAGAGATCGGCTTGCGCATGGCCATCGGGGCAAGAGGCATCGACATCCTCCTACAGTTCTTAACAGAAGCGATCCTGATCAGCATTACCGGCGGTATCATTGGTGTGATCCTCGGTGTTACTTCGGCCAAACTGGTAACCCTGTTCCTGGCATGGCCCACGCTGGTTTCGGAATCATCCATTATTTTATCTTTCGTGGTATGCGCGGTAACAGGCGTATTCTTTGGGTATTATCCCGCGCAGAAAGCATCAAGGCTGGATCCGATTGAGGCATTGCGTTATGAATAGATCTCAGTAAAAGAATTGTTCAAACACAATCCGTCCGTCCTTTACTTCATACACGCAAACTTCTTCCAGTGTATTTCTACCCATTCCTTTAAAAGTGGCGTCCAGGGTCATGGTGATGGAGAAATGCTTTCCGCAAACAATGGCGTCGGAAACAGCACCATCGTGCCGCTCTTCGATCATCGAAGCAAATTGTTTCCCTTTTTCCGCTACTGCCTTTTTACCTTTTGTGTAATGCGGCGCCATGGGGCCTTCGGGTTCTATACAGATAATATCATCTGAATACAATTCCGACTGTGCTTCGGTGATCTGTCCTTTACGTAAATAGGCTACTAATTTTTCTGCTACCTGCTGGGTTGTCATTTCTTTACAGTTTAGATGGTTTATAATGGTACTGCACTGTAAAGACGATCAGGGGAGATGGGATGGGACAAATTCCGGAGTTTTTTTTTTCAACACAGAGGCACGGAGGCCACAGAGGGTCACAGAGAAAATCTCCGTGTAACTTTGTGGCCTCCGTGCCTCTGTGTTAAAATCCTTAATCAGCAGTTACTTCCTGGTCCAGACATTATTGGCCGAATTATAATCGGGCAATACTTTATCCGGATCGTAGGTAACAGATTCGATTTCTTCGGTTGATGGATATTTGAAGGTCCAGTACGTGTTACGCTCCCATATTTCAGCCGGCAGTTTAATGCGTTCTGTTTTGCCGCTCCTGGTTTTGATCTCGAGTATTACAGGCATTGCCATTTTCTCCAGGTTATCCAGCGTGATCAGGGAACCCTTCGAGAAGTCAGTGCTGTCTACATATTTTACGCTGCGCACAGAAACATCGAGGCGCCAGGTATTGGCAAACCAGCCTCTCCAGAACCATTGCAGGTTTTCGCCACCCACATTCTCAATCGTACGGAAAAAATCATCCGGTGTTGGGTGTTTGAAGGCCCAGCGGTTGATATAGGTTTTAAATGCAAGATCAAAACGCTCTGGTCCGAGTATCAGCTCGCGGAGCATGACCAGGCCATCGCTTGGCTTACTGTACAAGAGGGTACCGTTATTTCCTTCTTTCAGGTTATCTACATAACTGAGGATGGGTTCGAGCGTAGGTCGCGTATATCCTTCTGCGGTCCGGTGCATATCCCTCGGGCGTTTGCTTTTAAATTCGCCGTTATTAAAATCAGCGGTCGAAAGTGTATTGATAAAAGTATTAAAACCTTCATCCATCCATCCATACATCCTTTCATTGGAACCAACGATCATCGGGAACCAGGTATGACCAAATTCATGATCGTTTACACCCCATAAATTTCCGCCCTTACTGGTTGATCCGCAAAATACAATACCCGGGTATTCCATTCCACCTACAATACCGGCCACTGCTGTTGCTGCCGGGTAAGGGAACTCATACCATTTATTGGAATTGTATTCGATGGATTTTTTTACAAATTCTGTGGAACGCTGCCAGGCATTGGCGCTGTCACTTTCTACCGGGTAAGCGGAGATAGCGAGCGACTTCTTACCGCTTGGCAAGACCATTTTAGCCGCGTCTATTACAAAAGCTGCAGATGCGCCCCATGCCACGTCGCGGGCATTTTTTATTTTAAAATGCCAGGTCAGTTCTTTTTTGCCGGCCGGGCGTGATGCGGCGTCCGTTACTTCTGCACCGGAACGGATCACTATTGTTTTTTCGCTTTGTGCCGCCTGCGCCCAGCGTTTCTGCTGTTCGGCAGTATACACTTCCTGCGGGTTAAGTAATTCGCCGGAACATACAACGATGTCTTTTGCCTGTGCGGTGATCTTCACATCAAAATCGCCATACTCAAGAAAAAATTCACCAGGCCCTGTATAAGGCAAAGTGTTCCATCCCATGATATCATCAAACACGCACATCCTTGGGTACCATTGTGCGATAGTGAATATTTTACCGTTCTTGGTATTCAGGATCCCGGTACGGTCTGAACCGTAATTAGGAGAGATGAATGAATAATCGATCTTCAGTTTTAAAACACCGCCATTCGCGGTTAGCTCTTTTGGAAGGAACACCTGCATACGTGTATCCGTGATCAGGAATTTAACTTCTGTGCTGATACTGCCTGTTGGGCCACTGAGTACTTTTACCGATTTGATTTTATACCCCGCATCAAATACCTGTCCTCTTCCGCCATTACGACTTCCGACGAGCGGAACGATGGCGCTGCCGCGTGAATCCTGTTTAAAGAGGTTCTGATCCAGCATCATCCATATAAAATCCATTTTCAACGGGCTGTTATTCGTATAGCTCAGGATCTCGCTGCCGGTGATCTCGTTGGTTTCATCATTCAGACTGGCCGCTAACTGGTAATCTGCACGGTTCTGCCAGTACTTCGGACCCGGCTCTCCTGTTGCTGCCCGGTACTCGGTACCGTTCTTGGTATAAAAGAACGGAGCAAACGCATCATGGTAATCATACTTGGTTGGCGGGGCATTGGGATCTGGCAGGTTTTGCGGCCTGTCCCTTCTTACCGGCGGCGTTGTAGCGCCTGCGGCGGGGGGTGTTGTTTGTGCATCTGCCATGCTAATGCAAAGGGCCAGTGACAGGCCCGCGATGAGTCTTAATTTCATTCGGTGATTTTTGTTTGTGTAAGCTGTGAAATTAATCTATTAGCAAAGCTATTTCGGTAGAAATGACTGGTTTTCGGTAAACAGGCGGGTGATTCGGTGAAATGGGTCATTTGGTCATTACGGAAATCAAACTGCAATTTACTTTATAGCTTACCAATGACTCAATGACCAATGACCCTTGGCATAATTAATGTATATTCCTGTTTATGAAAAAATGCCTGTTCCCGGTTATTTCTATGTTGCTTCTGTTTACGGTTACTGCGAGCGGGCAGAGAGCTAAACGGATGAAAAAGGCGAAAACGGTGGTTGTTACGGTGCCGGCGGCGGAGGTTTACCTGCGTATGGTTAGAAATAATGATCCGAATGGCAGTGGTACGGATATTTCCTGGATCTACCTGGGTAGTGACAGCGTGATCATTAAGGACCCGAAATATGGGGTTGACCCGGTTGATCTTGCCGCTGAAAAAGCACATAATGCAGGAAAAACAGGTAAATACTCGATTTCGGGTAATAAGATGCTGATCAGTTGGCAGAATGGTAAGACTGCTGAATGGAACCTTGATTACAAGGATGGTCAGCTTGTTTCAATAGATGGTGGATCGGTGAATAAACAAACCCCTTTACCCGCTAATTACCGGATCGCGGGTCAATATTCGGCCGGTTCTATCCTGCCTAACATATCTTCTTCCTCAACCATTGTTTTTAATAAAGACGGGAGCTTTTCGCAAAACAGTTATGGCGGCGTGAGCACCACGGCGGGAAGCGCTGTTTCACAGGATATTTCAGACGGTAGCTATACTATTACGGGTAATACGATCTGGCTGAAATATACAAGCGGGAACAAAGCTGTGTCTATGATCAGTATCCTCACAAAACCCAATGGCAAAACCCAACTGATCATTAACAACAGTTCGTTCCCGCAGGAATAATTTAGCGTGGCCCCGGTCCTGCTGCCCGCAACTGGTAATCTGCCGGTGGTTCAGCGCCCAGCAAATTGCGGACAAAATAATCCCAGCGGCGACGCATCATATAAGGCGCATACTGTCCATAGCCATGCGGGCTGTTAGGAAAGATGACCAGGTCGAAACTCTTATTCGCTTTTTCGAGCGCTTCCACAACGAGCATAGTATTCGAGGGCGGTACATTGTTATCCATCATGCCATGGGCCAGCATTAATTTGCCTTTCAGGTTCTTCGCATAATTCTGGTTTGCCTGTGCATCGTAATCGGAATTAGCCGCCAGACCATCATAACGCTCTCCCCAGTCATCTTCATAATTACGGTTATCATGATTGCCCGATTCGGAAATACCCACTTTAAAGAAATCGGGGAACCGGAACATAGCTGTTGCTGTGGCAAACCCGCCGCCCGAATGGCCCCAGATACCTACCCGGCTGGTATCGATCGGGTAAACCTGCGAAAGCTGCCGGATAGCCGTGATCTGATCGGGTATGGTATTATCGGCCATGTTACCATAGCTCATATCATGGAAACTCTTTGAACGGCCGGGGTTACTGGTTCCTTCTATCACTACTACGATAAAACCCAGTTCGGCCAGTGCCTGGTGATCGCTCCTGGATGCGCTGAACGACCAGTTGCCCACACTTCCACCTTGCGGACCGGGATAGATATAATCGATCACCGGATATTTCTTTCCAGCAACAATCTTCATGGGTGTGAACACCAGTCCATAAATATCCGTTTTGCCATCATGCGCCTTAACAGATACAGGTATCGGTGGCTTCCAGCCAGTAGCGGTTAAACGGGATACATCTGTTTTTTCCAAGGAACTGATCAGTTTGCCATCCGCAGTACGGAATACGGTAACCGGTGCAACATCGGGTTTGGAATACGTATCGATAAAATAATTAAAGGAAGGAGAAAAACTTATCTGGTGGTTACCGTCCTCGGGTGTGAGCAGGCTCAGGTTCTTTCCGTCAAAACCAATTTTATACAGATGCGTGAAATAGGGGTTGCCAGGTTCGCGGCCGCCCGCCATGAAATACAATACACGATTCTTCTCATCCACTCTTATTAGCCGGGTTACTACCCAGTCGCCCTTAGTTACCTGGTTCTTTAATTTTCCCGTTGCCGCATCATAGAGATATAAATGTCCCCAGTTATCGCGTTCAGAGTACCAGATGATCTCGTTTGAATTGGGGAGGTATCTCCAGTTAATGGCTCCGCGGCCCGATTCGTATTGTGTGGCCACCACTTCCTCAAACACTTCGCGCACACTGCCCGTAACGGCATCGGCGATCCGGAATTTTTCCTGTTTATGATCTCGGGAAGTAGATACAAAAGCCATCTGGCTGCCGTCTTCTTTCCAGTCGATATCATCAAAAGTGCCGCTGCTCGAAATATCGTCGCTCAATGTGGCCCTATGTGGATCGGGTGCCACCTGTAAAACGATCAGTTTCGGGTTCTCCACGTCAATGATTACCCTTTGTATCATAGGGATCTCTTTATCACCCGGCAGCGGGTATTTCCAGGCACGCAAAGTAGGCTTGCCCACATTGGTGGTAACTAAATACATATCGCTTACATTCCGCTGATCCTGCCGGAACGTGGCTAATTTCTTTGAATCGGGCGACCAGCGTACGATGGGCCGCTCGCTCGATTTCCAGCCTGCATTATCGGTAGCATAGCCATAGTCTTTGAGGCCATCTGTAGTTAACTGTGTCTGGTTGCCACTGGCCACATCACGCACCCATAAATTGTAATCCTTGATAAATACGGAACGTTTTCCATCAGGAGAAGCGATCTCGTTGCCACCGCCAAAACCACCGCCACCAGCCCTGCCACCGCGCCCGCCGCGTGCTGCAGATGCCATGCCGGGTGTATCAGCACTGGTATCTATGGAACATTCGCCGGTAAGCAGGTCGTATTTCCATTTCTTGCCATCTGCCATAAAAGAAACCGATTTCCCATCGGCAGAAAAACTGATTGCCTGGAAAGGCAGTTTAGCGCCATCATATTTATTGCCTGAAGCGGTTGATAAAGCAGCCGCCAGTTTCTGGTGATCAAAAGCAGCCGTGCGCGTTTTTTTAACCGGGTCGACCAGGATAAATTCATTTCCTGCTGCCGTAGTGGCTAAGTACCAGAATTTTTCATCCGGCAGCCAGTTGGGGCGCACCACTACCCCATCCACGAATGGGTCGGTGTTATAACTCATGAATCTTTCGGCATTCGCATAATCTTTAGCGGATAAAGCATTGGCCTGCTGTGCATTGGCAGTACCAAAGGATGCCAGAACCGCGAGTAGTAATATCGTTTTTCTCATAGCGCAAAATAAAGGGTACTGAAATTGATTAATGGGGCCAATATAATGCAAATACCCAATGTTTTTTTTCGGGGAACTTGAACATCGGTGAAAAGGTTTGTGGGAGGTGTGATTGTGGGGTAAGGACGGGAGATACTGCATCGAAAACCAAAAATCAATACATTGTTAGATCCTGGACTATATTTATTTAACCTGACAACGCAGGATCGCCTATGAAACCCGAATTGATCTCACAATATCGTGCGGCATTGAAAATGCTCGAAAGCACCATTGACAAATGTCCTGATCATCTGTGGACTGACACCAGTTATGAAAGCCCTTATTGGCAAATAACGTATCATTCGCTTCATTTCACGGCGCTTTATCTTTCAAAAAATGAAAACGCATTCATCCCCTGGCGTGACCATCGGTCAGGTATTCACCAACTAGGAAAGTTATCCGGTACACAACCGGATACTGTTGACAAAAGCTATTCAAAGCCCGATCTGAAAGAATATATAGCTGGTATTTGTATGCGGTTGGAATACCAAATTGATGAACAAAGTTTGACGGACCCGTCAGGATTTGATTGGTTACCCATAAATAAATTTGAACTGCATCTGTACAACCTGCGGCATTTACAGCACCACACCGGACAGCTCATTGAGCGTCTGCATCAAAACGGGATTAGAGGGATAGACTGGGTTAGGACTGCTTAGGGGGATCGAATATCAATATCATCCTGTCTTGCTCCGGAGAATTGATATAGGTTTTCTGACCAGATGTCCGCACCCATTGATTATCCGGTGATCTGAATGCTTATTTTCCAGGATACTTTTTCGCAAATCCATTCTTTTTTTGGTAGATAGCCTCCTTGGCTATTATTTTGCACCCGGAGAGTTGGCAGAGCGGTCGATTGCGGCAGTCTTGAAAACTGTTGACTGTAACAGGTCCTGGGGTTCGAATCCCTAACTCTCCGCTGGAATC
>JANXRX010000048.1 GCA_025352905.1 Bacteroidota bacterium | reverse complement strand
TCCTTTTTACGGGTATTCATGCTCAAAATGGATTAAAATAAACAAAACCAACATACCCGGGCAGGGGTACATTTAACTTGGGGGAGGGAGTAAAATAGACCTTAAAAAAAGCTTAAAATAAATTTAGGAAACTCTGTCATACTATCCAAAAAAATATATGCAAGTGGCTGAAAAAGGCCTTAAAACGCTGAATCTGATGAATAAATGTAGACAGTCCTTTACGTCTGCATTCTTACCGAACCAATTGTTCATGCAATCGTTTCAGCGTTTCTAAAGGCTCGGTACAAAACCCCGGGGGCACTTTGGAGGTTTGAAGAATGGTACTCCGGGTACCGGTCAGCCAGCGAAAGCGGGAGGCGATGTCTAATTTACCGATAGGACCGCCCTCCTCCCCGCCACGGCAGATCTGTTCAAAAGCACAGAGGTGCTTATTTAATTCAGTCATATCCAGTTCATCCGAAAAGGCGAGCAGCAGCCCACTATCCAATGTAAACAGCGCCTGCAGGAATTTTTGATCCTTACAATACAGAATCACGCCCACATTGAGAAACTCTTCCCGTTCCACACGCGGCATTACACGGATAACGGCATACTCAAATAAGTGATTTCCTGGCATGTTCTGCTTCATTTACAAAAATAGCTGCATGGATAATTCTTGATACTAAAAACTGGTGATAAACCTGCCGCGACACCTTCGCTTCTATACCTGGTGTGGCTGTTTCGAGCCAATCATCGGGGATCAGGGCAACAATGGCCCGGATCCTTTCTTCGGTAAGGGTTGCACAAAATGCCTTATTTACTGCTTCCAGTTCTGAGGCCTGCGGCAATAATACATGTTCCTTTATTTTTTCAAAAGGTCTTTCCGACTGTTGTTCCCAATCCTGGCCGGAATGATGAAAATAGAGCGCCGCACCATGATCTATGAGCCACAATTCTTTCCGCCATACCAACATATTTGTATTCCGCGCTGTACGGTCCACATTGGTGATCAGGGCATCCAGCCAAACGATCTCTGAGGCCAGTTTGGCATCGATTGTTGTAATAGCAGGATCATAGGTGATGGCACCTGATAAATAATGGAGGCCCAGGTTCAGGCCCACACTTGCTTTTAAAAGATCCTGTATCTCTTCGTCGGGTTCTGTGCGGCCGAATGCGGTATCCAGTTCTGCAAATACGAGCTCCGGTACTTTCAGACCAAGGGCCCTTGCTATTTCCCCCCCGATCAGTTCGGCGATCAATGCCCTTACGCCCTGACCGGCACCTCTGAATTTGAGTACGTATAAAAATCCATCATCCGCCTCTGCGATGGCGGGGAGTGAGCCTCCCTCGCGCAGTGGGGTCACATAACGGGTTACATTAACAGTTCTAAGCTCTGGGGCATTCATTGATACCTAAAGATACTGAATTACCTTCTGTGTACCTCTGTGTACTCTGTGTTGAATGCTGTGCCTCTGTTTTTTTTCAACACAGAGACACAGAGGTCACAGAGTTGCATGGAGAGATAAGCTATCGCCGAGGTGACACCCGGTGAGCCGCAGGTTATCGGCGCTATTTTTTATAGCGGTTGCTGCATCAGCTCCCGGTTCGTTGATGGATAAAAGCAAGTCAAAATATCTCGCTAATGCTTCGTTCCTTTCTGTGGGTATCTTTCCTGCCAGTCCTATTACGGGGATACCTTTGTTCTTGGCCATTGCTGCTACGCTGTACGGGCCCTTGCCCTGGAGCGTTTGTTCATCAATACTTCCCTCTCCCGTGATCACAAGGTCTGCGGATGCGAGGCTATTCGCAAAATTGGTGATCGTCAAAAAATGATCGGCGCCGTTTACCAATTGTGCATTAAGCACTGCACAAACACCGGCAGCAGCGCCACCGGCCGTTCCGCCATAGCTAAGTTGCGATATGTCTTTTCCCGTTTGGGCAAGTAATACATCCTTTAGCCTGGCAAGTGCCTCCTCCAGTTGCTGTACTTCTTTTTTACCGGCACCCTTCTGCGGGCCAAAAACAGCTGCTGCGCCTGAACTGCCCAGTAGTGGATTATCCACATCGCAGAGAACGATTATTTCGCAATTAGCCACCCTATTATCCAGGCCCGACATATCAACAGAATGAAGATGCACCAGGCTGCCTGGCATTCCGGTTAACTCATGGCCCTCTTCGTTTAAGAAGCGCATACCCAATGCGGCGAGAATACCCGTACCACCATCTACTGTTGCAGCCCCCCCCATGCCTATGATGATTTTTGTAACGCCCTTACCCAATGCATCAACGATCATTTCTCCTGTTCCATAACTGGTGGCAAGCAATGGATTCAGTTCAGCAGGGTGAAGAAGACGCAAACCGGATGCATCGGCCATTTCTATGATAGCTGTCATACCGTTATCGATCAATCCATAACCCGCATTTATTTTTCTTCCGAATGGATCTCCCGCTGTCGTTTCTATATGGAGACCATTACATTTTTCTACCAGCAACTCCCCGGTGCCATCTCCCCCATCCCCTATAGGAAAACATTCACAGATACAGTCCAGTGCACTTTCCTGCAAACCTTTTTTAATGGCTTCCGCGGCCTGCTTTGCAGTAAGGCTGTTTTTAAAAGCATTGGGTGCGATGAGGATATGCATGGAGGATTAGTTGACTATAATAATATTTTCGACAATAAATACACCATCGCTAATCCCGTAAGTCCCATGAACACGGTTGCGACTGTATACACCCGCAACATGGTATTCATATCTAATCCTGAAAATTTCGCGATCACCCAGAAATAAGCATCATTGGCATGGGAGATCATCATCGATCCGGCACCCATTGCTAACACACATAATAACTGCCCGGTTTCCGTTGCCAGTCCTAATGCCGGTAATAACGGTTGAACAATAGAAGCTGCCGCAATAATGGCCACGGTTGAAGAGCCTTGTGCCGTTTTTAAAAGAAAACAAAGCAGGAAAGGGAAAAAAATACCCATGCTTGCCAATGGTACGGAAGAACCGAACTGTCCGCCGATCTTAGTAGCTGCCAGCACTGCCCCGAAGGCCCCGCCGGCGCCAATGATTACTAATATGCCCCCCGCTTTCTCTGCTGCATCCTGCAACAAAGAACTTATGACTGTTTTTTTCCAGGAACGTCCGCAATTAAAGGCAAGGAGAATACCGATAGATAATGCAATAACAGGATCGCCTGCCCACAGAAAAATATTTGTCCATCTACCCGCTCCTGTACTTTCAATAACAAAGAAAGACCGTACCGCGACCAGTACTATCGGTATCACCACAGGTAAAAAAGCCTTGCTGACAGAGGGAGGATTACCGGCTGTGATCTTCTCTTCCATTGTTTGCTCCCCAACCGTACCGGGGTTTTTATTACCGGCATACTTTACCCAGTAATACCCGGCTATACTGGCAGGTACGGCAACCACCAGTCCATATAATATCAGTCTGCCGATATCTGCTTTTAGTATTCCCGCAGCCGCGGTTGCACCGGGATGGGGCGGTATAAGACAATGTATAGCGTAGAGTCCGGTTGCCAGGGAAGTCGCCATCACCGACATGGGTAAGCCGGTCCGTTTGGCCATTGACCGGTTAAGCCCGCTGAGTACGATAAATCCGGAATCGCAGAAAATCGGTAATCCAACGATAAATCCAGTCATACTCATGGCCATAGGCGCGCGGCCCTGCCCGAGTTTTTCCAGGATAAAAGATGCCATTACACGTGTACTGCCTGTGTACTCCAGCACCACGCCAAGGGTGGTTCCCAAAACAATTACCAGGCCCAGTGAGCGCATGATATTGCCAAAACCGTCTTTGATGGTATTGAGCAGTTCCGGAACAGGCATCTGAACACCCAGCCCCACTACAAAACAGGATATCAGTAAAGCGAAAAATGCGGGCAGACGGTATTTTGCGGTAAGCAATACGATCACGCCGATCCCGGTAAGCAGGCAGATAATAAGATATATAAAAGAGGTTTGCATCGGAAAATCATTTAGGCCGGTAGCCCTGTTCCGGGCTGTTTACTGTATGTGAAAGGTTCCACCAGATAGCCCGGAACAATATCGCGATGAATGACCATTGACCATTTTTTATATAGCTGATGATGTTACGGGGTGTGACTACCAGGATAAAATACGGGTAAAAAACTATTTTGTGGTACCATCCTGCATTGCGCCGGATAAAAAGTACCCGGTTGCGGTTCATAAAATATTCTTTCAAAGCGCTTTTCTGGCCAACGGATACGGACTCTTTGTGATAAATAAGCGCCTGTGTATCTACGCGGATATCATAGCCCTGTCTTTTGATACTTTCACACCAGTCCATTTCTTCGTAATAGAGAAAATAATTTTCTTTCATCGATCCGGCTTTTTCGATGGCGGCCCTTTTTATCATCATAGCAGCGCCATGTACATAACCGGTTGTTCCGCTGGCGGAATCATATTGGCCATTGTCTTTTTCAAACTGGCCGATACAATGATTTCTTGCAGTGAAAAAATTCATGCGGGTAAAACCGGCATACTGTAAAATATCGGGTTGCTGATAATAGCGGATCTTTGGCGATACCATCCCTGTTTCGGGGTAAGCGATAAGGGTATTTACCAATTGTGTAACCAGCCCCGGTGTAAATTCCGTATCATTATTTACCAGGAAAAGAAATTCTCCTTTTGCCTGCCGGATGCCGATATTATTGCCCCCTGCAAAACCCGTGTTTTTTTCGCTGCGGATAAACTGAACACCTGGATATTGCAACTGCCATGCGGGTACGGGGTTCATTGTGCTGCCATTGTCTACCACAATGATCTCAATACCCGGATAATCGTTATGCAAAAAGACAGAAGCCAGCATTGCCTCAGTAACTGCCGCCTGGTTGAAGTTGACAGTGATAATGGAAACCCGGCCGGCAGTCGTGTTCATAAGGATTAATGATTTATATTTACCGTTACCGAAACTATTTGAATTTGTTCAAAAAGAAACATATATCCGCGCCTATTTTCCAAACAGAAAAAACGTCTTCCGTTGACCGGAAAATGGATGAGCTGATCGATCTTTTAGCGGAACAGGAGCCTGATGAAGAAAAATTACAGGAGTTAAAGAACCGGTTCGACAATGCGCTTCGTTCATCGGTTGTTTACCGGGAGGCTAACAACGTGGAACTCTTTAACAGGATACAACCCGGCGAGGTCGAGATCATCCTTAGCCATAAAAAAACAAAAAGACTGGGCCATGAAACCGGTAAAAAAATTTCTGTGGCTTTCCGGATGGTCATTTCAGTATTAATGATCACCATGGGATTTGCGATGATCATCATGCCTGCACCGCCTTTCTTTGAGATGTACACGATCTATTATTTTAATGCGCAGGATGGTTTTACGCTGATGGATCTGATCTCGCTGATCATCGTATTCTGTGGAATCTATACTTTGATCACCGCGAGAAAGACCGCCAACAGGGATTACTGATAACTATCGGAAACGAATATTACTAAGATGACGAAACACCGGTTTGCCGTATTGGATATCTTCAGGGGCATTTTTGCCAGCATGGTGGTGTTCTTTCATATGGGGCCGTTTGCAGATACGCCTATCCTCAACAATTCGTTTATTCAGAATTCCGATCTGTTTGTCGATTTTTTCTTTGTACTCAGCGGGTTCGTGATCATGTATACCTATCAATCGATCAGCTCTGCCAATGAAATGAACGGGTTCTTGAAAAAAAGACTCTTCCGGTTATATCCATTGCACTTTGTTATGCTGTTGCTGTTTGTGGGTGTTGAATTGGGTAAAAAATTGCTGGAAGGCCATATAGCCATCAACCAGCCCGATAATATCAATAATAACCTGCTCACTTTTTTTTCTAACCTGCTGTTCCTTCATTCCGTTAAATTGCCGGGTGTTACAGATGTAAGCTGGAATATCCCGAGCTGGTCTATCAGCGCCGAAATGATCGCTTACCTTGTCTTTGGGATGGTTATCGTATATATCAGCCGCCACAAACGCGCAGATGTAAAGAACGCAATAAATATATTGATCGTGTTGGTAAGCCTGTGGGCGCTGCACCGGGCAACTGGTAATTTTGAACTGACCTATAGCTTTGATTATGGTTTTCTCCGCGCCATTGCCGGTTTTTTTACCGGGGTGATCTGTTTGAATACTTTCCAGGCCACTAAGAAATATTTTACGACCCTACCCCGTTCTTTTTTTTCTGTCGCTGAAACAGTTGTGGTTATTAGCATGATCCTGTCTGTAAGCTTTGGTTTTGTGTTGAAAGAAGCGGGAATAGTATATGAACTGGTATTCTTTATCGCTATCCTGGTATTTTCATTTGAGCAGGGAATTGTTTCGGATCTTTTAAAACGATCTGCTTTCCTGCATAAGCTCGGAACCTATTCTTATTCGGTATATATGACACATGCGCTTTTGATCAGCCTGTTTAATATATTGTTTATCCGGTTGCTTCATTTTTCTCCTTCGGCGTATAGTTATTTATTTATCGTTAATTTTTATATTATCTACAAAGTGTCTCAATGGACTTATAAACACATTGAGTTGCGGTTTAGTGTAAAAAAGAAGTAATTCGATTTTCTTTGCGCCGTTGTGTGCCTAATGTTAGCTCGCAAAGGCGCAGAGTACGCAAAGAATTAGCGATTTTTTTTCTTATGAAGCAGTTGCTGCAGTTCATACCTGGATTCAACCCATCCTAACCGGTAGATATCCCAGAAAGAAAAAGGAAGGTATTTGCGAAGCGCAAAGTAGGAAATGAAAACGCCGATCAACGTGGGTACTACCGTGGTAATGGCCACCCCGTAAATATTCCCCAGTACATAGATCCCCACAAAATCGCCGATAATATTGGCGGCGAGCATGATCAGAACTTTGATAAAATTGATCTTTGGTTTATGGATCACATCGAGTGTGAGGGCCATGAAGCGGTCGGCAGGATACAGGAGCGCAAATGTCATAAAGAGGCGCAATACATTCCCTGCTTCTGTTCCCGAATATTTACCGCCGCCTATGATACTGATAGCGATATCTGCAAACAGAACAGCGATAATAGCCACCGGTACAAGCGCGACTGTGATCATACCGATATACTTTTTCAGGATATAGATCACTTCTTCACGCTTATCCTGGTTATAGGCTGCGGATAAGGAGGGCATAGCGGTAGCCGCAAAACTACGCAGCGGGATCTCCACAACTTCCATGAGCTTTTGACCGAGATTATAAATAGCCAGGGCTGCCGGTCCCAAAAGAAAATTGATAATAAACGTATCAGAGGTTCTGAAAAGGTTCGAGCTAAGCGTGGTACCCACGCTGAATTTACCAAAATGAAACAGTTCCCGTATACAAAGCTTCGACCTGTTTTTAAATGTACGGATACCCGAATAGCCCGCTACAATAGTGAAGATACTCGTGAGCAGGGAAGCGAGCAGGTTCACATAAATGATATTCTGTAACCCGGTACGTCCGGTTACGATCAATAAAATAAGACCGAGTACGAAAAGTGTCTGGCTGATAAAGCGGATATATAATAACCTGTCGAACCGCTGTTCTGCCTGCACCACGCAGGTGGCAATAAAGGAAGGCAGTGTAAAAACATAGGTGAGCCCGAACCATTTGAGAAAAAAGGATAACCCTTCATTCTGGATATGACCTAAAAAGAATATAAAGGGAATATTAAGCAGGATAAACCCGCCGGTGATGGCCAGCGCAATATACCAGGTAGAACCGGTTACCTCGGCGGCCCTGGCCGGTTTGGCCCCGGAACAGAATTTAATGAAGGCCGTGGTCAGAAAACCGGAACGGAATGTATCTATCAGCATTAAAGTAGACTGGAAGAATACCCATACCCCCACCTCCGACACGGGCAAAACACGGTATAAAACCGCTACAGTCACCAGCCCGAATACAGACATGATCCCATTCCCCGCAAGGGATAGAAAATGTTTGTTCCTGAGTTTAGCTACCAGCTGCATCATGCAAAGAACGTTAATTTTTAGTTTGATTTGTTTACTTTCGGTGACAGAAGATCATGACAGAAGAATCCTATTTTTTTAAAGATGTGAGTTTGCTGGTTACGCATTATAACCGCAGCCAATCGTTAGAGCGTTTGCTGCGTGCTTTCCGGAACCTTAACTGTAGTTTTGGCGATATCGTTGTATCGGATGATGGCAGCCGGCCCGAACACAGGGAAAGACTGGTTTCTTTGCAACAGCTTTTTCCTTTCCGGCTGGTTACTGCTGAAAAGAATAAAGGTTTGGGTAATAATATCAATAAAGGGCAGGATGCGGTTACTACCCCGTATACCTTATACGTACAGGAGGATTTTGAACCTACCGGAAAGTTTCCCGCACATTTTATGGATGCCTGTACCCTGATGAGGGAAAGGGATGATATGGATATTATTAAGTTCTATGCCTATTTCCGTTATCCTTATACAAAGCCATTTGGTAAAGGCTTTTCGGAAATGGTTTTTCATACGGCTCCCTGGTATATGAACCACCTGAAATTTTATTTCTACAGCGATCACCCGCATTTAAGGCATAGTAATTTCTTTGAAAAATTCGGACGCTACCCCGAGGGCATCTCAGGAGATAAGACCGAGTTCAGCATGAGCCTTTCTTTTATACGCAACAAAGCAAAGGGGCTTTTTTATGATGATTTCACGAGCTTGTTCGATCAGAAGAATTCGCCGGATGAACCCAGTACCATGGGCAGGGCCGGCTGGCGGGAAAGCCGGAATCCTTTTGTGTTGCTGATACGATTTTTATATTTGAAGATCAAGTTTTTCAGATGGAGCTGGA
>JANXRX010000031.1 GCA_025352905.1 Bacteroidota bacterium | reverse complement strand
AACACCCGGATCCTGGAAAACATAACTAAGATCATTGGCGCCTCCGCCTGCTGCATTGGATGTTACAATATTCCTTCCAAATGCACTGTTGTTGGTCCTGATCCATGTATAGGCTAAATTGGATCCGTAAGAATTATTGGTGAACAGGACAGTATCGAGATAAATATTTGTTTTGGAAGCGATGGACCGTTTATTATTATAGAATCTTGCCGCAACACCACAATCAGCAAATACAAAATCGCTAAAAGAAGCATAGCAGCTGAGGTCGGCACTATAAGCATATAGCGTAACTTTGGTTTTACCAACTATTGTAGGCGTAAGTGTACGTGTAGTAATAGCACCCGTAGCTACTGAAACATCATTCACCAGCCACCTGAAAAAAGTACTATTAGTAGAAGTATTGGTAAATACTATCGGATCGCCAACTTTTGGGTGATCAATATTTCTTGTGAAGGAAGCGATTGCATTTGTATTACAGGGTTTGGTCAGTACATCCGGCAATAAACCGGTGCGCAAGGTTAATAGTGTTGCCTGCATCCTGTCTGCCTGCCCCTGAGTAAACTGGTTACTGCAGGAAGTATTTCCATAATCCATAAAATTGGCGATCTGGTCGGTAGTATCTCTTGGGAAAAAGCCGTTGGAATGATTGGAAAGGGTATCCGTATTACAGGAGTTGGTAGGACTGCTGCAGGATGGGGAACTGAGGGTGGTGCCATCCGGCGGGGTATCACAAACCCTGTCGCCATCCGTTAAACAATTATTATTGGTGCACCCGCCTTCAAAAGTATGATAGAGACCAAGATAGTGGCCCATCTCGTGCGCCAGCATAGGACCAAAACCCGTTACCACGATCCCGTCAGTCAGCGAACCAACGCCACCAGCCGTGGGCATGGTTGCATAACCGCCTGCATTCATGCGTGTCCATACCCCGCAACCAAAACTGGCGCCGATCTCGCCAATGATACTGGATACCACCCAGATATTAATGTATTTTACCGGGTTCCATATCTGTAAGCTCTTTAACAGCCCGTCTTCTGTGTACATATTCATATTGTCGGAATAATAAGACGCCACACGGTCAATACCACTTGTATTACCACCATTGGGATCTTTTTGTGCCAGGGCAAAGCGGATTTTTGTATCTGCTCCCTGGCTACCGGCATAATTATTGGTCTTGCTGAAGGCATTGTTCAGGTCCCTCACAGCATCTGCAATCTGCAGGTCTGTGATGGCAGCGGGATTGGTATTAATGATATGAAATACGACAGGAAGGATGACCGTGTCTGTAAAACCCATGGACACTTTTTTGATGATCTCGGCATTCGTATTTTTTTCGATGGTGAGAAAAGCGGGGTTCTTTCGCAGTTCATTGAGTAAAACGTCAACGCCACAGCTCATTTTCAGGGCTCCGGGATTGGCAATAACAGAATCCCCCGATGCAGAAGCCCGGGATCTTTGCTGTGCGATTGTGTTTACGGGGGGATAACACGAAATAAATAATAAAAACATCACTAGCCCATAGTTCCTCATTATCATTCTATTAAAAGTATTCGTCTTCCGAAGCGTTGTTTTTCTGAAATTACACTTTTTTAAATCTCAACTGGAATTTTATGATCTACGCATTTAAGGGGTTTATCCCCGTCATACATGAATCCGCTTTTATTCATCCACAGGCGGCTGTGACAGGTAATGTGATCATTGGCAGGGATGTATATATAGGACCCGGGGCAGCCATCAGGGGAGATTGGGGCGGGATCATTATTGAGGATGGCTGTAATGTGCAGGAAAACTGTACAATACATATGTTTCCGGGGATAACGGTGCGGTTACAGGCCGGCGCACATATCGGCCATGGCGCCGTGATACATGGGGCCATGATTGGCCGGAACTGCCTGGTGGGTATGAACAGTGTGATCATGGATAATGTACAGTTAGGCGATGAGTGTATCGTGGGCGCACTCAGCCTTTTAAAAGCAGGAGAGATATTCGAACCAAGAAGCCTGGTAGCGGGTAATCCTGCAAAAAAAATAAAAGCCGTTTCCGATGAAATGATTGACTGGAAAACGGAAGGAACCCGGCTATACCAGGGCCTGCCAAAAGAAATGAGAGAATACTGGAAAGAAACGGAACCACTCAGAGAGATCCCTGCCAACAGGCCCGAACAGGAAGCGCTATATAAAACATGGAAGAAGGGATAATGCTTACCTTCGCGGGCTAATTCGTGTAATTAGCTTAATTCATGTAATTCGTGTCTGAAAGAAACAATTTTATAGATTATATCCGCATTTTCGCACGTAGTGGCCATGGAGGTGCAGGGGCCCGTCATTTTATGCGCAATAAATTAACAGCGATGGGCGGCCCCGATGGAGGTGATGGTGGCCGCGGCGGTCATATTATATTACGTGGCAACAGTAACCTGTGGACATTACTTCACCTGCGTTATTTTAAAAATGTACTGGCTGAGAACGGCGAAGGGGGCAGCAAGGATAACTGTACCGGCCATGATGGCAAGGATATTATCATTGATGTTCCTTTGGGAACCGTAGCAAGGGATGAGGAATCGGGTAATACAGAAGTTGAAATATTAGAAGACCGCCAGGAGGTTGTCTGGTTGAAAGGGGGACGTGGCGGTTTGGGTAACAGTAATTTTGCGACGCCTACCAACCAGGTACCTGAACATGCACAACCCGGCGAACCCGGTATAGAAGGATGGAAAAACCTGGAGCTGAAAGTATTGGCTGATGTAGGTTTGGTAGGTTTTCCGAATGCAGGTAAATCAACTTTATTATCAGTGATCACGGCGGCCAAACCCAAGATCGCCAACTATGCTTTTACCACCCTGATACCCCAACTGGGTATGGTGGAATACCGCGACCAGCAATCTTTCTGCATTGCCGATCTGCCGGGTATTATTGAAGGGGCCGCTGAAGGCAAGGGGTTGGGGCACCGGTTCCTGCGGCATATTGAACGCAATTCTGTATTGCTTTTTTTAGTACCGGCCGATAGCGCCGATCATAAAAAGGAATTTGAGATCCTCCGTAATGAACTGAAAGAATACAACCCCGAAATGCTCCAGAAGGATTTTATTATCGCCGTAAGCAAAAGTGATATGCTTGATGAGGAACTGAAAGAGGCCATCGCAAAAGAACTCCCTGCCGGCATCCCTCATTTATTCATTTCTTCGCTTACCAATACGGGTTTAGTAGAGCTGAAAGACCTTCTCTGGCAAACTTTAAATAAGCCGGTTATTTAAATAACAATAAATACTATGTGTTTATTTTATTTATTTTTAACATTTTAATTTTTCTAATTTTTTAAGAACCAGTTTTCTATAAATTCGATTTTTACATAAAGAGTTAAAAATCAATTATTTATATTGATAAAATATATTCCTTTATGTGTAAATTAAACACATTAAAATATATTATTAATAACACGATATGATTATTTTAAATCAACTTCATGATTTTTTAACATTGAAATTACTAAACCCGGGTTACCTTTGGTCTAGAAAGGTATTAATAGTAGTTACAGGGTTTAGATGTACATCTCGATTTTGAACGTTCCGTTCACTTACCGCTACGATTCGGTTACCTGTCCCTCTCGATTCTTCCATTTGAATTGCTTTTGCTGCCGCAATATGAAATGATGAACAGGATTGTTCTGCCATGAACTCTTTGATCATTCATTCAATCATTTAAAACGAATAACTATGAAAAAGCAATCAATCAACAACATCGCAAAAAGGTTTTTCCTCGGTAACCTGCTAGTAGCCGCCTTATTCCTGTCGGCCAGCGCAAACACCGGTACCAACACTGTTACTTCAGCTGATAAAGTAGAAGTTAAATACACAGGCGTTGATGTTAACAACCAATTATCCTTCAACGTAAAGTATGCCAACCCATCAGGCAACACTTTCAGTTTGGTGGTATTGGATGAGAATGGAGACCAACTTTTCAAAAGCGCTTATGGCGACAAGAAATTTGAAAAGACCTTCAAACTGCCAAAGTCTGAAATGAGCAAAGTGAGCTTCGTGATCGAAGACAGCAAAATTTCTTACAAAGAAAAATTTGATGTGAACATCAAGACCCGTGTTATCGAAGACGTTATCGTAAGCAGGGGATAATTCTTACACCTTTTAAATGAAAAACCACGGTCATTGCTGATCGTGGTTTTTTTGTGCGCCAATATTTATAAGCGGAAAACTATCCTACTGCTTCGCTTTGCATACTTTTACCGCTCTTCTTCCTGTCATCTTCATTCAGGTACACTTTACGCATACGGATGTTCTTGGGGGTTACCTCGATACACTCATCCTGCTGGATATATTCCATGCACTCTTCCAGCGTAAACTGCAATTTAGGTGTGATTCGTACCGCATCATCACTGCCGCTGGCACGGTGGTTGGTCAGTTTTTTCATTTCCACTGCATTCACGTTCAGATCACCCGGTTTGATATGCTCGGCAATCACCTGTCCCACATATACTTCATCTCCCGGATCTACAAAGAAACTTCCGCGGTCCTGCAGCTTATCAATTGAATAGGCTGTAGTAACGCCACCGAACTTCGCGATCAGTACACCGTTGCTTCTTCCGGGGATCGGACCTTTCCATGGTTTAT
>JANXRX010000011.1 GCA_025352905.1 Bacteroidota bacterium | reverse complement strand
CAAACATCTTCCTTCTTTTTCATCAAAACCATGGTCGCCATCGTTATTTACGATCTTATTGTCATCGATAAATAAAATGCTTCCGTCATCACTGGTAGTATAAAACGCGTAACCGCCGGTTTTGTCGATACGAATATATCCTTCAAATACAAGACCGTATTTTTCTTTACGTTGTTTAATTGTTACCGATACTTTCTCCGCGATACCCTGGCTAACCGGCGCCGCTTTTTCCAGAACGGACATATTCATATTGTCTGCTTCATAATACTTGTAGCTCAGGCCGCTTTTGGGAGAGGCCGGCTTAACCGGTTGTAATAAACTGAGACCGGTTATTTTACTTTCGGCTGTATCACCCGGCAGGTAATTATCGCCCTTTGTTGAAACCGCTTTGATCGTGGCATCTCCTTTCACAAGAAAGGGAGCTGTGTAGAAAAAGCTATTGGTTCCATCCTTATTACTGATCGTATAGCTGGTTTTTACCGCCGCGTCTTTTGAAGAAATGGTGACCATTGCACCCGACAGATCAGGCAGGTAACCGGTTTCTATTTTTGGCTTGGGTGTAAACGCTCCATAATTTTTTATCCGGATCACATAGGCATAGGGAGCTTTGATCTTATTGGGGTCATATTCAGGCAAAGACACCACCATATTATTTCCTTCTTTACGGCAACTGAGTTTTTCATTGGTGGATAGGAAGGTTATGTCTGCAAAGGGTGCATTGGCGGCTATATTTTTCAGCACCAGTTTATGATCGGATGGATACCGTGGAAAAATGGCGTACAACGAATTGGTGTTTGCATTGTAGGTGTAGAAAACCTCTTTGGTTGCATAGCCGGGTTCAGGATCAACCGTCAGTTTCATCATGATATCTTCCCCATGTTTTGCTTTATAGTCTCTTTTTCCATCGCTCCACTGGCTCACCTGTTTCCAGCGCGTGGTTCCGTAAATCGCTTCCCCGTTTATTTTCAGCCATTCGCCTATCTGTAATAATCTTTCCTGCATAATAGGCGGAATCTTGCCATGTTCATCGGGACCGATATCCAATAAGAAATTGCCGCCCCTGCTTACTTTATCCAGCAGGTGATATACTAATGATTGTGCCGAATTATAATCCCAGGCATCTTCTTCGCGGTTATAGCCGTAAGAATAGCCCATGCCGCGGCTCTCTTCCCATGCATGGTCCTCAAAATCAAGATCAGGCTGGTATTCAGGTGTGTAAACGGCGCCATGCTTAAAACGGATACCGGTACCCCAGCGATCATAGGTAACTACTTTGTCTTTTACCGGGCTCTCGTTATACATCCACGCAAGGAACTCTTTCGAGCGCCAGGTATCTTCACTGGCCTCCCAGTCGCCATCCGTCCAGAAAACATCGGGTTGATAGGTATTGATGAGTTCCTTCATCTGCGGCCACATATGTTCATTGGCATATTTTTTACGATCGGTTTTCCATAACGGGTTGAACCATTCATACAATGAATAATACATGCCGGCATGTACACTGGTTTTGCGAACGGCTTTGAAGAGATCACCTAACAGGTCGCGTTTCGGGCCCACCTCCATCGCGTTCCAGGGAAATCCCCAGGTGCGGCTGGCATCTTTACTGGGCCATAAGGCAAAACCATCGTGGTGCTTGGAAGTAAGTACGATGTATTTTGCGCCCGATTGTTCAAATACTTTGGCCCACTCATCGGGGTTAAATAACTCTGCCTTGAACTGATCGGCCAGTTGGTAGTAGGTCTGGTTGCCGAACTTGGCAAGGTGGTAAGCTTTCTTGGCACTGTCGCCGTTCTGTAAACCATTCTGGTACCATTCTGCATAACTACCCTTGGTGGTATAGGCCGGAACTGCGTACACACCCCAGTGTATAAAAATGCCGAATTTACCATCCGTGAACCAGCCGGGAACGGGCCGTTTGTCTAAAGATTCCCAGGTGGGCTGATAGGTTTGCGCCAGCGAAGCAAGGTACGAGGTGAGCAGGCAAAAAAGTATAGCTTTTCTCATATGGGCAGTTGTTATGGAAAAGTACAAAAAAGATGACATCTTTCTTGCCTACCTTTGCAAAACCAAAATGGAAGAAATGGACTACCGGATCGAGAAAGACACTATGGGAGAGGTACATGTACACGCGGATGTTTACTGGGGGGCCCAGACCCAGCGCAGTATCGACAATTTTAAGATCGCGCAGGATATCAATAAGATGCCCAAAGAGATCATCAAAGCTTTTGCCTACCTGAAAAAAGCGGCGGCGCTCACCAATTTCGAGGCGGGTATTCTATCCAAAGAAAAAACGGAACTGATCGGCCAGGTATGCGATGAGATCCTGGCTGGAAAATTAGACGCAGAGTTTCCGCTGGTGGTTTGGCAAACGGGTTCGGGTACACAGAGTAATATGAATGTGAATGAAGTGGTGGCCTACCGCGGGCATGTGATCAAAGGCGGCTCCCTTACCGATAAGGATAAATTTTTACACCCGAACGATGATGTAAACAAATCACAATCCTCCAACGACACTTTTCCGACTGCGATGCATATTGCAGCGTATAAGATCCTGTTCGAAACCACTATTCCCGGTATTCAAAAACTAAGGGATACCCTGGCGCAGAAAAGTAAGGATTTCATGCATGTGGTCAAAATCGGCCGCACCCATTTTATGGATGCCACACCACTTACATTAGGACAGGAGATCAGCGGGTATGTATCGCAGCTCGATCATGGTTTAAAAGCCATCAACCATACACTGGCGCACCTGAGTGAGCTGGCTCTTGGTGGCACGGCTGTTGGCACAGGTATCAATACCCCTAAGGGATATGATGTGGCTGTAGCCGGGCATATTGCTTCACTCACCGCGCTTCCGTTTGTTACTGCCGAAAATAAATTTGAAGCACTGGCGGCACATGATGCGATCGTGGAAGCGCATGGCGCTTTAAAAACAGTGGCTGTGAGTTTAATGAAGATCGCCAATGATATCCGCATGTTATCATCCGGCCCGAGAAGCGGTATCGGTGAGTTGTTTATCCCCGATAATGAGCCGGGTTCTTCTATCATGCCCGGGAAAGTAAATCCTACGCAGTGCGAGGCGCTGACCATGATAGCCGCGCAGGTGATGGGTAATGATGTTGCTATTAATATCGGTGGCGCCACCGGTCATTTTGAACTGAATGTTTTTAAACCGGTAATGATATATAACTTCCTGCACAGCGCCAGGCTGATTGGTGATGGCTGTGTGAGTTTTACGGAAAAATGCGCTGTTGGCCTGGCCCCTATTGAGGCTAACATCAAAGAACATGTAGATAACAGCCTCATGCTGGTAACGGCCCTTAACACTAAGATCGGTTACTACAAAGCCGCCGAGATCGCACAGAAAGCGCATAAGGAAGGAACTACCTTAAAAGAAATGGCGGTAAAACTTGGTTACCTCACAGCAGCCGAATTTGATGAATGGGTTGTGCCGGGTAATATGGTTGGGGAGATAAAGAATTAGTAATTAGTAATTAATAATTATTTTTTCAGCGGTGGTGATTTCAATAACTGCGTGTCTGTTGCCAATGTGCTGACTCCATAACCGCCGGAATCCAATACCGTTTTTGGAAAATTTTTCTGTAATTGGGGCCACTCGTTCTTAGGTATATTGGTTTGACCGAGATAGAGCTGGGTCAACTGCTGCAGGTTCTTCAACTTCAACAATCCATTGATGGTTATTTTGGTATCTACCAGGTTCAGGTACTGCAGTTTTGTGAGTGAACTTAGGTATGCCAGCGCGGTGTCTGAAATATTGGAATGTTCTACACTTAGTCTTGTTAACTGCCTGCACCCGGCCAGTTGTTTCCATGCGGAATCCGATAAATGAATGCCTGGCATTTTTAGCCATACCAATTGTTTGCTTAGAGATAACAGCAGGTCTTCCGTTTCTCCTGGTAACCGTTGCAGGTTCACCAGGTTGGCGGTGAGGTAATTGCTATTTGCAGCAACGGGTAAAATGGTTATGCCGGCTTTCTGCAATTTAGTGAGGGTAGCATCCGGCGCTTTTTCAACCGCTTCAGCGGGAACATCGTTTGTTTTCTTTATAGCTGCGCCGCTTTGTTCCAATGCTGTTAAGGCTGCTTTGATGGCGGGCGGTTGTTCAAGGTCTTTTGCCTTGCCCGTAAAGTTGAGCCCGGTAGCGATCCACCAATGCAGCAGCACCCTGTCCTGTTCAGACAACTGCGGCTTGCCTTTTGGCGGCATATGTTTTTCTTCCAGCGGGTCCGATACCACACGTTTGTATAATTCACTTGATTCAGGGTTGCCTGCGGTTACGATCATTCCATCTTTCCCTCCCTTTACTATCCATTCTTTAGCATCGAGACGCAGTCCGCCTTTTTGTTTGGAAGCTCCATGACAGCTATAACATTTCTGCTGCAAAACGGGTTGAATGATATCGGTAAACACAATAGCTTCCTGTACGTTG
>JANXRX010000311.1 GCA_025352905.1 Bacteroidota bacterium | reverse complement strand
CATTCCCCGTATGGTTGCATTATCCAATTATGCTTCCAATTTCGGATTCCAGTGGAACAAACACCGACAAACACAACTGGATAGTTTTGCTGGCATCGATGTTTCTGAAAAACGTATAGCGGAAGTATTGGGAACATCCTGCATTGCCCTCGCAAACAAAAAAATACTGGAAGCCGGTTCCGGGGCGGGCCGTTTCTCCGAGATATTTTCTGAAATATAAGGCTAACCTGTTCTCTTTTGACTATTCATCGGCCGTCGACGCCAATTACCTTAATAACCGGACCTATCCGGATTTTCACCTTTTCCAGGGGGATATTTATGAAATACCCTTTGAGCCGGAAGGGTTTGACGCTGTTTTCTGCTTAGGCGTTATTCAGCACACGCCAGATCCGGAAAGATCGTTTCAATGTCTTGCAAAACAGGTAAAACCCGGCGGCCATTTATATATAGATGTTTACAGGAAATCTGCCTATTCCCGGTTCACCTGGAAATATATACTACGCCCCCTGTTCAAAAACATGAACCAGGGAAGTTTGTATAAAACAGTGGTAGCGATGGTAACTATTTTCCTGCCACTTTCGGTCATACTGGTTAAACTGTTCGGCAACATCGGTACCAAATTGTTGCCGGTGGCGGATTTTTATACCATCAAACTGCCATCCTATGCGGTAAGAAAGTCCTGGTCGATCCTGGATACTTACGATTGGTATTCACCAACTTATGATTTTCCGCAAACCGCAGATACGGTTTTGGAATGGTTTCAGGTGAACGGATTCAAAGATATTGAGGTATATAATGGTTCCAACGGCGTTATCGGCCGCGGAATAAAAATATAGTGTAATAATATGTGTGGCATTTTTGGAAAAATTAATATCCAACACAGCCTGGCTGATCAGGAGGAGCAACTCAAAAATGCTTTACTAACCCTGAAACATCGTGGGCCTGATGGCGGCGCTCATTGGTTTGATCATACCGGAAGGGTCTTTCTTGGTCACAGGCGGCTTTCTATCATCGATCTTTCTGCAGAAGCAGATCAACCCATGCATGATACAAACGGCAACGTAACGGCATTCAACGGGGAAATATATAATTATAAAGAACTGAAAGAAACCCTGAAAGATAAGGGCCACCATTTTACAACGGTTTCAGATACGGAAGTGCTGTTAAAAGCATATGCTGAATATGGAACCGGTTTTGTTTCTTACCTGAACGGCATGTTTTCCCTCGCAATTTATGATCAGCAGAAACAACAGGTTGTTTTTGCCCGCGACCGTGCAGGCGAAAAACCATTTTTTTACCGGTACGATGGCACATCATTCACCTTCGCTTCCGAATTAAAGGCAATCCTGGCCGATCCCGAATGTGAAAATAAAATTGATGCAGAGGCGTTAGACTGCTATCTCGCATTTGGATTTGTTCCGGGAGAAAAATGTATTGTAAAAGGGATCAAAAAGTTACCGCCGGCGCATTTGTTGGTATTGGATCTCATAACCGGAAAAATAAGCATTTCAAAATACTGGAGCCTTCCTTCCTATGCCCCCTCAGGCAACAGTACGGAAGAATTGGAATCTGAATTTGAAAATTTATTGGAAGATGCGGTTTCAAAACAGCTGGTAGCAGATGTTCCGGTAGGCGTATTGCTCAGCGGCGGTATCGATTCGAGCCTGGTAACGGCAATGGCTGTCAGGGCATCATCAGATGTCAAAACTTTCAATATCCGCTTTCCCGGATACAAACAATACGATGAAACAGAACATGCCCGTTTAATTGCAAAGCATTTTGGTACCCATCATGTAGAACTGGAAGCTTCTGAGGTATCGGTAGATATTTTGCCCTTGCTGGCAAAACAATATGATGAACCGATTATCGATTCTTCTATGATACCAACTTCTATCGTAAGCAAACTGATCAGGCAGTATTGTACTGTTGCCCTCGGTGGAGATGGCGGGGATGAACTGTTTGGCGGTTATGGCCATTATAACAGGCTCTTATGGCTGCAACAAAAAACCAGGTGGATACCACAGGCAATAAAAGGACCGGCTTCAGCAATGATCTCTGGATTGATGCCGGTTGGATTTAAAGGACGGAACTGGATCCAGGGGTTTGGCCAGGACCTGAATAAAGGCTTGCCCTTGATAGCGAGCTACTTTGATAAGGATCTGCGTGGTCAATTGCTAAATGGAAACGCAGGATTTGCTTTAATCAATCATCCTGTTCCGGCAGAAGCTATCCGTGCGGCGGGGGTACCTAAAACCAACGACCTGTTGCAACGCGCAACGCGTATGGATTTTGAAAATTACCTGCCCGAAGATATTCTTGTAAAAGTGGACCGTGCGAGTATGTTGTATTCCCTCGAGGTACGCGCGCCATTCCTTGATCACCGGGTAATCGAATTTGCTTTTGGAAAGATACCTTCATCACTTAAAACAACAGCAACGAACAAAAAAATATTTCTCAAAAAGATCTGCGCTAACCTATTGCCGCCGGAATTTGACCGGCAAAGAAAACAGGGTTTTTCTATCCCGTTGGCAACCTGGTTACAACAAGGCCCCTGGTTAGATTTTTTCAAAGAAACCTTACTGGATAGCCCCGATTCATTGTTTGATAAAAATGCCGTTGCCGGTCTTTTCGAAGGGCAACGAAAAGGATATGCAAATAGCGAAAAACTATTTGCACTTGTATTGTTCGAACTCTGGCGCAAAAATTATGGTCTCTCTTTATAATGTTTATTTATTCCTGATATCCTGATGGCAACCCTTTGTATTGATGCAACCAATCTCACAGAAGGCGGTGGTATCACGCATTTAAAAGAGATCATCTACGCGGTGGCATTTGATTCTTCCGGGTTTGACAGAGTGATAGTTTACTCAAGTAGTAAGACGCTGGATAAACTACCCAACAAAGAATGGTTATTAAAAAAAACGGCCCCCTTGCTCAACAAAGGTCTTTTAGCAAGAAGTCGGTTTCTTTTTTTTCATTTCAGAAAGCAATTGCAACAGGATGGGTGTACGGTTCTGTTTAATCCGGGTGGAGGATACGCTGGTTCATTCCGTCCCTATGTGACCATGTGCCGGAACATGCTGGTATTTGATGCTAAGGAAAGAGGCAGGTACCGGTTCAGTAAAATCTACTGGCGGCTGCTTTTACTCGAAGCAGTACAGGCAGCAAGTATACGGAAAGCAGCTGGTGTGATCTTTATTTCTGACTATGCCCGGAATTATGTTACAAAAAAAATCTATTTGCAAAACAAGCCGGTGGTGAAGATCCATCACGGAA
>JANXRX010000240.1 GCA_025352905.1 Bacteroidota bacterium | reverse complement strand
CAAAAAAAAATGATTAATCAATTATTGAAATTCGAACAAGAGAAAAATAAGCTACTGACTAAAGACATGGATATTGAAAACTTTGAAAAACTTGTAGAATCAAAACTTCATGGGATGATTTCATCGTTTATAAAATAATTATTTCAACCTTATTCTGAGTAAGCATCTTACAAGCAGAGGGTCCCCGGTTCGAACCCGTGTGCTCCCACAGAATAACCCTGAAGTTTTACTTCAGGGTTATTTTTTTGCATCAGTGATGTTTCCAGAAAGAACATTTGGCTTTTCTGTTTTCTCATCATCTGCTAACTTTGATACATGCGCAGCATCTTTTTCCAGCAGGCTACCAAACCCCTTGAAACCGCAGATACGGATACCGTAACTGAGATCTCACAGGGCTATAGCCTCGTGGTCTGGAACGATGAAGTGAACACCTTCGAATGGGTCATCGAAACCCTTATTAAAATCTGTGAACACACCACCGAACAGGCAGAACAATGCGCCTTGCTCATACACTCACAGGGAAAATACGTTGTAAAAAAAGGCGAATACGATATACTCAAACCCATGTGCGATGCGATCACCGACAGGGGCATTGGAGCAACGATAGAGTAATTATTTACTTTTTGCTGCTACGGTTCGATCTTAATCCCGGCTGTTTTAAAATGTTTCAATTATTAATTACTAATTATTAATTCCCTTCCCGTGTCTCTATACGCTCTAACCAACTCCCTCTGGTTTCCCCCTGTTTCGGAAGCAATGGAAGATGGGTTACTGGCGATGGGTGGGGATGTTAGTGTTGAGCGCTTACTGCTGGCGTACAAACAGGGCATCTTTCCCTGGTATGATGGCGAAACGCCGCTTTGGTGGTCGCCCGATCCAAGATTTGTTTTGTTTCCCCATAACCTGAAAGTGAGTAAGAGCATGCGGGCATTGATCCGGAAAAATAGTTTTGATTTCCGTGTTAACACGGCTTTTGAAAAAGTGCTGCGATCCTGTAAGGAAAGTCAGCGCAGCGGCCAGGATGGTACATGGATCACCGATGAACTGGAAAGATCGCTGAATGAACTGCATGTACTTGGCTATGCGCATTGTGCAGAAGCCTGGCTGGACGATGAGCTCGTGGGTGGTTTATACGGTATCCGGATGGGTAAACTATTCTTTGGCGAAAGCATGTTCAGCAAAGCGGCCAATGCCAGCAAATTTGCGTTTATACAATATGTGCAGCAACTGCAAACCGAAGAGGTAGCGTTGATCGATTGCCAGGTACACACCGAACATTTAGAAAGCCTGGGGGCGGGAATGATACCAAGGGAAGAGTTTATGCAGTTACTTGAAAAATACCGTTAACCGCGCTGGTAGCCGTACATTTTTTCTACATCGCGCACGATCTTTTCCATATCGAGGTCCCTGCCTGCCGCCTCGTAACTCTGTTTCAGGTTACTGCCAAATAACACGGCCACTGTTTGCCAGAACGCAGCGTTCATAAAGCCCTTGTACTCATCAATGATCTCGTAACAGTTATTACCCGTTTCGCGGTAGATCAGTTTCATCAACACTTTTCCCTGGAAAATAGATAACTGCGTTAACTTATCGGTAAACTCTTTCTTTATCTCTTTTTCCCTTGATTTGATGATGGTCTTACGTTGCTTTTTATCCGAAACATTCGCCAGCTTATTATTGATCTCGTTCATGATCCTGCTCGCCGCTTTTGCATAGGGATACGTAACATACACTGCATTGCGCAGTCTTGTCCAGTCGGCCCAATACTTCTTTAACTGGGGAGTGAGCCTTGTATACACCCAAACCGGCGGCAGTGCGCTGGAAGGAATGGTATCGCCTGCAGGAGTAATGAATGCAAATACCTTTAGTGTGTCATTCACACCATGCTGCGCATGCGCACGGGTAGCCGGTAATGACAGGGCCAAAAGACAACCACAAAAGATAATATTTCGCTTAAACCGGCTCAACAGGTATAAAATTAGACACTTTTGTGCTTATTAATGCTGCCCTAAGCGAAAAGTAACCCTGTCTTTTTGTTAAGAAGCCTTACGCAGTTTTGCCGAAAGCCCGTTAACCCGCTGGATGATCGACAGGATAAAGCCCGCTACCATGATCATCACACCCAGCCAGAGCACATTGATCATGGGGAATTCATACACCTTGAGCGTGATCAGGTCGGTAATGGCCGAGCTTTCCTTCACCCCTATTTCCACCTTCCCGGTTTTCTCGTCTAAAAAACGGTTAAACGCAAATACCAGGCTCTGTGCCTGCACGGTATCGGTGATCATACGTAATTCCTGCCCTTTCAGCGCGATCCCCGGGTTGGCCGGGTATCGGCGACCGTCTTTCGAAATCACGGTGATATCGAGGAACAGGGCTGTTTCATCATCGTGGTATTTGCTTTTAAGCTCCGGTGAATTCACCATTATTTTGTTCAGTACCATCAAACCATTGCTGTAAAACAGGGTATCGCCCGCTTTGGCTTCCCGACTTTTAAAACGGGTCGTGTCTTCATGATCGTTTTGCTGGAAGGAAGTGATATATACGAAGATGTCCTTATACCAATAGTGTTTAGCGGCGGGGTTGGCAGAGAATCCTTCTCCCCCTTTATTCTGCTTGATCACATCCGGGTATAACCGGAACTCCTCACTACCATCCTTGGCTTTAAAATCAATCTCAAAATAGCGTTTGCGATCCTTTTCATTGATCGTGTCTGACGCATAGGTTACCATGAACCTGCCCATATCGGTTGGCAATGCCTTGAACAGGGTAATATTTTCTGCCGGATCGCCCGCAGCATTACCCTTAGCCTTTGGATCGGCGCGTAACGGCGTGATGCCTGTTGTGTTCCAGCTCAATACTGTTTTTTTGCTGGAAGAAATAAGGATCCCCACCAATACCAATCCAAACCCTATATGCGCCACGGAAGCGCCCGCTGCTTTAATTTTACCCTTTAACCCGAGCCACAGGTAAGAAGCATTGGCCACTACCGAATAAATGGCAGCGAAAAGCGCGAGGTGTATAGCGAACAGGAAGCCCGGGCCTTTCTTAACATAGTTTACGTTCCCGAATACACTTACCGCTACACTGATCAGGATGGCTGCCAGTGTGGGTATCCATATTTTTTTCCGGAAATAGGCTTTAGGCGTGTCCTTATACTTGAAATATTGTGTGATGGCAGTGAGTATACCAATCACTACCGCCACAAATACCTGGATCTGGTTGTAGGCAAATTCGGCGTCTTCCGGCGGGGCAATATGCGTCCCGAAAATTTTATTGTATACGGGAACAGAGGTCTTGGCGCTGATAACGATACCCGCCAGGAAAAGGACCAGTGAACCGATAAAGATCCAGAACTCACGGCTATAGGTATTCTCTTCTTTGACAATAGAGGGAATGGTTTTGTAATTTTTAATATACAGGAACATGGCCGGCAGAAAGAATACCAGTACAAACAAAACCAGTTGTGTATTCATTTCCAGGTCCGTGAACGCATGCACCGAAGTATCTCCCAATATACCACTGCGTGTTAAAAAAGTAGAATACAATACCAGTGTAAAACTGATGATGTAAAAGAAATAAGTGGGACGAAGCGAGTACCCACTGTTTTTGTAGACCAGGTTGGTATGCAGTCCTGCCACCAGCGTTAACCAGGGTACCAGTGATGCATTCTCAACCGGATCCCATGCCCAGTAACCGCCGAACGAAAGGCTTTCATAGGCCCAGGCCGCGCCCATCATCACCCCGGTTCCTAAAACCGCTGCGGAAAAGCAGGCCCATGGCAGGGAGGGTTTTGTCCAGCTATGGTCTTTACTCATCAGCCCTGCAAACGCATACGAAAAGGGAACGATGGTGGAAGCGAACCCAAGAAACAGTATCGGCGGGTGTATCACCATCCAGTAATTCTGTAACAGGGTATTCAGGCCATTGCCGTCTTTGATAAAACTTAAATAATTGGGTTGACTGAAAATAGGACCCGCTGTTTCATTACGCAATAACACGAACGGGTTACTGCCTACTTTGCTGTTAAAAAAATACAGGCCAACCAGCATGGTTGCGAGGCAAAACTGTGCAAAGCTGATGACAGTGAGTACACCCGGCTCCCATTTTTTTGAGCGCCATACAAGTACCCATCCCAGCACACAATGCCAGAAACTCCATAACATGAAACTGCCTTCCTGCCCTTCCCAGAAACAGCTTAGCAGGTATTCTACCTGCAGGCTTTTATCACTATGGGTAAAAGCGTATTTATATTCAAATAAATGATGGGAGATGATATAATACAGGGTAGCAAACAGCGAAAGCACGCTGATGGTTTCTATGGCAAAAGCGATGCGTGCGATACGGAGCCAGCCCTGCTTTTCAGAAAGATCCTGCCGTTTTGCTGCGGTAAAATAAGCGATGGTAGCAACCAGTGAAGCAACCAGGAACAGCAATACAAAAAAATGCCCGATGCGACCGGGTAATAAATGTTCTCCTATATAATTCATTGTATCGAAGTTCTTAATTAACCGAGGTCTGCAATTGTTCTTTTATCGCTTTCGGATCATCCTTGTATTTGGAAGGACACTTGAGGAGGATATCTTTACATTCGAAATGATCTCCCTGCACTTTTCCCTTTAAAACGATACGCTCGCTTTTTTCCATATCCGTGGGCTTGTTGTTATGGTACACCACTTTGATCCGGTTACCCAGGGAATCCACCGCGGTAAAACTCAAATAATTGGGATTCTTTACCGCATCATATTCAACAGGCTGCTGTTTATCAATCTTTGCGATCAGGTTTACAAACCTGCCCTCTTTCTTTTTTGCGGATGAGATGGTCTCGTAAGTGGTCAGATCGCCCGTATAACTGATCAAAACAACGATGGAAGCTGCGATAAGTACCAGGATAACGATGCTTGTTTTCTTCATGAAACGCTTTTACCCCGCAAAAGTAGCCCAAAATGAATAATATAAAGTCAGTCGTTTTGCCTGTTTCTTTTGTATAAATACCGAATTGCCACTAACTTTGCGGGCTGTTTGCAATTCAAGAACTCATCATGGCCGACTTATCGCAATTTGACCCTAATTCAGTGGGTAATCCTTATCACAATATTTTTGGGCTGCCTTTTACAGAAGAAGATGCCCGTTTGGTTATTCTTCCCGTTCCCTGGGAAGTAACCGTTAGTTATGGCGCCGGTACTTCACGCGCCGCCGAGCATATCTGCAAGGCGAGCAAACAGGTGGATATTTTCGATGGCGATAATAAAGAACAGGGATGGAAACAGGGTTTTTATATCAGGGATGTAGATAAACGTATCCTGATGAAAAGTGATTACCTGCGCAAAGAAGCGGAACTGTATATCAATTTTATTTCGAAGGGAGAAGACGTGGAAAAGAATAAGTTCATGTGCAAGAGCCTTAAAGAGATCAATGAAGGCAGTGTGTTTATGAACGAGTGGGTATATGAACAAAGCAAGGCCCTGCTGGATAAAGACAAACTGGTATGCCTGCTGGGCGGTGATCATAGCACATCCCTTGGATTTATGCGCTCATTGGGAGAAAAACACGGGCAGTTCGGCGTGCTGCAGATAGACGCGCATTGCGACCTGCGCAAGTGCTATGAAAATTTTACTTATTCCCATGCGTCTGTTATGTACAACGCACTGGAAGAAATTCCTGCCATTACCAAACTGTTACAAGTAGGCGTAAGAGATTATTGCGCAGAAGAATGGGACCGTGTATGCAATAGCAATTACCGGGTGGTGACTTATCTTGACAAAGCAATTAAAGAAAGACAATACGAAGGAGAAAAATGGAAAACGATCGTTGATGAGATCATTAACCACTTGCCTGAAAAAGTATACCTGAGTTTCGATATCGATGGCCTTGACAGGAAACTCTGTCCTAATACCGGAACACCTGTTCCCGGTGGTTTTGAAATGGAAGAGATCATTTATCTCGTTAAAAAAGTATGCGAAAGCGGGCGCAAACTGATCGGGTTTGACCTGGTGGAGATCAGTATCGGTCAAACCGACTGGGACAGTAACGTGGGTGCCCGTATTCTCTGGCGCTTATGCAACCTGATGGTTAGCAATAACTGACCGCAAAATCCATTACATGAAAGTTTACGATTTTATACTTGTATTCAGGAGTACTGGCCATAAACTGGTAAACCGGATCAGCAGTATGATGCTGTTACTGGCCGTTGTAGTGTTCCTGTTCAGTTCACTTAATCACGTTTCCACAACTTCCCTGTTACCCTTGCTGTTTACGGCAGGTATACTGGCCTGGTGGTTCTACGTATACCTGCACCAGAAAAAAGGCAAACCCGTTTATTTCAGGATCGCTCTCTTCCTTGCTGCCTGCTGCTGGTATATACAACCGGGAGGTAAGATCCTGTCGCTTATTTATCTTATGGCGGCCCTGTTTGAAAAACAGGTAAAGTTTCCGGAGGAAGTAGCTTTCGACGGGGAGGAAGTCGTTTTTAATACGTTTCCCCGGAAACATTATGCATGGACCAACTTCCGGAACGTGGTTTTAAAAGATGGCCTGCTCACCATTGATTTTATGAATAACAAGCTCATTCAGAAAGAGCTGGAGTCTTTTAGTTCTATAAAAGAGGAAGCAGAATTTAATACGTTCTGTCAGAAGATGCTGGTAAACCCCGCCCCGGGCTCCTAAGTCTTAAAACACCCTATCTTTTCATTTTTACGGTTACTTTTGCGGCATGGTTATCACAAAATCCCCTTTTTTACTGTACTCAGACGGGAATGGAAATATTTTCGAGGATACCGGTTTATATGCTGCCGGCCGGGCAGGCTGGGATGCATTCCCGGTTCCGGCGGAAGAATGGATAGAACTGCCCGATGGCGGCAATTTATATGAGTTACCCGGCCGCCGGGGTATTGGTATCGATGTTACCACCGGTGAGATGCGGCTATGCGACAAAGGCTGGGCGGTGGCGGCATTTATTCCGCCCGCGCACACAGGTTTATACCTTGCCGCTTTTGAAACCCTGCCGGATGCACCTACCCTTCCCTTATTCTGTTATACCGCTGCGGGATGGTTGAACGAAAAAACATATGTTCCGGCGGTAAGAATCGAGAAAGATATCCGCCAGGAAAACGCAGGGTATGATGATCAGCAAATTGAACGGGGTACCAAACATTTACTATCGGCTTATAGCGATAACCGGTTGGTAAAACACCTGATGGAAAACTGCTGCATGACGTACCACTGTCCCGCAGCAAGGAATTTTTCTTTGGGCAGGTGGGAATGTCCCGTGCCTACCTCGCCGGCCTGTAATGCGAACTGCATTGGCTGTATCTCTTTTCAGCCGGTAGAAGAAACCATCGTTTCTACACAGGACCGCTTAACCTTTAAACCTACGGCCCAGGAGATCGTTGAATTTACCGTGCCGCATTTAATGGAAGCGCCTTTCCCGATCGTAAGTTTTGGACAGGGTTGCGAGGGAGAACCGCTTTTGATGTGGGAAACCATCCGCGAAGCCATCCTTGAGATCCGCAAGCATACCGGTCGCGGTAATATTAACATCAATACCAATGGTTCTAAACCCGATGCGGTGAAGGCATTGTGTGAAGCGGGGCTGAACAGCATCCGTGTGAGCACCAATTCGGCCCGGAAACATATTTATGAGCCCTATTACCGGCCCAATAATTACCAGTTCGAAGATATTGTGGAGAGCCTGAAAGTGGTGAGGGATTTTGGCGGGTGGACAAGCATCAATTATTTTGTTTTTCCGGGCATGACAGACAGTGTGGAAGAATATGAGGCGCTGCGTAAACTGATTATGGATACCGGGCTGCGTATGATCCAGTGGCGCAATTTTAATATCGATCCTGACTGGTATATGGGAAAAATAGGGGTACATGAAACGGGAGAAATGCTGGGCGTAAAGCAATTAATGGATCTTATCCATGATGAATTTCCCCAACTGCGTTTTGGTTATTTTAATCCTTCCATGGAAAGGATCAAAGGCGATTTCGAACACAACTTTGCAGGAGGAGGAAATTAATTACAATTACTAATTATCAATGCGTAACCCCAAAACTAAACAAACCTACCTGGGTATAACACTGGCCATTTTTGCTGTGATCGTTTGGGCGGGTAATTTTGTTATTGCGCGGGGGGTGATGCATAAGATCGGGCCTGTTAGCCTGGCTTTCTACCGCTGGACGCTGGCCACTATTCTGCTCGCTCCTTTTGCCATTAAAAGCGTTATTGGGGATAAAAAATCGATACTCGCCAAACGCGGCTATCTTTTCTGGGTATCGTTCACCGGCATTGCCATTTTCAATACGCTGGTATATGTTGCGGGTCACCATACTACCGCTATTAACCTTGCATTGATCGGTACTACCTCATCTCCTATTTTTGCCACCATTCTTGCGATCATTTTTTTGAAAGACAGGCCGGGTATTTTCCGGATCAGCGGTATCGCGGTCTGTTTTTCCGGCATCATTTTATTAATATCACGGGGAAGCCTTGAGACGTTGATGGGATTTCATTTTTCAAAAGGGGATCTATGGGTGATGGGTGGGGCGATGGCTTTTGCGGTATACAATGTACTCGTTCGTAAGAAGCCATCCAATATATCACCCATCAGTTTCCTGTTTGTGATCTTTGCCGCAGGAGCTATTATGTTACTGCCTGCTTTTTTGATCGAATACACCGCAGGGCCGCCAACACAATGGGATCTTTCGCTGGTGGGGGTGCTGTTTTACCTTGGCGCGGGTACTTCTATTATATCTTTTCTTTGCTGGAATATGGCGCTTGAAAAGATCGGCACCGGCAGAACCGTATTATTCGGTAACCTCATACCCATTTTCAGCACCATCGAAGCCGTCTGGTTCCTCGGTGAAAAGATCACACCCATTCATATCATCAGCGGTTTGATCGTGATACTGGGATTGGTATTGGCCAATACAAAAATAAAAAGAATGGCCCCACCAATAATGGCAGAACCGGAGATCTGATTAATAACATAGCATGGATATAAAATGATCGTTTAATGATAGATACGTTTACATTGGTACTGCTTTGTGTTTTTGCTTTTTCAGCCGGGTTTGTAGATGCGATCGCCGGTGGTGGCGGGTTGATACAGACCCCTGCGGCACTGGTTCTTTTGCCACAATACCCGGTAGCCACTATCCTCGGATCTATGAAACTACCTGCATTTACCGGAACGGGGTTAGCCTTATGGGAATACCTTAACCGCGTAAAAATAATCTGGAAAGAAGCCACGATTATGTGCGTTACAGCTTTCCTGGCGGCTTTTACAGGATCGGAACTGCTTACAACCGTCGGCAACCGTTTTATGAAACCAATCATATTCGGCGTACTGATCCTGGTTGCGATCTATACCTATACAAAAAAAGATTTTGGTCAGCAGACAGCTACAAAAATTTCCGCGCGCAGGCAAAGAGTATACAGTCTGCTCATCAGCCTGGTGATCGGTTTTTATGATGGATTTATCGGTCCCGGCGCCGGCAGTTTTATGGTGCTTGCCTTTATCAGTTTAGTCGGACTTGATTTTTTACACGCAAGCGCCAATGCAAAAATGGTTAACCTGTCTACCAATTTCGGTTCACTGATCTTGTTCCTCCTAAAAGGAACGATCATATGGGCCATTGCCCTCCCCATGGCTGTCTGCAATGGTCTTGGCGGCATCGTTGGCGCCAAACTCGCCATCCACAAAGGCAACCGCTTCATCCGTATATTTTTTCTGATCATCATTTCTGTGACCCTTATCAGATTTGGCTATGATATTTTTTTCCGATAAGATTCTAGATTTACCAACTCCAAACCCCAAACTCCAGACCGTTCTTTAACCTTTCTTTATACCCCAAAAGTGTATTACCCCTTACACAAAGCTGTAATTTTCAACATTCAATCATCAAAGCCCGTATCCCCTTAATTTTGGTATGACCAATTATCAGTTAATGTCGGCCAGTTTTGAAAAAGAAAAGAATATCAGGGCCTCCGTGTATACACTTGGGATCTGCATCCTGCTGTTCCTTTTATTTTTCTTCCTGCAATGGACATTGCCACAGATCCCCCCGCCTGATTTTGGGGAAGGAATTGAAGTGAACCTCGGTAATAGCGAAACAGGTTCAGGCAGTATTGCGCCGCAGATACCCGGCGAGCCTTCTGTAACAGAAGAAAAAAGAACCGCTCCCCCTCCCACCGTTACACAGGCAGTTGCCCAGCCAAAGATCAATACCGATGAATATGCAGACGGCGATGCGCCTGCCGTTAATAAAACAACTAAAACAGTTGTTAAGCCGGTAATTGATCCGGCGGTGATGACAAAGAAAAAAACGCCGGATATTGTCAATAATCCTGTTAAGGCCGATCCCAAACCCAAAGCTGTTTTTAAAGGCGGTGTTTCCACTACTGCCAGTGGTAACCGGGCGGATAGTTATAATGGCGTAAAGGACCAGGGTATTGCAGGTGGCAAGGGCGACCAGGGTAACCCGAATGGTAATCCCAATTCGGATAGTTATAAAGGCAATGCATCCAGCGGTAATGGTGGCAGCGGAGGCAAGGGCGGTGTGAGCATTCGCAGCGGGCTGAATGGAAGGAATATCATACACTACCCTACTTTCGAAGACGACTTTAATGAGAATGCCAAAGTAGCGGTAGATATTACGGTTGATAAAGAAGGAAATGTAACCCGCGCCATGGTAAACCAGAAAGGTACCACCACTACCAATCACGGGATCTGGGATATCGCTTTGCGCAAGGCCCGTTCCTTAAAACTGAACGGCGGAAATACGGATGAACAGACGGGTACCCTGGTGTTCAATTTCAAACTCCGTGGATGATTTTGTTGCATCTTTGCAGCAAGCATGAACTACCCTGAAACCGTTGATTATTTATTTCATAAGCTGCCCATGTTCAGCACGATCGGCGCTGCGGCTTATAAAAAAGACCTGACCAATACGCTTCGTTTATGTGAAGCATTGGGAAACCCGCAGGATCAATGTAAAACCATTCATATTGCCGGAACCAATGGCAAAGGCTCTACCAGCCATATGCTGGCGGCTATTTTACAGACTGCCGGTTATAAAACAGGTTTGTATACTTCTCCCCATTTAAAAGATTTCAGGGAGCGGATCAAAATAAACGGGGAATGGTGCGATGAACGTTTTGTGGTTGAGTTTACAGAACGTATCCGGCCGCTGATCGAAGAAATTGAACCTTCCTTTTTCGAGATCACGGTAGCTATGGCCTTTGATTATTTTGCGAAACAAAAAGTGGATATAGCGGTGATAGAAGTGGGACTGGGCGGCCGCTTAGACAGTACCAATATCATTACCCCTGAATTGAGCATCATTACCAATATCGGGTGGGATCATATGAATATCTTGGGTGATACCCTGGAGAAAATCGCTTTTGAAAAGGCTGGGATCATGAAAAAAGGAATCCCGGTTGTGATTGGTGAAGTGTTTGCGGAATCTAAAGATGTGTTTGAAACCAATGCAGCAGATATAGCTGCCGGTCAGATCAGTTATGCCCAGGAAAAAAGATATACAGTGGGATGGGAATACACGCACCATCATTTATCAGTTGAGGTGGATGATACAACAACTGATAGCCATCACCGTTTCGAACTGGATCTCCCGGGAATCTATCAAACAAAAAATTTGTTAACCGTACTGGAAGCGGCGCATCAGTTGCAGTTGCAAGGATGGAGAACCGATACAGAGACCGTACAAAAGGCTTTACCGCATGTAAAACGTTTAACCGGCCTCCATGGACGCTGGGAGATCATTCAGCAACAGCCTGCGGTAATCCTGGATGTGGCGCATAATATAGACGGGATCACCCAGGTAGTAAAACAACTGGAACTCACGGATCATCATCACCTGCATATCATACTGGGGATGGTAAAGGACAAAGAGATCGACAGTGTATTATCCCTGCTTCCGCAACAGGCAACCTATTATTTTACCCGTGCCGGGATCCCGCGTGCATTAGACGCCGAAAGCCTGCAGGAGAAAGCGGCCGCACATCAATTACAGGGCAAAACATTTACAGACGTGAATACAGCGCTGAATGAAGCACTGAGCCACGCACATGCCGATGACCTTATTTTGGTTTGTGGAAGCGTATTTTTGGTAGGAGAAGTAAACCTGTAGCGCCAAAGTTATATAAACTGTAACCATCCCAATTTTACCAAAGCTGCATATAAGGGCCCTACCTGAACACCATGTTGTATTTTGTTATCGCGCAGCAGTTGCCAGATCTCTTCTTTTGAAAAAGAAAATGTATCCAGATCCTCAAATGGATCAAAGCTTTTAGTGGCGGTGGGTAAAGCATTTCTTGCCAGAAAAAAATAAGCAGTGTTATTATTGATCGCCGGGTTGGGCGATACCTGTAAAAGCAATTCAATATCCGTAGAAGTATATCCTGTTTCTTCTTCCATTTCCCGTTTTGCCGCATCAATCGGCGTTTCTCCTTTTTCGATCACTCCCCCCGGTAATTCAAAAGTAGTCTGGTCGGCCGCATACCGGTACTGGCGAACAAGGATGATCTTTTCTTCTTTGGTTACCACGATCGTATTGCACCAATCCGGTAACTCAATTACATAATAAGGGTCTATGATCCTGCCGTCGGGAAATTCGCAGCTGTCGGCTCTTGCCTTAAACCACCTGTCTTCAAAAACATATTTTGAAGACAGGGTCTTCCATCGCAGGTTCCGGTTTATTTCGTCCATTACCAGCCCTCTCTTTCACGCAGTGAAGTAATATGTCTTGTGTGGTGTTTCCCATGCCAGGCATAGAGTCCCAGTAAAAACCACAAGCTCATTTGCCTGCCATGTTCCGGGTGAACAACTACACGCTCCCAGTCCGCATCGCCAAGCCCTTTAATTGCAGCATACCAGCGCTGGTGCAGGGCGTGTAACAGTGTGATGGAAACATTTATCGGTATCAATTCATTGTCGGCAAGCAGCGCCCACTCTTTTTCTTCATAGGGTTTTATCGTGGGGTTGTTTTCTGTTAGTCCGAGTTTAAAACGCGTATAGGCGTTCATATGACTATCCGCCACATGGTGTATCAATTGCTGTACCGTCCATCCTCCCTCCCGGTACGGCGTATGTAATTGTGCCGCATCTAAATTCAGGAACGAGCGTTCTAATTCTTCCGGAAGAAAACGAATATCTGTCAGCCATTTTTCTTTTTGGGTTTGGGAAAATGGTTGTGGCTCGTATTTGCCGATGGGATAACTTAAATTAGTTGTCATATGTATGTTTTTGCTGCCGTTGTTTTGCCGTTGTTGGTCTTATGACCAACAACAATTTTTCCGTTCTTATGACCAACAACCTTATTCTTCCCGCAGCGTATGCCCTGTAATATTAATAAATACATCTTCAAGATTGGCCTGCTTCACTTCTTTCGGTTTTTCAAATCCCGTGGCCACCAATTCATCTATCAACTTATCGGGCGTGTTTAAGGCAATGATCTTTCCGCTGTCGATGATCGCTACCCTGTCGCACAACACTTCTGCCTCATCCATATAATGCGTGGTAATGATCACGGTGGTACCATGGGCACGGATATCGCGGATCAGGTCCCACAGGTTTCTTCTTGCCTGCGGATCGAGACCTGTAGTTGGTTCATCCAGGAAAATGATCTTGGGTTTATTGATCAGCGTGGTGGCGATGGAGAACCGCTGTTTCTGTCCACCACTCAGTTCTTTGAATTTGGCTTTGGCTTTATCCCGCAGGTTTACTTTGTCTAATAAAGACATCGGGTCTACTTCTTCATTATACAACCCTGCAAACAGGATGATCAGTTCTGTTAATGTGAGACTGGGATAAAAACCGGAGGTTTGTAACTGAACACCAATAATCTTCTTGATCTCATTCGGCGATTCTTCCAGGTTCAATCCGTCTACCCAAACCTCGCCACTTGTTTTTTCACGTAAGGTTTCAATAATCTCGAGCGTAGTTGATTTACCGGCGCCGTTCGGTCCTAATAAACCAAAGATCTCTCCTTCCAGCACGTCAAAACTGATACCCTTCACCGCTTCAAATTCACCATATTTCTTATGCAGGTCTTTTACCTGGATGATGGTTTTATTCATTACAATCTCTTTTTAGAATTTAGATATTAGAATTTAGATATTAGAATTTAGATATTAGAATTTAGTGCTTTTAAAACCGATACACTAACCCAGTCTGTTTATCTCCAATCCCTATGCCCAATGCGGTGCCGCGGTTTTGCTGGTTAAATAAAGCGACCGCCATCTGCAAGTTCTGTTGCCCCATTATCGTGAGATAGCCACCTGTTAAAGTAACTGCAAAACCGCCCCCGATGAGGGCCCAGCCTGCTCCTTTATTCTGGCTTCCCGAAGATACCATACTGATCCCGAACAGCGTAGCGATGCTTCCGGCAACACCCAGTACCTGGCCGGCGATCTTGTTCGACTGGTGTTTTTCATACAGCCGGATCAATGCCGGGTTGCCCTGGCGATAAAATAATTGCTGAAACTGGCTGCTTCCCCTGAACAGGGTATCATGGTACAGGATACTGTTGGGCTTGGGATTATAGATATAGTTCATTCCCCGGGGGTCCATCTTTTGCTGCGCAAAACATGCGGAACAGATACTCATCAGCAGGAACACAGAACAGATCATTCTTTTCATACAGTTATTTTTTTTGCGCATAGGTCTCGAATTCTTCCATCATTTGTTTGCTGCCGATAAATAATGCCGTGCGCTGGTGCAGGGCTACAGGCTGTACATCCAGGATCCGCTGATGGCCATTGGTAGCCCTGCCCCCCGCCACTTCCACAATAAATGCAAAGGGATTGGCCTCATATAATAAGCGCAGTTTTCCTTTGGGTTTATCCGTTGTGGCCGGGTACATAAAAATACCCCCTTTGATCAGGTTACGGTGCACATCTGCTACCATGCTGCCGATATACCGCTGTGTATAAGGGCCGCCATTCTCTTTTGTCTTGCGCTGACAGGCATCGATATATTTGCGGGTGCTTTCTTCGTACTGAAAGAAGTTACCGTGATTAACAGAATAAAATTTACCGATCTCGGGGCATTTGATATTGGGGTGGCTTAATGAAAACTCACCAATAGAAGGATCCAGTGTGAATCCATTCACACCCCGGCGGGTTGCATACACCAGCATGGTGCTTGATCCATATACTACATAACCGGCTGCCACCTGTTTGTTGCCCTGTTGTAAAAAATCTTCTTTGGTACAGGGCTTCCCCAATTCACTTACCCGTTTAAAAACACTGAAAATAGTGCCGATAGATACGTTCACATCGATATTGCCGCTGCCATCCAGGGGGTCGAAGAGCACTACGTATTTGCTGTTATTGCTCACCTCATCATCAAACACAACAAAATCATCCATTTCCTCGCTCCCAATGCCGGCACAACTGATGCCGTGTTTCAGTACGCCCATAAACTGGTTATTGGCAAAAATGTCGAGTTTTTTTACATCCTCGCCCTGTACATTCACACTACCCGCATCGCCCAGTATATCTACGAGGCCGGCTTTATTCACTTCCACGTTTACCCGTTTAGCGGCAAGCGCCATATCGCGCAGCAGCCTGCTTAATTCGCCCGTTGCAGTAGGAAACTGGCGCAGCTGGGTAAGGGTGAATTCGTCTAAGGTTAAAATATTTCTATTGACACTCATGGTAAGCAGGGATTTTGATAAAGATACTACTTACCCAATTACCCAACTCCCACTTATCTTTGTGCCCAATACACATTAAAAACAGCAATGAAAGTATTCAAATTCGGAGGGGCCAGTGTTAACAGTGTGGAACGGATCAGGAACCTGGCTTCTATCGTTACCCAAAATACCGGGCAGCCATTGGTGATCATTATCTCGGCTATGGGCAAAACAACCAATGCCCTGGAAAAAGTAGTGGCCGCTTTTCATGCTGGCAGAAAAGAAGAAGCGTTAGCGCTTTTTGAACAGATCAAAAACCAGCACCTTACCACTTCTAAATATCTGCTTGTTACCCGGTTCAATGAATGTCTTGCGCGGCTGACCGATCTTTTCACAGAAGTGGAATGGCTGCTGCATGATAAACCCGTTCGGGAGTTTGATTATTATTACGACCAGGTTGTTTGTATCGGGGAATTGCTGAGTACCTGTATCGTTAGCAGCTATCTCACAGAAACTGGTATCCCCAATGAGTGGCTCGATGTGCGCGACCTGCTGCGAACGGATAATAATTTCCGTGACGCCGGTATTGATTGGGAAATAAGTTCTGCCAGGATCCTTCAAAAACTGTCATCAGTCATCAGTCATCCATCATCTATATTCCTCACCCAGGGTTTCATCGGCGCCACTGAAGACAATGAGAGTACTACGCTTGGGCGTGAAGGAAGCGATTATACAGCAGCCGTATTTGCCAATATACTGGATGCGGAAAGCCTGAGTATCTGGAAAGATGTGGAAGGTGTGATGAATGCCGACCCACGTTTATTTCCTGACGCACAACTGATCAGCGAACTGAGTTATACGGAAGTGATCGAAATGGCTTTTTACGGTGCGCAGGTGATCCATCCCAAAACCATCAAGCCTTTACAGAACAAACAAATCCCTTTATTGGTTAAATGCTTTTTAGACCCATCACTTCCCGGCACACTTATTCATACCAGGAACGACAAACACCTGCCCCCGATCATCATCATCAAGAACAACCAGGTGATCCTGCACCTGCACAGCCGTGATTTTTCGTTTGTGGGAGATGAACCGATGCGAAGTTTATATGAATTGTTCAGTCTCCATAAAGTGCGGCCCAACCTTATACAGACGGGCGCCATAGGCCTGCAGGTGTGTTTAGACGACCACCCCGAAAAGATCGGCATGCTCGCCGCTACTGCCAGCAATATTTTTGATGTACAGGTCGAAAAACAACTCAGCCTGTTAACCATCCGTCATTATACAGAAGAGATCGTAAACAGGCTGTGTGAAGGAAAAAACAAAGTACTTGTGCAGGAAACCAAGGATACGTTGCAGATAGTGTATTATTGATTTTAAAGCATCACGTACTCGCCTTTTTTGTTAATAGAGATAAGCGGCAGCTTCCTGTGTTGTTCAAAATAATCAAACACCTCTTTTAATCTTGAAGAGAACCCGAGGTATTCAAAATCGTCTTTCCGGTTCTTTGAGAGGTATTCCTCGCTTTTTGTTTTGTGGTACCTGATCGGGAAAATATGTACCGGGATAAAATCCTGCCCGTAATTATGTGCATTGGAAGCCAGCAGGTACAGTTCTTCTATCTGGTCGTTCTGGATAGGTATGCACCCGGTGGTTACACAACTCCCATGAATAAAGATGCCATTACCCGGTCTTAGAGAATCGCTCAGTAACAGGTCGGATGCATTGGGATAATTGATCCCAAGCGCCATATGGAACTCGCTTTTGGGTCTGAATTCATTGATATAATAAAAGCCTTCAGGCACCTGGTAATCGCCGTCGATCCTTTTGGGGCCAAGAGAACCGGAAAGGGTACAGATCTTATAGGTTTTAAAGAGTTGAAAAGAGCCGTTCTTTTCATCGCGTACCCATACTTCGAGCTGACTGTCGTATTTAAAACTCCTGATATAGATCTGTTTAGCGGGCCAGACCAGGTGTTTTTCTGCAAATTGCTTTTTTAAAGAATCTTCTTTCTGCTGCAATTCCTTAACCATCTCTTTCGATGAGAGCGCGAGGCTGTTGATCATAGAAGTTTGTGCAGGAAGATAACCCGCAAAACAACAGCCTATAAGCAGCCTAAACAGAGATTTCATTCCTTAAAAATAAGCAATATCGTTCTATAAATTACCGCGTTCCTCCTGCTCTCTTTCAATGGCTTCGAAAAGCGCTTTAAAATTTCCCTTGCCAAAACTTTTCGCGCCTTTGCGCTGGATGATCTCGAAGAACAGGGTTGGCCTGTCTTCAACAGGTTTGGTAAAGATCTGCAATAAATAGCCTTCCTCATCCCTGTCTACAAGGATCCCCATTTCTTTCAATGGTTCCAGGTCCTCATCAATATGTCCTACCCTGTCTAACAGGTCATCATAATACGAAGTCGGCACTTTTAAAAACTCTATTCCCCGGCTTTGCAGTTCTGTTACGGTTTTTACAATATCGGCAGTGGCGAGCGCTACGTGCTGGCAACCTTCTCCATCATAATAATCCAGGTATTCCTCTATCTGCGATTTCTTTTTTCCTTCCGCCGGTTCATTGATCGGGAACTTGACAAAACCATTGCCATTGCTCATCACCTTACTCATCAGCGCAGAATATTCTGTAGAGATATCATTGTCATCAAAACTGAGGATGTTCCGGAAGCCCATCACGTCCTGGTAAAACATTACCCAGGGATCCATCTGGTTCCAGCCAACATTGCCAACACAATGGTCTACATATAACAAGCCTGTTTCCGGAGGGTTATACACGCTTTCCCACTTGCGGTAGCCGGGCATGAACACGCCTTTATAATTTTTTCTTTCGACAAAGAGGTGAACGGTGTCGCCATAGATATGAATACCGCTTAATACCACTTCTCCCGCATCATCCTTGTGTGTTACCGGCTCAAGATAGCTTTTAGCGCCGCGCCGGGTAGTTTGCAGCCAGGCATCTTTTGCATCGTCTACTTTCAGGGCCAACACTTTAACGCCATCGCCATGTTTGTAAATATGATCGGCGATCGGGTTATGACTTCTCACCGGTGTTGTAAAAACAAAAGTCAGTTTGTTCTGTCTTACCACATAACTCGCTTTGTCCTTACAACCTGTTTCCGGCCCCGCATACGCAAGCCCCTGGAAACCAAAAGCGGTCTTATAAAAATGAGCGGCTTGTTTCGCATTACCTACATAAAATTCTACATGGTCGGTTCCCTCCAAAGGAAGAAAATCTGTCTGTTCATTGCGTACAGGCGTATTTTGAATGATGGTTTCCATAAACTGAATTGAGAAATTGAATAAAAAAGATTGACTTACCGCATGCTTAGCATGAAGGACTACACATGGCCAGCGCTTCCATCAGCAGGCAGTAACAAAAGCGTTTGTCGCCAAACAGTTTATGGGGATAATCGGGGATCACGGTACAAAACTACAAAATAGTTTGTGGTTTGGGGTTTGGAGTTTGGGGTTGAAAAATAACTCCCAACTCCAAACTGCTTCCTATCTTCGTTTCTATGAAAATAGGCATCCTTGGAGGTGGTCAGTTGGGCAGAATGCTGTTACAGGCGGGCGCTAATTATATAATGGAGACCTGGGTGCTGGAAAATGATGAACATTGCCCTGCGGCACATCTCTGCCATCATTTTGTTAAAGGCGATATCACTGATTTTGATACGGTATACCAGTTCGGCAAAGGGCTCGATGCCATCACTATCGAGATAGAATCGGTTAATGTGGATGCGCTTGAGAAACTGGAAAGCGAAGGGGTAAAAGTATACCCTAAGCCATCGGCTATCCGGATCATCAAAAACAAAGTAACGCAGAAAGCGTTTTACCGCAGCCACGAGATCCCTACACCCGATTTTGTGATCACCGAAAATGCGGCTGATCTTGCCCGGCAGGTTCATTTTCTCCCGGCAGTACATAAGATCGGGCAGGGAGGATATGATGGAAAAGGTGTACAGGTGCTGGAGAACAGCCATGATCTCAGCAAAGGTTTTGATGCACCATCGGTGCTCGAAAAAAAAGTAGATATTAAAAAAGAGATCGCCCTGATCGTGGCGATGAGTGATACGGGAGAGATAGTCATTTATCCGCCGGCCGAAATGGTGGTTGATCCGCTGCTCAACCTGCTGGATTACCAGTTGAGCCCGGCCATACTGCCCGAAAAAACTGCCTGGAAAGCGGAGGCCATTGCTATAAAATTAGTACAGGCATTAAAAAGCCCGGGCCTGTTCGCGATCGAATTGTTTATCGACCAGCAGGATGAAGTATGGGTGAATGAAACAGCGCCACGCGTGCATAACAGCGGCCATCATACCATTGAAGCCAATTATTCGAGCCAGTACGATATGTTACTGCGTATTATACTCGGTTACCCGCTCGGCAATCCCGACCCTATCCTGCCATCCGCCATCGTGAATATTATCGGTGCAGAGGGCCATACCGGTGCGGCTGTATATAACGGGTTGGCTGAAGTGTTACAGATGGATAACGTTTTTGTACACCTCTATGGTAAAACACTAACCAAACCTGGCAGAAAAATGGGTCATGTGACCATACTGCACAAAGATTACCAGGATCTTACTTTCAAGGCAAACAGGATCAAGCATCTTTTAAAAGTTACTTCCTGATCATATTCAAAGGCTTCAGAAAGCCGATACCTATCAGGCTTTTGGTCTGTAAACCCGGGGAAGTATGGTTGGCGCCGAAGAGGCGGATATTATCATCATAGATCATATCCAGGCTATAGGTGGCCGAAAAGTATTTATTGATCTTAAAAGAGAAGAGGTTGGTCATAAAAAGATCCACGTTCTGGGGGTTGCCCTCATAATTGGAGAACAGGTCGAGCCTGCCTTTATAGGTAACGTTCTTAGCGATCAGATTACTATAATTGATAGTAGCAAAAGCCCCTATTTCGTTGATCGAATGCTCACCTACCGGGATGCCATACACCCCTTTCTGCGCCAGCACATTATTAGTAACGAACGTGGAACGGGAGGTAAGCGGTGAAATGAACAAGGAAAATTTATCGGTGGGTTTGTAATCGAAACCAGCCGAAAGAATAATATAGGCAGGGGATAAAAACGAAGAGGAAAAATCACCCACAGGGCCCGAAAAAGTATAGCCGTCAAAGAACTGTGAACGGAAATTAAAAAGCCCCGACAGGTACCATTTACCCAGGGTATCGATCTTGTATCCATATTTGCTCAGGTAATCAAACCTGTCATCATTCTTCCTGCTACCCAGGCTGGTAGCTTGTACATAGCCGAGGTTCACATCCATGTTATTATCCCAGCTTTGCCGGTCTTTCCGGTAAAAAATAAAATAATTAAAATAGGCGTTTACGGTAAGAGAGAAATTATCACCTCCTGCCGCCCAGTTACTGAGCGAACCCTGGGCCAGGTTAAAACTCATCAATCCCCCCCTTTTCCAGTTCCAGCGCGTAGTATCCGACTCTTTTTTGATGGTTCGGGAAGTTTCGCTTCTCAGCTTGTTTACCACGATATCCTGACCGTTAGTGAGGTAATAGCCGAATAAAGCAACGATCAGGACAGCCAGTTTCTTCATGAAGGTGAAAATTTGCTCGCAAAACTAATGGATATGTTTAAGTTTTCCGAAAGTAACGCTGCCAATCTGGCATTAACCGATTCATTTTAGTATTTTTGTAACCTTAAATCGGTGAACGGATGGAATTATTGGAACTAACAGGCAAGCTGCACGACGAGAACCGCCAGGGCGAAGCCTATGAACCGATTACAGGCAATGGTGTAAGCTTTCAAAAAAGGTTCTATATAGAGAGTTACGGGTGTGCGATGAATTTTGCGGATAGCGAGGTGATCGCTTCCATTCTTAATAAAGAAGGCTTTGGCGCCACGCGAAACCCTGAGGAGGCGGATCTTATCTTTCTCAATACCTGCTCTATCCGCGAAAA
>JANXRX010000223.1 GCA_025352905.1 Bacteroidota bacterium | reverse complement strand
CGGCCAATACCAGTCGCTGGTTGGCCAGGTACACGGATTGAAAAAGATATCCGTTCCCCCGATTACCAAAGACGCTGATTTTGAACTGGCTGCTTTACTGGCATATATAAAAGTAGGCGAGGCAGTCACTTTCCCTGAAGGAAGTATGCAGTCATACAAAGACAGTATCCTTCAGGTAGCGCGTGATAAAGGGTTACCCGGTGATGTAGAAAAAGCCTCACAGCTATTGGCAGATAGCGTGTCGGTTTCAATCATCCGCTGGAGTAAAAAAGATAATTACCTTGAAACAAGGGGCGCTGAAAAATATACGGTGAAAGATATCCCTGGTCGCTGGGTGCCTACACCACCTTTATATGGATCAGCTGCAGAACCGCATTGGAAAGAGATCCGCACAATCGTACTTGACAGTGCAGAATGTATACCCGCGCCACCACCACCGGATTATAATATTACGGATAAGAACAGTAAGTATTACCATGAAGTAATGTCTATCAAAAATGCGGTTGACAGTTTATCAACCGAACAAAAACATATTGCAGATTTCTGGGATGATAATCCGTTCAAGATGAATGTGACGGGGCATGTCATGTTCGGCAGTAAAAAATTCTCTCCATCAGGGCATTGGATGAGCGTGATCGGGATCGCTGCAAAAAAAGCGAATGCCGATTACCCGACAACCGTATTTGCTTTTGCAAAAACAAGCATCGCTTTGTTTGATGCCTTTATCCAATGCTGGGCAGTAAAATACAAATACAATACGGTGCGGCCCGAAACGGTGATCAATAAATACATTGATATGAACTGGCGCCCGTACCTGCAAACGCCTGCATTCCCGGAATACACCTGCGGACATTCAACTATTTCTTCCTCAGCCGCTGAAGCGTTGACCAGTGTGTTTGGCGATAATTTTGCATATACCGATTCCACCGAAATGGAATTTGGCATCAAAAACCGATCATACCCATCCTTCCGCGCTGCTGCACTCGAAAATAACTGGGCCCGTTTTTATGGGGGACTCCATTTTCACAATTCCTGTATCATCAGTACAGAACTCGGTAAAAGAGTTGGCCAGTTAGTGGTCGGCCGTTTAAAAATGAAGAAGTAATGTTCTTCAGCAACCAAATATTAGATAACGCTTGCCCAAAATATTTATATGAAAAGCTTTTTATTAATACTCATCGCAACATGTATCATTTCTATGAATGCAGGCGCGCAGGGATGCGTGGCCATTCGTAGTACTGGTGGTATGTGTACTATGGACCATTCAGATACAACCACCAGTAAATGGCTATTCAATGCCAATAACCGCTACTTTAATTCTTTCAGACATTTTGTGGGCGAAGTGGAACAGACCCAGCGTACCGACCAGGGTACACAGGTAATCAATCATGCATATACCCTTGATCTTGCAATCACACGTATCCTGAATAACCGTTGGTCGGTTGCATTTGATATGCCTATTATATCAAACACCCGTTCTTCTTTATATGAACATGGTGGCAAAGAAAGGCATACCACCGCTGCATTTGGATTAGGGGATGTTCGTTTTTCGGTATATGACTGGATCCTCGATCCTGTTAAGAACCGCAGGGGTAATGTTCAGGTGGGTCTCGGTATCAAACTCGCCACAGGTGATTATAAATACCAGGATCGCTTTTATACAAACACAGCCGGGGTAACAGTAATGGGGCCTGTAGATCAGTCGATCCAGTTGGGCGATGGCGGTACGGGCTTTACCACCGAGGTAAATGCCTTCTTCAATATCAACCGTACGATCAGCCTGTATGGTAATTTTTACTACCTGATCAGCCCAAGAGAACAGAACGGAACGTCTACTGCCCGCGGCGGTACGCCTTCGGCTTCTGCGATTGCCAATACCAGTGATGTAATGAGTGTGCCCGATCAGTTAATGTTAAGAGGCGGTGTGAATTGTATGATCAGCAAATTCACTATTTCTGCAGGCCTGCGCAATGAGTGTTTACCTGTTCATGACCTGGTCGGAGGAAGCAATGGTTTCAGGAGACCCGGTTATATCATTTCCGGCGAACCCGGTGTTACGTATGCCTTCAAAAAACTAAACGTATATGCTTTTGTTCCGATCGCCATCACCCGTAACAGGATGCAAAGCATGCCGGATAAAATAAGCACGGACCTGACCGGGAAATATACACAGGGCGATGCGGCTTTTGCAGATTATGCTGTAAACATCGGCATGTCGTTCAGGTTTTAATAGATCAATCAGTTTTTACCGCTTAACCAAAACTAATGAGAAATTTACCAAAATTTTTGAAACGGATAATGGCGTTATGCCTGATAACGTTTATCCACGCTACCGCAAACGCACAGACGGATGCGGATGCCATTATGATGGCGAAAAATAACTTTTGCGTAGGCCCCATGTATAGCGGCAGTCACTGGACCGATTACTGGGAAGGTACCTTGAAAAGGACCAATGATAACCTGGGCATCGTTTCCACACAAATGTATAGCGTGATGGGTAACTACGGCCTCACCAGCAGGGTGAACCTTCTTTTCAGCGTACCTTATGTTGAAACGCAGGCTTCTGCGGGAACCTTACATGGCCAGAAGGGAATACAGGATCTTTCTGTATGGGCTAAATGGATGCCTTTTGAAAAAAAGGTAGGGCCTGGAACTTTATCGCTGTATGGTATTGGCGGTGTTTCAACACCGTTAACAAACTATATCGCAGACTACCTGCCTTTGTCTATCGGGTTGCAAAGTAAAACCCTTTCGCTGCGCGCAATGGCCGATTACCAGGTAGGCAGTTTATTTGCAACCGTATCCGGTACGTATGTATTCAGAAAAAATATTACGATCGACAGGACCTCTTATTATACAACAACACTGCATCTTACCAATGAGGTTGAAATGCCGGATGCAAACCAATATAGCATTCGGGCAGGGTACCGGCGTACCGACCGGCTGATAGTAGAAGGGATCTTTACCAGGTGGACCACCCTCGGTGGATTTGATATTACACGCAATAACATGCCTTTTCCAAGTAACCGTATGAATTCTTCAACACTTGGTGTTAATATCAAGTATAGCCTGAAAGCAATCAATGGGCTGTCACTGATCGGAGGTGGGGATATGACCATTGCAGGCCAGAATGTAGGGCAGTCAAGTTCTTTGAACGGAGGTATATTTTATGTCATTGATTTTTCAGCTAAACACAAAGCTTCAAAAACCTTAAAAAAAGCATGACCATGAAAAATAAGATCAGATATATACACATCATAGCTGCCGGGTTTATCGTGTTGCTTTTTTCCTGTGCCAAAGGTATCAATGGAAGAACGGATGTACTTGCACCCTTAGCGCCAGCCAAAACGGATATTAATGCAGGCGACTGGAAAACCATATTGCTGGCAGGCCCTACAGATTTCCCGGTAGCGGCCCCTACAGCGGTAACTTCAACTGCGTATATTGCGGAATTGAATGAGATCAAGGCATTGCAGAACGCCATAACACCCGATCAGCAAACAAAGATCAGCTACTGGAACGCGGGAAGTACTTTACGCTGGAATGAATTATTGCGTCAACTGGTGGCTAAGTATAACCTGCCACCTTACCAGAATGCAGACGGCACGTATCCGTTTCCGAATGCGAACAATCCGTTTGCTTATCCATTATTTCCTTTTGCCAACCCACCCTATGCGGCACGCGCCTATGCTTATGTAAGTGCAGCGCGCAGTACGATGCACTGGTGGCAGCCTGGTATTACAAAAGGTTATATACCCGTCCCGCTCCATATAAAACCGATGCAACGATCATCCCACGTGTAACGCCCACCGATCTGCCTTCTTATCCTTCAGAAGATGCGGTTGTGAGTGGCGTTACTGCAGAAATGATGAAACTGCTTTTCCCGGGCGAAATAGCTTTTATACAGGAAAAAGCGGATGAAGAAAAACTGGCAAAGATCACTTCAGGCGCCGCAACCCGCAGCGATATGGATGCTGGTGAAGCATTGGGAAGACTGGTAGCCCAAAAATTCACTACCCGCGCGCGTGCGGATAAAGCAGGCGCGGCCGCAGGTACACAAACCGACTGGACAAATTTTGAAACCGTTACAACGGCCAAGGGCGAAACACCATGGATCAGTCTTGAATCGCCACACCGTCCGCCGATGTTGCCTTTGTTTGGAAATGTTACTCCCTTCCTGTTTGATCCAACCATTACAGCTACCCTACGCCCGGTTGCACCACCATTGACGGGCAGTGCGCAAATGAAAACAGAAATGGACGAAGTGTATGATAATATTAAAAACCAAACGCGCGAAAAAACACGTATCGTTCAATTCTGGGCCGATGGCGTTGCCACCTATACGCCACCCGGACACTGGGATGCAATTGCTGCCGAAGACTTTATCGCAAAGAATTTTAGTGAAGTTAGATGGGCGCGCAACATGGCGCTGCTGAATATGTCGATGATGGATGCCGCTATTGTTTGCTGGAACACGAAATATTATTATTTCAATCCGCGGCCAACGCAGATGAACGCGGCTATTAAAACATTAACGGGTATTCCTAATTTTCCTTCTTATATATCGGGCCACTCTACATTCAGTGGTGCGGCCGCAACCATTCTTGGGTACATTATACCGGAAAGGGCGCAAGCTTATGCCGACATGGCCAACGAAGCCTCCCTGTCGAGGTTATACGGAGGCATTCACTACAGGAGTGATTGCTCTATGGGACTGACAACAGGCCAGAAAGTGGGCGCGTATGCGGTAGCAAGGGGGAATGCGGATGGAGCGGGTAATTAATTAAAAGAATCGTTAACATGGTTGACAATGTGCGTAAGAAAAATAATGGTGTTTATCCTGTCGGCCGCCTGCATCACGGAAGCGGCGGCACAGGCAATGAGTAAGGATACGATAACTGCCACACGGGTGCTTGATAGTGTAATCGTAAATGCATACATCTCTTCGGGCAAAAGATCGTACCTGCCCGAAGTACAGGGCACATATATTCATGCTTCAAAGAAAACGGAGACCATCAATCTTCAGCAAACCGACGCCGATATCACTAATAAAGTGGCCAGGCAGGTGTTTGCAAAGGTTCCGGGTGTTTTTGTATATGATATGGATGGCTCAGGTAACCAGGTAAATATAGCCACCCGCGGGCTCGACCCGCACAGGGGCTGGGAGTATAATATCCGGAAAGACGGCATCATCACCAATTCTGACATGTATGGTTACCCGGCAAGCCACTACAGCATGCCTTTTGAAAGCCTCGATCATATCGAACTCGTGCGTGGTACAGGGTCTTTACAATATGGCGCACAGTTTGGCGGAATGCTTAATTATGTGAGCAAACAGGCGGATACCACAAGACCTATTGCCTTCGAAACCATTAATACAACAGGATCGTATAACCTGTTAAGTAATTATATGGCTATTGGGGGCAGATTGGGTAAGTTTAAATACTATGCTTACGTTACCAAAAAATCAAAGGATGGGTACAGGAAGTTTGAACATACTTCTTCGGAAGCGGAATCTGTTGTACTTAGTTATGAACCCAGTGATCGCTTCTCTGTAAGATTGGAATGGGCCAGGTCTACCTATACCTACCGCCTGCCCGGACCATTAACAGACGCGGAGTTTACTGCTGATCCCAGGCAGGCCACACGCACAAGGAGTTATTTTAACCCGGATATCAATGTTCCGTCTGTTACCGCCAACTGGCAGTTGGGGTCGCTTACCCGTATGCAGTTGGTATCATCGGCCGTTCTTGGTAAACGGAATAGTGTACTCTTCGATAAGCTGGCAACGATTGCAGATACGATCAACCCCGCTACCCTTCAGTACAATAACAGGCAGGTGGATATAGATCAGTTTAACAGTTATACAAGTGAACTGCGTATACTTCAGCAGTATCATACAGGCAAACAGCTAAGTACACTCGCCGCCGGCATCCAGTATATGAACAATGACCTTCACCGCACACAGCTTGGGAAAGGAACCACGGGATCAGATTTTGACCTGAGTCTCGTAACACCCGGATGGGGAAGGGATGTTCATTTTAAAACACAGAATATTGCACTGTTCGCAGAGAATGTGTTACAGATAACACGGGAGTTGTCAATCAATGCAGGGGCAAGGCTGGAAAGTGGTGAAACAAAAATGAGTGGGGTAATCACTTACTATCCCGATAACCAGATCCCTCTTTCCATCAGCCATCACTTTCCTTTATATGCGGCAGGATTTACCTACAAGGTAAAAGACAATATCCAGGTATATGGGGGATGGTCGCAGGCTTACCGGCCAATGGTATTCAAAGACCTGATCCCTGTTTCTTTATATGAA
>JANXRX010000103.1 GCA_025352905.1 Bacteroidota bacterium | reverse complement strand
GGTTTTCGCTACCGAATCAACAATTACGGGGTAACGGGGGTAAACAAGTCCTGTGAATTTCCTGTTCTTGACGATCTTTTTGCTGAAGCCTTCCGGGATGGCCAACTGTATACTGTCGCCGTTTCTTACAACCGTTAACTTTTTGATCTCTTTCAATACAATATCCGACTCCAGTGTGCCGAAATATTCGATAGGCTTGCCATCGAGGGCCACGATATTATCACCATCCTGTATACCCATGCTCTTACCGAGCGAATCGGCATACACACCATATTTGAGGTTCTTCACCGGCAGGTTCTCTTCTCCCCATACCCAGGTAATGCCAATAAAAATGACAATGGCCAGCAATACATTTACAACCACACCGCCGAGCATGATGATCAGTCTTTGCCAGGCCGGCTTGGACCGGAACTCCCAGGGTTGCGGCGGGAGGTTTAGCTGCTCTTTGTCCATGCTCTCATCAATCATCCCCGAGATCTTCACAAAGCCACCGAAGGGAACCCAGCCGATACCGTATTCAGTATCGCCGATCTTTTTCTTCCAGAGGCTGAACCATGGGTTAAAGAAGAGATAGAATTTTTCTACCCGGCACTTAAACCAGCGCGCAGGAAAAAAATGCCCCATCTCATGCAGAACCACCAAAATTGAAAAGGATAAAACGAATTGCCCCGCTTTTACACCTATGCTGCTCCAGTCAATTGCTAATAAAGTCATACGCTAGAAAGAATATCGAATGTCGAACACAAAATGTCGAATGTCGAAGTTTTAATTTTTTCAAAAATAATATCTCCCGATAATCCCACCCCTTACGCCTTATGCCTTACGCCTAATTCCTACCACCCTCACATATGTATCAAAGAGGCCGCGAAGTTACGGGCCTCCCCGTCGGTTTCAAAATACTCTTCCAATCCGGGTTTTTCGATATAAGTGATCTTTGCCATGGTCTGTTCCACCACTTCGGTCATATCCAGGAACCCGATCCGGTTCTTAAGAAATGCGTAAACGGCTATTTCGTTTGCTGCGTTCAGTATACACGGCATATTGCCCCCCTGGCGCATCGCTTCCATGGCCAGCGCGAGGTTACGGAAGGTTTTGGTATCAGGCTCTTCGAAACTCAGGATATTGGGTTTCTTAAAATCGTACCGCGGAAACTGGTTAGGGATCCTTTGCGGAAAAGCCATCGCATATTGTATGGGTAGCTTCATATCCGGTAAGCCCATCTGCGCCTTCAGGCTGCCATCCTCGAACTGCACCATGCTATGGATGATACTCTGCGGATGCACCATTACCTGGATCTGGTCATAGGAAAGATTGAACAGCCATTTGGCCTCGATCATTTCCAGTCCTTTATTCATTAATGTGGCCGAATCGATCGTGATCTTGGCTCCCATGCTCCAGTTGGGGTGCTGTAACGCATGGTCTTTTTTTACATTTACCAGGAAATTAGGCTTTTTCCCAAGGAAGGGGCCCCCACTGGCTGTAAGGATGATCTTTTCTATCTTATTCCTTCCCTCTCCTACCAGGCACTGGAAAATAGCGGAATGTTCGCTGTCCACCGGGATCACCGGTATGCGTTTTTCCATCGCCTTGCGCATAATGATATCACCGGCTACCACCAGCGTCTCTTTATTAGCCAGGGCGATGGGTTTGCCCAGCTCAATGGCCCGCAGTGTGGGTTTTAAACCGGCATAACCCACAATCGCTGCCAGCATCATATCATAGCTGTCCTGTTCGGCTACCTCTTCCAGGGCCCTTTCGCCACAGAATACCTTGATATCGGTTTTTGCCAGCGCCTCTTTTACGATCAGGTATTTCCGGTCGTCGCCGATCACCACGGTAGCCGGGTTGAACTGGAGCGCCTGTTTGATCAGCAACGCATCGTTCGTCTGGGCCGTAAGTACCTCTGCTGTAAACAGATCGGGATTGGCCGCGATCACATCAAGCGCCTGTGTTCCGATAGACCCTGTTGAACCAAATATCGCGATACGCTTTTTCGTCATTCCTTAGTTATTGATGCTCAACTTAAACAAATTCCTGCAATCCCTCTGCAATCACCCTGTCATTACTCAACCTCGCCACTTTATTCTGCCCGCCCAACTTGCCGATAGAGCGCATATAGTCTATAAACCCATTCTTCCGGATGGTTCTTACCTGTAAACGCTCAAGGATATTTCCGCCTACAAGATCATCATAGTATACATTTTTTGCACGGAGGTAATTGTCCACTTTTTCCGCAAAAAACGCCATATTATCCGGTTCGTTATCAAATTCGATAAACCATTCATGGTAGCTTTTTCCTTCTCCCTTGCTGATCATGGGCGCAACGGTAAATTCCGTGATCTGTATGCCTTCTTCGGCAGCAGCCTTCAAAAGGGCGTATTCCACTTCCTCGCCTATCACGTGCTCGCCAAAGGCGGATATAAAATGATTGATCCTTCCACTAACCACCAGCCGGTAAGGTTCGGTGCTTACAAACCGGACCATATCCCCCAGGTTATATCCCCAGAGTCCTGCATTACTGCTAATGATCATGGCATAATTCTCCCCTGTCTGCACATCCTGCAAACGCAGACGGGTGGGATTCTCCGAAAAGATCTCCGACGCAGGAACGAACTCAAAAAAGATCCCGCTATTGGTATTCAGCAGCAGACCTTCCGCTTCCTGCGAATCCTGGAAGGCAAAAAAGCCCTCACTGGCCGGAAACAGCTCCACCGTATCTATCTTTTTACCGATACTTTCCAATAGTCTCGCCTTATATGGCTCAAAATTCACCCCTCCCTGTACCATCAGGCTAAAATGAGGGAAGATCTCCGACACCGGCTTACCTGTTTTTTCTATCAGCCGGTCAAAATACATCTGCATCCAGGGGGGAATGCCGCTGATCAGGGTCATGTCCTTCCCCATTGTTTCAGTAACGATACCGTCTAATTTGGTCTCCCAGTCCTCAATACAGTTCGTTTCATAGCTTGGCAACTGGTTGGCACGCATGTAACCGGGTATATGATGGTTCACGATCCCGCTTAAGCGCCCGGTAGGGATATCACCCACTCTTTCCAGCTCGGGCGACCCGCTCAAAAAGATCATTTTGCCGTTGGTAAAGGCCGATTTCCCCGTTTCGCCAATATAACAAAGCAGGGCATTACGGGCGGTATTGATATGGTTAGGGATGGAATCTTTGGTGATGGGTATGTATTTTACCCCGCTGGTGGTACCACTGGTCTTGGCAAAATAGATGGGCCTTCCTTTCCAGAGCACGTTATGCTTACCTTCTTTCACCTGGTTGATATAAGGCTTGAACTGCTCATAATCCCTGACCGGCACCGCCTGCACAAAAGAGGCATGGTCAGAAACCCCTTCCAGGTGATGATCCTTACCAAAAACGGTCAGCTTTCCCGTTTTCAGCAGCATTTTCAGTATTTCGTCCTGGTCCTGGATAGCTGTCAGCATCCCTTTCCGGGTCTTATTATATATATAATTGGCAAACGGACGCGCCAGAAGGGTTTTCAGGTTCATTTCAATCGTTAGAAGGGGCAAAAGTAGATAACTTTGGGTGTTTTGTAGCAGGATTTAACTTTATGAAAGCGGGGGTCGCGCTGTCCATTGTCCATAGTCTATGGGCCATAGGCCATCAACTATGACCCATGAACCATAACCAAAACACCGTTTTCCACCAATGGGGACAGAATTATTTCAAAAATGTTTGCATATTTTAAGTGTGAAAGCTTACCTTTGCCGTCCTAATTTTGGATAGTTATGTTAGCAGTCGTAAAAATCGCAGGTCAGCAGTTTAAAGTACAGGAAGGTCAAAGCCTGTATGTTCCTCACCTGCAAGGTAAAACCGGAGACAAAGTTGAGTTCAGCGAAGTGCTGTTAACCGACAATAGCGGAGCAATTTCTGTAGGCAGCGCCATCAAGGCGATTGTAAAAGCAGAGATTATCAGCGACCTTGTTCAGGGAGACAAAGTGATCGCCTTTAAAATGAAAAGGAGAAAAGGCTTCCGCAAGAAGCATGGTCACAGGACCCATTATACAAGGATCAAAATTGAAAGCATTGCATAGATGATCGCTTCGCGATGATCCGGCAGGCAAGAACTATACGGAACTACGGAACCGTTATTGTTTAGTTTTAAAAAAAATAATTATGGCACACAAAAAAGGTGAAGGCAGTGTAAAGAACGGCCGCGATTCACAAAGCAAACGTTTAGGTGTAAAAATATATGGTGGACAACCCGCGCTTGCAGGTAACATCATCATCCGCCAGAGAGGTACTGTTTACCATCCCGGTAAAAATGTAGGTGTTGGAACTGACTTTACTTTGTTCGCTTTAACCGATGGTTTGGTAGAATTTAAAAGAGGAAGGAACGACAAAACAACTGTTTCGGTAGCGCCTGTTGAAGTGGTGGCTTAAAAAAAAATTTTTGTAGTTCCAAATATGTTTTTACTTTTAATGTATTAACTAACCATTAAATCTAAAAAACATGGCAACTGCAAAAAAAGCCGCTAAGAAAGCTGCTCCTAAAAAAGCTGCAAAAAAAGCTGCTCCTAAAAAAGCTGCAAAGAAAGCTGCTCCTAAAAAAGCTGCAAAGAAAGCTGCTCCTAAAAAAGCCGCTAAGAAAGCCGCTCCTAAGAAGAAGAAATAGTCTTCTACTTTCTAAAGCAGAAATAGATTTAGTCCCGCGTTTCACGCGGGACTTTTTTATTTTATACCTTTATCGAGCTCATTCAACCCATATGACAAACGACGCAATTGCCGAAAATTTCTCCCTTCTCGCCAAACTGATGGACATACATGGCGATAATAGTTTTAAGGCCAAATCCTATGCCAGCGCGGCTTTCACGATAGACAAGCTGCCCGGGCAACTGTCTGAACTGCCGGCAGATAAAATATTTGCCATCCGTGGTATCGGCGATACCACGGGGAAAAAAATTTTAGAGCAATTGGAAACCGGTCAGCTTTCCGCGCTCCAGGATTATATCGAAAGAACACCACCGGGCATCATGGAAATGCTCGGCATAAAAGGGATCGGGCCGAAAAAAATTTCAACGATCTGGAAGGAACTGGAGATAGAATCTTTAGGTGAATTATTGTACGCTTGTAACGAAAACCGGTTAACCTTATACAAAGGTTTTGGAGAGAAATCGCAACAGAATATCAAGGAAGCGATCGAGTTTTATATGGGTAGCCTTGGAAGCTATCTTTACCGGCAAATGGAACCATATGCGGCAATAATGGACCAAAAACTCAAAAATTCCTTCCCGGTGGAAAAGTTTTTTTTAACGGGAGAGTTTTCCAGACAACTCGAAATTATCACCATTTTATCATGGGTAACTTCTGCCGATATCGCATCATTAAAAACGTTTTTGACCAACAATGCATTTGAACTGACTGATGAAACACCCGGTCATTTTTTATGCCGCGGAAAAGAAAATGTAACCCTCGGCTTTTATTGCTGTAAAGAAGAAAATATAGCCGCAAAACTTTTTGAAACAGCATGCAGTGAAGAATTTTTAACCGCATGGAAAGAGATCACACAATGGGATGATACCGTTTCTTATGCTTCAGAAGAAGCAATCTTCCGTGCAGCATCCGTTCATCACATCCCTGTATTTCAACGCGAAGATGCAAAGATCATCTCACTGGCAAAGACTGCTGCTTTACCTCCAGTGATACAGCCGGAAGACATCCGCGGTATCATTCATAGTCATAGTACCTGGAGCGATGGTGGCCATACATTAGAACAGATGGCAGCGGCCGCTATCGAAAAAGGATATGAATACCTGGTGATCAGCGACCATTCCAAAACAGCTTTTTATGCCAATGGACTGAGTGAAGAAAGGATCTATGCCCAGCACCAGCAGGTAAACGAACTGAATACCCGTTTGGCACCATTCAAAATATTCAAAAGCATTGAAAGCGATATCCTCAATGATGGCAGCCTGGACTATGCCACCACGGTGCTGAACAGCTTTGACCTGGTGATTGCCTCCGTTCACTCAAACCTGAAAATGAGCGAGGAAAAAGCCATGATGCGGCTGATGAACGCCATTGAGAACCCGTTTACCAGTATACTGGGTCATATGACGGGCAGGCTGCTCCTGAGCAGGAACGGTTACCCCGTGGATCATAAACGCATCATAGAGGCCTGTGCCGCTAACGGGGTGGTAATAGAGCTGAATGCCCACCCTCGCCGGCTCGACATTGACTGGCGCTGGATCGGTTATGCCATTGAAAAGAAGGTCATGATCTCCATCGACCCCGATGCCCACTCCACGGATGGCTACGACGATTGCCGATATGGTGTACTGGCCGCGCAAAAAGCAGGTTTGCAGAAAGAGCAGAACCTCAGCAGTTATTCTTTAAGCGAGTTCGAATCTTTTGTACAAAACCAACAGTCTAAGCGGAAATGACCCTGCCCCAGCCCCTTCCCCAGCCCTTGCGCTTGCCCCAGCCTTCAGGCTGTGGGAACAAGAATAAAGAAGGTTGTGCCTACCCCTTCGGTTGTTTCAAACCGGATCTGGCCATTAGCCTGCTCCACAATTCCTTTGCAGATAGCGAGACCGAGGCCGGTGCCGGATGATTTGGTGGTGAAATTAGGCGTGAATATATTCTTCTTCATCGCATCCGGGATGCCGCCGGAGCTATCCTGTACCGACACCTGGATCCATCCGTTCACCATCTTTTGTTCGATCTGTATATGCACGGTGCCTGTTGTATCCTCCTTCGCTTCAATAGCGTTCAGGATCAGGTTGGTGAACAGGCGGCTCATCTGTACCCTGTCTGAAACCACCAGGTAGCGGCCCTCTTCTTTGGTCCAGTTGATCTGAATATTGGGATTGGCGCTGTACAGGTTTACCTGTGAGGCAACTACTTCTGTGATATCAAATGTTTCGATACGGGCATTGCCGATATTGGCAAACTGCGAAAAATCACCCGCGATCTTCGATAACTGGTCGATCTGCTCAATCAAGGTACGCGCCATGTTCTCCGATAGCTCTTTTACATTGGGAGCGCCTTTCTGTATAGCATTCTGCAGGTACTGGATGCTTAATTTCATGGGTGTGAGCGGGTTCTTGATCTCGTGTGCAACCTGCCTGGCCATTTCCCGCCATGCCCCTTCCCTTTCGCTTTTGGCAAGGGCCTGGGCACTTTGTTCCAGTTTCTTTACCATCTTATTGTATTCAACCACCAGCATGCCTATCTCATCGTTACGGTTCCATTCGATCCCTTCATTAACCCGGCCCAGGTTCATCTCCCGCATTTTTTTACCGATCAGGCTAAAGGATGCCGTGATACGGTTGGTTAAAAAGAAAGCAATGGCGCCGGCGATTAAAAAGATAAAAGCATTCAGGTTGATGAGGGTGGCCAGGAAACCGGAGATCTCCTGGTTCAGTTCGCTTTGCGAGTTGAGGTAAGGGATATTGAGATAAGCATAATTATCTCCTTTATCATCCATTAGCGGCACATAAATGCTCAGGTATTCAAAGCTGCCGATCTTTTCGGATTGCAGGTAACGGATACTATGCGCTTTTTGCAGTTGCCCGTAAGCATCCGGGTCCATTTTCTCGCTGAGCAGGTGTTTGTTATAGATATAGGGCTGGGTAGAAACCACCAGCGTACCGGATAGATCGTAATAATTGATATCTACATTATGCAGGTCGGAGATCTCCGCAATATTCTTTTCAAGACCGTTGCGTACACCTGCATTATCCGGTACATCATCAAAGGCCAGCAGGGAGCTCATTTTGCTGTTGATCTCGTTGGCCATCACCTGTATCGACTTGGTGAGCCGCTCCTCGTTATTCTGGTTGAACCGTAGTATAAAGAAGGAGATGGTGGCGATGCCTATCACAATAAAAGAGAATACGCTTAAGAAAATAATAGTGGCCTGGATCTGTGAGCGGATATTGAGCCGCAGCATCGCAGCCAGTTCTTTTGCCTTGAAACGCGCCTGTACCAGGTAACTACCCAGGTGAAACAGTAACAGGATACACAGGAACGAACAGAACAGGTAAGCAAAAAGGGTAATGGCCTCAATTACCCAGGTGTTTCGTTTGACCACCAATACCTCTTTGTTCCCGGTTTTATACCATAGCTCGCTGTAATCGCCGACAGGCTTTAATAAAAAATCAAAATCGGCTACCTGTTTCCCGTTTAACTGCGAGGGGAAATTATAGGTATTGAAATGATTGATCAGGCGCCCTTTGTTATATACGGCATACGCATAACCGGTATTGAGATCTGTGGCAATATCCTGCGCCTGGTTAAACAATTCGGGGTAAAGCGCCTCGCTTTTATAGCCTTTCGACCGGATGATCACGAACAGGTAGCCTTCCGTCAGATCGCCGTTCTTAATGATCTTCTGATATAGATAACTGAACCCTTCCGCAGGGTTTTCGTAGCTATAGAGTTCGGGAACAACGGTGGGCTTTGCCTGGTTCAGGATAATGGTCTTGATAGATGCATAGTTCAGTGAATCTTCGTTAAACACAGGATGATAGAGGCTGTCGAAAGTATAGATCCGTGTTTCATATTTATTGAGGTAGCCGGAGAAATTCTGGCTCACCAGGCTGTCCTTGATAAATTTATTGGCATACTCACTCTTTACCAGCCTTGAGAAATTGGCGGTTAGGAACTGGTCGTCAAAATTGGTTGCGGCTATGTTCAACAGGTTCTCACCCGAGGGATCTGTTTGCAGCGCCAGTTTTTCGGCGATGCTTTTACGCTGGGCAAATTCTACCTGCCGGTTCTCGAAGATCACGATAGCTGCGATGGACATCGCAAAGAACATCACCCAGAAAATAAAGAACGAGGAGGTAAGCAGGGAACTGTCAATATCCTTTCTATTGATATTCAGCAACAGCACGTATAGCAGTAACCAGAAAAGTACCCATAAATAAACCGGGTGCTGCTCTGAAGGAACAAACAGGAACAGGTACAGGAACCCACACACGGCGATGGGAATACTTTGTTTGTACAGCGGCATCCGGTGAATAATAACGGGCTTGGCCAGTACCTGCGAAAAATAAAAAAAAGTAAGCACCAGGAAGCAGAGCAGCACAAAGCTGATGACACTGTAAATATTTAAACTGAAGAAATTGGTTACATCAAAAGAGATCTTACCATCCCTTACCAGGCTGATAATGACCCCTGCCAGTAAAAAACAGATCAGCGTTAGCGTTACCAGGCTGCCGTATTGCGACAGGGCGGCCGGTATTTTTTTTCTCCATCCCGATTGCTGGTCATGGTACATTTTATAAAAATTCACCAGCCAGAACAATAATACGGCATTCACAAACAGATCGCCCAGTGACGGATGCACAAAATTGGACGCATAAACGGATGGATCGAACAGGGGCAGTTTGGTAAAATCAAAAGGGAAGGGAATAAAATAGGTAAGCAGCCGGAAGAGCAGCACACTCATTAGGAGGAACAGGAAGCCATTACGGAACCCATCCTGTGCCACCCAATCTACCGCAACGGAATGAAGGAAGATCAGCAGCAGGAGCACCGCCAGTACCCGGAGGATAACGGTTACGGTATCATATTCAATAAAGGATTTACCTGATCGCATTTTGATGCGGAACAATTCCTGGCCGCCATTGCCCCTAATGGGCACCGCATCGGGGTCTTTACTGATCTCGTATTGTTTCTGTAACCCCTTATACCCGGCAAAATGGGTATGCAGGTATTTGTTCTCCATAAAATACGACCAGCGCACCGGCACCATACCCAATACAGAAAACGCCTTGCCCCGAAGGAAGATTTTGCGTTTGATCAGTTCAAAATCGCCGTTATGGTTATTGACAAAATAATTTCCCTCTTTGCGGAGCAGGTCGGCAGGGTTGATATAGATCTTATTGGTGTTCCAGTACAAAACCCCGCCGGAGATCCCCAAACTATCCCTGCCATAGATAAAGACACCGATATCATCAGCATTGTTACCGGTTGCTGTTACGGTATCATGTACCAGCTGGTAAAGCGCGGCAGTGTCGGCAAGTATGGCGGAGAAGCGGTTCTCGCTCTGTTCGATCCTTTCTTCGAGCAGGTTCTTTACCTTCTGCGGGGAGGCGTGGTAACTCCAGTAATTGATAAAAATAAAAGAAAGCGTATACAGCCAGGCGGCTGTGATAAGCAGGTAACCGTGTTTATATGCCGCTTTCTTTACTAATTGGATCAAGTAGCTTGTGTTTGTTTTTTTACCTCGTTCCAGATGGCGTCCATTTCAGTAAGCGATAGATCGGTTAGTTTCTTTCCCCTTTCTTCGGCTATACTTTCCATCTGCTGGAACCGGTAAATAAATTTTTTATTGGTCCTTTCCAGTACACCTTCCGCATCTACCTGCAAAAACCGTGCATAATTTATTAAGCTGAACAGGACATCGCCAAATTCTTCATCTGTTTTCTCTTTTGATTCCAATCCGATAGCTTCTTTTAATTCGGCTATTTCTTCTTCCACTTTTTTCCAGACATCTTCTTTATTATCCCATTCAAAGCCTACCTGTTTGGCTTTTTCCTGGATCCGGGTGGCTTTCACCATCGCCGGCAATGAAGGGGGCACGCCACCCAGCACCGATTTCTTGCCTTCTTTCATTTTCAGTTTTTCCCAGTTCTGCTTCACTTCCTCTTCATCGGCCACCTTTACATCTCCATATATATGCGGGTGGCGGAAAATGAGCTTTTCGCAAACCCCGTTGATCACTTCATCGAGTGTGAACTGTTTTTCTTCTGCGCCGATCTTTGCATAAAAAAGAATATGCAGCAGCATATCACCCAGTTCTTCCCTGATGCCTTTCCAGTCGTTATCCGTTATGGCATCCGCCAGTTCATAGGTTTCTTCGAGTGTTAATGGCCGCAGGGTATGGATGGTTTGTTTTTTATCCCAGGGGCACTGTTCACGCAATTCATCCATGATCTTCACTAACCGCAGGAAACTATCCGCATTGTTTTGCATACAAAAGGTTTAAATGGCCATGGCCGAGAAAATAAAGAACAGCGTAAATAAAAGTGTCATGATCATCAATGCCACGAAAAGAATGATCACATATTTTAATATGGTTTTCGCCCTTCCCTGTTCATAAAAATTACGCTGGCTCTTGTACCAGTAAAAGAAGGTCAGCAATATAAATATACCCTTGATCCAGCCCGGTTCCTGGCCATGAAAAAGGCTGAACAACCCTTCTACCGATAGGGATGCCAGGATAATGATAAATGTGCCGCAATACAGGTGAATGGTATATACCACATGGTTCACATAAAAGAAACGCTTCCTGCTGATGTAGAGTAATTGTAAAGCGAGGGCAAAAAGGGGTAGCGACACAAACAGCATTTGCGGGAACAGGTGCCTGAACCTGTCGATAATAGCGGTCCAGATCTCTGTGTTATTACCGTGGTATTTTTCTTTCAGGTGCAGGCTTTGTCTTTCAAACCGCCGTTCTATAAATCCGTCCTTTTTATCAGCCGGCAGGCGCTCCTGGGCCGAATCATAGGCGCCAATGGTTTTAAATCCCTTGGAGGAGTTTCCCATATTAATGTTGTTGAATGAAATATTATCATTCAGGTACCGCAGCCGGTCCTTCGCCGTTGTGTCTCTTTTCAGCAATGCAATATCACTGTCGATCATGGTAAGAGCCGAGTCGATCGGGATCCGTACAATCGCCGGCATAGAAGAATCTTTGGCCAGCAATCGTGTCTGCCGCACACGCGCCTTTTCAAGTTTTTTTAGCTGGCTGGCTGCAGTAGACGGGGTCTCATTTACTTTAACCACATCGGTATCTTTCTGTAAACTGAAAAACACCAGGAAAAAGAAAGCGGATGTGAAGACGTACATGCGTATGGGATGCAGATAATCTGCTCTGCGCCCGCGAAGGTACTCGTGCGATAAAAAGCCAGGTCTGAAAAGCAGGTATTTCAGGGTACTGAAGAACTTGCCGTCAAAATGGGTGATATCGTACATGAAATGGGAAACCAGGTGCCAGAAGCTCTCTTTGATCTCTATATTCTCCTGGCCGCAGATATGGCAGAACCTGCCCTGCACAACGGCCCCGCAGTTTAAACAGTCTTTTTCCTTTCTTTCGCGTAAATGTGACACTTGTTAACGTTTGACTAAAAATACATAACTAAACGATTGCGGCAACTACAATAAGACCATCTTTTTGGATTGTTGAAAACTGTACCTGTACATTTGTACAATATGCAGCCTATGAAGTTTGTCCTCAGTTTTGTATCCATCCTCTTTTTGGCCAATGGCTATGGGCAATATTATTATAATGATATCATGGCCACCCAGGCAACCAACGAGCAATACAAATTATTGCGGGCAAATAAGATCCATAAAGTAAAAGCCACCAGCTATGAGCCAGATAATTCCGTTGCGGAAGGTTTTTCTTTAGTAGAGGATATCAGCCTGGACGGAAAACGCATCATTCTGAATGCAGGCACTTCCGGCGGCAAAAAAGAAAGCACCAATAATTATTATGACCTCAACCGGCTCAAAAGGACCCAGTCTGTGAGCAACGGTATCGACAGCCGTACCGAATACAGCTATACGGATAAGGGTTTTTTACAGAAGATCCTGTTTACCACAACAGATACTGCTATGAAAGCCGGTTCTACTGAAACGCATGAATGGTCGTACAATGATGCCGGGCAACCTGTATCCATGCTCAAGATCAAGAACCGGACTGATACGATACAGGTAGAATTGATCAAAGACGAACAAGGACTTATCATAGAAGAAAGGTGGAAGAAAAAAAACCGGGGTATCGAAACCTATTATTACTATTACGATGATAAAAAACAGTTAACGGATATCGTGCGCTTTAATGCCCGCCTGAAAAAATTCCTGCCCGATTATCTTTACGAGTATGATGCCAATGGCCGTGTAAGCCAGATGACCCAGGTATCCGCCAGCAGCGCCAGCTATATCGTCTGGAAATACACTTACAATGAAAAAGGATTCAAGGCAGAAGAAACCGGTTTCGATAAACAGCGAACCCTGGTTGGGAAGATGGTGTACACGTACGAATGAAAAACATAAGCGATGAGCAAGGTTATCTTACTCCTGCCTCGTTCCCTGGTTTGGCACAACCAGCGTAAATTCAGTTCCTGTTCCGAACACTGATTTTACTGAGATCTCACCGCCGATACGCGTCAGTGCTTCTTTTACAATATATAAACCGATACCGAGGCCGTTTTTAAAATCTGTACTCCGGAAGAAGATCTGGAATATCTTATTAAGGTGATCTTCGATAATGCCTACCCCATTGTCAACAATATGAATGATGGCTTCTGCCTCAGACACCTGTACGCTTAGTTTTACCCTGGGGTTCTCCTCCTCTACCCGCTGGTATTTAACCGCGTTGGAAACCAGGTTATTCAGGATCAGCGACAAACGGAAGGCATCGCAGGAAAAAGGAACCGGTTGCTCCACCGCCACTTCAAACACGATCTGGGGGTTCAGCATATTGGATAATTCGATGCTGTCGGCGAACATTTTCTGGAAATCAATATCCTCATTTACATCATCCAGGCGAATGCCTTTGTAATATTCAATGATCTTATGGATAAAGCTGTCCATCTTGTTCACACAGCTTTCGATCATGCGATAGTAGTTCTGATCTTCCGGATCCTGCTTATTTAATTTGGCCAGGTTCAGTATACCCAGGATATTGGCCAGGGGCGAACGCAGGTCATGCGAGGTGCTGTATACAAAACGGTTCAGTTCATCATTGGCCCTTTGCAGTTCATCTATTTTGTTCTTTAGCTGGATCCTTGTCACGTAGATATCATACGCGTTCCGGATCGTTGTTTTCAGTTCCACCTCGTCCCAGGGTTTGCGGATATAGCGGAAGATCTCTCCTTTATTGATCGCATCCACCACCGCATCTATATCGGAATAGCCTGTTAAAAGGATCCTGACCGGGTCGGGGTGCGCCTTACTCACGATACTGAAGAATTCCACGCCGGTAGCTTTGGGCATACGCTGATCGGCAATGATCACGTGCACTTCGTGTTCATTCAGTACCTCTAATCCATCGGCCACTGATGAAGCTGTATAAATATCATAATGCCGTCTGAAGCCGGCCTGGAACGCCAGCAGGTTGTTCGGCTCGTCATCCACATATAATACCTTTATTTTTGATTCCTGTGGTTTGCTCATAAAGCTTAATTAAGGGTCGTTTCTGGGAGGAAACGGTATAAAGTTATTACAAATTCAGCCCCCTTTCCTTCCTCTGAGAAAACTTCGATCTTCCCGGAATGTAACTGGATGATCTTATATACGATCGATAAAC
>JANXRX010000172.1 GCA_025352905.1 Bacteroidota bacterium | reverse complement strand
CCGAGAAGAACTAAAGAATTTTTTTGATGAAAAAGTGGCGCAATACAACCGCCCCGATTTTATCAAAGAAGATCCTGTGTGTATCCCACATATGTTTACTAAAAAGCAGGACATAGAGATCGCCGGATTTTTTGCTGCCATATTTGCCTGAGAATCACATTTTCACACTTATTTCAATAGGCTAATTGGTTTATCTCTAAATAGATGTGGAATATTTTCGATATTTGCCGGAACCATTCCATTCTAATGAACCGGACTACTTTACAAAATATGATTGCGGGCTGTATCTGCGTCGTGGGGTTGCTATTGACCGTAAGCCAGGGCAATGCGCAAACAGCTCCGGGTTCGCTGAAGACTTCACAGATGTCGGACGAGCAGATCATGCAGGCCTGGCAGCAGACACAGCGGTTGGGTCTTTCCGAGAACGATGCGATGAGCCTGCTGATGAAACAAGGGATGAGCGCGTCGGAGATAGACAATTTCAAAAAACGGCTTGCCCAGGCACAGGCCATGAAAACCAAGCCACTGCCCAAAAAAGATACCGTTGTGTACAGCCGCGACAGCAACTGGATCAAAGAAGTGCCGGTGGCGAGGAAAAAACTGGATCTGTACGGCTACGATTTCTTTAGCAATGCCAGTGCTTCTTTTCAACCAAATATCAGGGTAACCACGCCGAGGAGCTATATTTTGGGAATGGATGATGATCTACAGATCAGTATCACGGGTCTTAACCAGAACGAGATAGAAGGCGTAATCAACCCGGAAGGAAATTTACAGGTCCCCAACCTCGGTTTTATAAGTCTTGCCGGGTTAACCATTGACCAGGCCACCGAACGGCTCCGCAACAGGCTGGCCGAACGTATTTACCCCGCACTGAAAACGGGACAAACAAAACTTTTCTTATCGCTGAATAAAGTAAGGAACATACGTGTGATCGTAGTAGGGGAAGCAAAAAATCCCGGCAATTTTATTGTTTCCTCTCTAGCCAGTTTTTTTAGTGTATTAAATCTTGCAGGTGGTCCTTCACCGATGGGTTCACTCAGGAAGATAGAACTGATCAGGAACAATAAGCTGATAGAAACCGTTGATTTTTATTCTTTTTTGCAGAACGGGATCATGGATAAAAATATCCGCCTCGAAGACCAGGATGTGATCCGCTTTCCACTGTATGTGAAAAGGGTGCATTTAAACGGAGAAGTAAAAAGACCGGCTACTTATGAATTACTGGAAAAAGAAACATTGTCTGACCTACTGAAATACAGTGGCGGCTTAACGGAATATGCCATCAGGGATGTGGCCAAGATAGAACAGGCCGGTGTAAGGGAAATGCGTGTGCGGGATATTCCTGCATCTGACTTCGGGAGTTTTATTCTGAAGAACGCAGATTCTGTTTATTTCGACAGGATCTCAACGCGTTTTACAAACCGCGTTATCCTGTCGGGCGGGGTTAACAGACCCGGAAATTACGAACTCACAGAAGGTCTTAGTCTTGCGCAGCTGATCAGCAAGGCAGACGGATTAAAGGAGGGCGCGTTTTCAAATAAGGGATATATCAAACGCATCAATAAAGAGTCTGAAAGAAGTTTTATCACTTTCAATACCGCCGATGTTCTTTCGGGGAAAGAGGCTGATATCAAACTTGCCCGCGAAGACTCCGTAACCATCCTGGAAAAAGCAAACCTGCAGGACATTCCCACCATTACGGTAGGTGGCGATGTGCGCAACCCAACCGTGATACAGTTCAGGCAGGGCCTTGCTGTAGAAGACGTTATTGCCATGGCCGGCGGGTTTACCATCAATGCCGCAAATCATAAAGTGGAAGTGTCGAGGCTTGAAAAAAATACGGCCGACACATTAGCCAATAAACTGATCGATGTATTTGTGGTAGATGTTGACTATGATTTACGCAGCCGGTCCACAAAAACCTATCTCCAGCCACTGGATTATGTATTTGTACCGGAATTGTTGAATTACCGGAACCTGGGAAATATAAAGATCAGAGGAGAAGTCTTATATGCCGGTGATTATGCACTGGAAAAAAGAAACGAAACCGTGCAGGAAGTGATTAGGCGGGCCGGCGGCATATCTCCTTTTGCCTCAATGAATGATGTGCAACTGTACAGGAATAATTTACGCGTTGCCACCACTCTTTTATCGGATGACTCAAGGTCGAGGGAACCTTTCCTGCTTTTGCCTGACGACAGTATCTATGTTCCCAAGCTGGAACAGTTCGTGGAAGTGAAAGGAGAAGTATTTAATCCACAAATATTGAGTTTTGAATCGAGCAGTTTCATATCGTATATCAATAGCGCCGGTGGTACAACTGATAAGGGCAATCTAAGGAAAGCCTATATCCAATATAGTAACGGCATCAGCAATAAGATCCGCCATTTCCTGTTTTTCAGGAGGTATCCCAAAGTAAAACCCGGTAGCAAGATCACTGTTCCTGAAAAGACAGACACTTTTAAAAAAGGGTTTTCCATTTTTGAACTCGCCTCTTTAACAGGCACACTTTCCGCGCTGGTAGGTTTGATCAGCATATTAAAGAACTAAACTATGGAAGGTTTCCAGGAAAATATTAATACAGACGAACAGGAATTCACCTTCAGGGCTTTATTGAAGAAATGGAAAGCCACCTTCCTGTATCTCCGTAAATTATGGAGAGTACTGCTGGTGGCAGCCCTTTTTGGCGCCCTGGCAGGGATATTATATTCGTGGTTAAAGCCGGTTACTTATACCGCAAGATTATCTTTTGTGGTAGAAGAATCCAAACAGGGAGGCGGCGGCGGATCTATCGTATCAGCCCTGGCAGGTCAATTCGGATTTGATGTAGGAAGTATGGCGGGATCAAGTGGTATGTTGGCGGGCGACAATGTGCTGGAACTGCTGAAAAGCCGGTCATTGATCAAGAAAACTTTATTAACGCCTTACAGAGACTCTTCAAACTTTTCCCTTGCAGATCAATATGCAACGGCTTATGAGTTGAAAGAAAAATGGTTAGCGAGTTCTAAAGTAGGCAGGCAGGTAGATTTTCCGGTTAACAAAGTACAGTTCACAAGACTGGAAGACAGCCTTCTGCAGAGATTGGTTAAAATCATTTTTGAGGATGAATTATCTATCTCTAAACCTGACAAGAAATTAAATTTTTTCGAACTTACCTATACCAGCCGGGATGAAAAATTGAGCCAGTTATTCTGTCAGCGCCTGTTGAATATCGCAACTGATTTTTACATAGAAACAAAAACGCGCAGGCTAAGAAATAATATCGACAGGCTTCAGCAGCGGGCGGATAGTTTGGGGGAACTTCTTGATAGAAAAACCTATTCTGCTGCACAGGCCACACAGGGCCTGATCGACATCAACCCTACGTATTCATCATCGGCCGTTTCTGCAGAGATCTCTTCACGCAACAAGATGATACAGGGAACTATTTATGGAGAGATTGTAAAAAATCTCGAAGTAAGTAAAACCTCACTGATCCAGGAAACACCTACTGTACAGGTTGTAGATAATCCTGAACTTCCTTTAAAACGCAACCGGTTATTATGGATAGTGGGCGCCATTATCGGGGCCGCGATCACAACTTTTGTGATGGGTTTTTACCTCACGTCCCAAAAAGAGGGTTGATCACGAGGAGATCTCAGAATCTGTAGGCAAAGGAAAGGGCCGCATGAAAATTCAGTACATCATAGCCGTTCTTAAAATAATTGGTAGGGGAAGTTTGCGGCAAATAATCAATATACCACCATTCATAGTTCAATGAACGGATAAGCGCCATGTTGGCGGAAAATAAAAAATGCCGGTAGCTCCAGTCGGCAGATATCGTTGTAGAAAGATCCACCCAATGTCTCCTGAAGTCAACCGATTCTTCATATGCATTATAGTAAAAGTCATTGTTGTGAACCACTCTTTCAAATAGAATCCCCACTTTCTTGATGCCTTTTACCCAGGCAATACCCAGGGTCTCGCTGTTGCTTCCCGGGCCAATTCCTGCGCCCATTACCTGGCCCATATTGGTATATCCCTGGCGTACATAATCATCCAGGAACCAGCTTTTTGCCTGGTGAATAAGATCGGATAGCGCAGGCAACTGCATCTGCGTAACTTCCCC
>JANXRX010000146.1 GCA_025352905.1 Bacteroidota bacterium | reverse complement strand
GATTCCTTATTGCGGCTTACCATGGATATGAACGGCGCCCTGAACCAGGCATACCCAACGGCTACCGGTAAGATCAATATCAGCAATGCCGATCTGTACACACTGGGCCTGTATAGTGAACCATTGCGGTTCAGAACAAGGATCGAGGTACAGGCAAAGGACCTTACACCCCAAACCCTGAACGCATACCTCCGAATGGACAGCACAATTGTGTACGAGGACAAGAAAACATTTCGTGCGGATAGTTTACTGGTTAAAGGCATAATAGACAGCGGCAAAACACTTCTTACGCTTCGTTCTCCTTTTGCTGATGCCACTATCAAAGGCGATTACAGGTATACTGAATTGCCGGGTGTTTTACAGGGCATGATCGCTAAATACACCAAAACCGGTAAAACCAGAACACCCGTATCGGAAGTGGCTGTGCTCGACCTGGCTGTGGATCTTAAATCCGATCCCATATATGCCTTGCTTTTACCGGGATTGTTCTTTGATAAAAATATACACGCTAACGGGCGGATCGATACCAAACAAAAAGACAGTTCCCTGTCGTTTTACCTCACGGCGCCCATGATCGCTTACAATAGCAACCGGCTTTCACGCTTAGACACGAGGATTAGCGGCATCAACGATTCGCTGAAGTATACCATCCATCTGGATACGGTGCACGCATCCTCTTTGCTGTTATATAGCACATCTGTGAGCGGCGGTATTGGACAGGGCAGGTATACGGTTGCGTTCACAACCAATGATCCGAAGAAAAAAGAGAAATATGCTTTTGGTGTAGTGGCTGATACGGAGGGGGATGCTTATCATATTCACCTCGCAGATAAACTGAAACTGAACTATGTAGACTGGAACGTAGATGCCAAAAACATGATCAGTTACAGCCCGCAGGGCATAAATATAAAAGAGTTCACTATTTCTAAGGGCAGCCAGAGCATTTCAGTAAATAGCGCAGGTTCTGTTCCCAATGCCCCCATGGATATTAAGATAGACAGGTTCGCATTAAGTAATATTACCGGGCTCCTTAACCGGGATTCACTGGAAATAGGCGGCAATCTTACGGCGCAGGTGAAAGTGGAGGGATTGGATAAAAAAGTGCCCTTATTCAACGGAACCGTTAAAGTGGATAGTCTTTCCTATCAGAAAGAATCTGTGGGTAACATCGCTATTAATGCAAAGAGCGAAGGAGCAGAAGGTGTTTCATTTGATGGCGGCCTTACCGGCAATGGAAATAATGTAACGCTGAAAGGCGATTATAACCAGGATAAAATAAATGCACAGGTTAACCTGGCGCCGGTCGAATTTGCAACCATAGAGCCTTTTACACAACATGCCCTTACCCGTTCAGCAGGAAAGATCACTGGCAATATCAATATCACCGGGCCGGTATCCGCACCCGAATGGAATGGTACGGTACGTTTTGATTCCGCGTTCACACAACTGAAAAGCTACGGCACGGTATTAAAAATGAGCGGCCAGCAGGTAGATTTCAAATATCCCGTGGTTACGCTTAACCAGTTTACGATAAAAGATTCGCTTGATCATCCACTGGTGATCAACGGAACACTGAAACAGGAGAATGGTGAACTGAATACCGACCTGACCATTAAAACAAAGGACTTTATTGCACTTGACAATAATGAAATCGTTAACAACGAGGTTTACGGTAAAGCGATCGTGGATGTGAATGTAGTGGTGAAGGGAACGGCAACAGCGCCCGAAGTAACGGGTAAAATAGGATTGGAAGATAAATCACAGGTAACCTATGTAAATCAGCAAAGTGTTACCAGCACCAAGGACCGCGATAAAGTAATGGAGTTTGTAAATATGGATACAATTCATAACCTGGTATTCAAACCTTCAGAAGTCGTTTCCCGTAAAACAAAGGCAGGTGCGGGAATGCTGAATTATAACCTCGACATTGACATTGACAAGAATGCAAAATTCACGATCATCGTAGACCCACTCACCAGGGATGAACTGATGGTACAGGGCGCCGGCCAGTTAACGGCCTCGGTAAACCCGAACGGAGATATTTCATTAACAGGCGCGTATAATCTTACCAAGGGTAGTTACCAGCTCAATTACCAGTTCTTAAAAAGAAAATTCGACCTGCAGGAAGGAAGTACGATCACGCTCAGCGGTGATCCGATGAACGCAGAAGCGAATATTACTGCTGTTTATTCTATTGAAACATCACCTTACGATCTCATTGCAAACGAAATAGCCGATAATACAAACAGCGCAGAATACAAACAGAAAGTGCCTTTCCAGGTGGTTTTAATGATCAAGGGTAAAATATCGGAGCCCCAGATCACTTTCGATGTAGTTATGCAGGATAAAAGAGAAGGTGTTAACTACGATATGGCCACTACGATTGACAATAAGTTATCGCAAATGCGGGCAGACCCTTCTACCATGAACAAACAGGTATTTGCCCTGCTGGTGATGGGCCGGTTCATCGGGGAACAGAGTAAAGATTTTTTTGCCAGCAGCACCGGTAACGGGATACAGGCTGATGCCGTGGTTAAAGAAAGCGTTGGCCGTTTCTTAACCGATGCTGTTAGCCAGTTAGCCGCTGATCTGATCAAAGGAGTAGATGTGGATGTGAATTTAAAGACTGTTGACAATTATACCGATCAAACAGAAAGAACCGATCTGAATCTCGCGCTTTCTAAACGGTTCCTTAACGACAGGCTGAATATTACTGTGGGCAAAAGTTTTACAGTAGATGGGGAAGATCCGCTGGCCAAAGGGCAGGACAATGCCAATGTATCCTTCCTGCCGGATATAACAACCACCTATAAATTATCTAAAGATGGCCGTTATATGTTAAAAGCTTACCAGAAAAGTGAATATGAAGAAATACTGGATGGCTATTTTATTGAAACAGGTGTTGCCTTTACACTGAGTATGGATTATAATCGTTTCAAAGAATTATTTCAAAAAAATAAAGATAAAAAAGCAAAAAAAGGCACGACGGAAGTCAAAAAATAAAACAACCCGCCTGGAAGAAAAAATATGGAAAGAAAAATAATTACATACCTATCTGTTATTCTATGCATGTTTTGCGTGATGTCTTGCAGCGTGGGTAAACACCTGCCACCCGGTACGCAGTTGTATAAGGGCGCTACGTATGATGTTACAAAAGAAAAAGCCAATAAGACCTCTGCCAAATCAATCAGAAACCAACTGAAGAAAATTACATCACCTGTTCCCAATAAAACGATATTAGGATATCCCTACAGGGTAGCCATCTGGTATGCAGTGGGGGAGCCTAAAAAGCAGAAAGGTTTTAAATACTGGTTACGCAACAAAATAGGAGAGGCGCCTGTGCTCAGTACCGCTGTGAATGTAAATATCAATTCTGCCAATTTCCAGGCTTTCCTGGAAAATAAAGGATATTTCAGAACAGATGTAGGTGGCGACACCGCGGTAAAGGGATATAAAGTAACGGCGCGTTATCATATAGACCTTGCAATGCCTTATAAGGTCAATACCTTTCAGTGGCTGATGGACAGCAGTTCCACATTCGGAAAAGATATTGCCAATTTGCCCCCGAAAGAAAACTATATAAAGAAAAATGAACAGTACGACCTGGATAATATCAAAGCGGAGCGTTCGAGAACAGATATCTTTTTAAAATCAAAGGGATATTATTATTTCAGTCCTGATCATATTAAGGCCTGGGTAGACAGTTCTAAAGGCGATCATAAGGTAAATGTTTTCTTCAAACTGAAACAGGACATTCCGGCGGCTGCGGTACTGCCACAAACGATCAGGAGCATCACGTTATTTCCGAACTATACACTGTTAAATCCACCACCGGATACTTCCAAAAGGGGGCTGATACTCATTGATGGTATCTATATACGGGATACCGTGCACTACCTTAATGCGGCTACTTTGTTACGGGGTGTTACTTACCGCCCCGGCAGCCTGTATAGTATTAAAAAACAGAACAGGACGCTTAACCGGTTCATCAACACAGGTGTTTTTAAATTTGTGAAGAACCGCTACCAGGGAGATGGTGATACCCTTAACCCGCATTTCCTCGATGTGTACTACTATCTTACACCGTTAAAAAGAAAATCTATCCAGGCGGAGATTGGTACTTTTTCTAAAAGCAATTCATTTACCGGCGCGCAGGGTAGTGTTACCTGGCGCAACCGTAACTTATTTAAAGGAGCGGAACAGATGGCTGTAAAAACCTATGGTTCGGTTGAAACTTCCAGCAACGATTCCTTAAAAAGTAATAATAATTTTAGCCTGGGGATGGATGTATCGCTTTTATTCCCCCGGTTTGTAACGCCTTTTAAAATAAAGGAAAACAATTTTTTCCCGCCGCAAACAAAGTTCACGGTAGGGTATGAATGGTTCCGCAGGCAGGCGCTTTACACAAAGAATTTTTTTCGGGTGCAGTATGATCTTACCTGGAAACAAAAAGTGAACAAGGAAAATACTTTCTCGCCGATAGCGATCACCTACAACACAACCTCCGATTACAGTTTGCAATACCAGGCATTGGTGAACCAGGTACCGGCGCTTGCATTAAGCAACCTGCCCGAAGTGATCATTGGGTCATTTTATAATTTTACTTTTCACAGCGTAAACCCGAAGGCTAAAAATATATTTTATTTTAATGGCAACATTGATGCGGCAGGCAATACAATCGGACTCTTCGACAAAGTATCCGTTCCTTACAGCGCCAAGATAGGGGGCGCTTATTTTTCACAATTTGTAAAAATGGATATGGATTTCCGTTACAGCCGCAAGCTTGATGATAATACCTATTGGGCCAACCGGGTAATCATCGGGGCCGGTTTACCCTATGGTAATTCATTGTTCCTTCCTTTTTCACGGCAGTTCATCATTGGTGGCTCCAGCAGCTTAAGAGGCTTTCAACCGCGGCAATTGGGCCCGGGCCGGGTACGCGCGGATGCTTTACAACAGTTATACCTGCCACAGATTGGCGGTGATTACAAACTGGAAATGAATACCGAACTGCGCTTTCCGCTGATATCCAAATTAAAAGGCGCCGTGTTTATGGATGCCGGTAATATCTGGACAAAAGATACTGTACTCTATGGAAAAGCTGCGCAGTTTAACAGCCGTTTCCTGAGCGATCTTGCGGTAGACGGAGGGTTTGGTCTACGGCTCGACATCAGCATATTGCTTATCAGGCTCGATTTAGCCGTGCCTATGCGGGAACCCTATCTTGAAAGAGGTAAAGAATGGGTGATCCGCGATTTTCAGCCATTCAGCAGTGCGTGGAGAAGGGATAACCTGGTTTATAATATAGCTATCGGCTATCCTTTTTGATTATGAAGACCAAAAAAATCATCTGGATCCTCTTTATCATCATCCTGGGAACGGGGATCTTCTGGTGGACAACCATTAAGAAACAGGTGGTGAAACAAGCGGTGACCCATGCTGTTCAAAAGAAAACAGATAGTTTATACAGGATCACTTACGATACTTCAGAGATAGATGAAGTAAATGGCAATGCATCATTCTATCATGTAAAGATCCAACTCGACTCACTTCAATGGCTTAAGCTCGTAGAAAAGGATTCTATGCCTCCGGTAACACTTTCACTGGCCATAGACAAGATCACAATCCGCGGGCTTGGCGAAATAAAACTGTTGCGCAACCGTGCTCTCAATGTATCACAGGTTATTTTTGATCATCCCGTTTTCAGGCTTGACCGGTGGACGAGAAAAACGCCGCCTAAAGAACCCCTGAACGACACACTCGAAATATACAAAAGGCTAACAGGACAGTTAGATTTTCTGAAAGCGGCCAGCATACAGGTAACAGACGGGGATTTTACAATGATCAACCGCCAGGGCAAAGACTCAGTCATGGTAAAAGGCATTAATATTACCATTGATGATTTCCTGGTAGACAGCCAGCATAACTACCGTAATATCATTTCTTATTTTATTGCACAGACAAAAGCAAGCGCCACTTCTTTCAGTAGCGGTAAAGTGACTACCGGTAAGATCGTTTACGATTCAAAACAGCATACTGCAGGTGTTGAGAACCTGTTGGTCAAAGAAAAAGAGAATCCACTGACGGTGCAGTCAATATCATTGACCGGTTTTTCGGCAGAAACATTTATCCGTCAGGGCGCGATAACCGCAGGTAAACTATTGATAAATCAACCTGATTTTACTATCCGGCCAGCGGCGTCGAAAACAAAGGGCCTGCCTGTCTTTTTCTCAGCCGCCGCTATAGATTCTGTGGTAATCCGCAAAGGAAATTTTACCATTTATAATACAGCAGCAAGACCCATACTGGTCAGGGATGCCAATCTTTTATTGAAGAAAGTGCATACCGAAGGAAATGTTTTACAGGTAGAAGCATTTGTAAGCCCCGCCACCTGCAGCTTTTCTGCCGGATGGATACAATGTCCGATGGGATTTCACAACATTGTGTTTCAGCAGGTAACTTATCCTTTTCACGGAGAAAACATAAGCATAAACAGGGGAGAGATCAGGTCAACGATCTCAAGGGAAGAACTTAGAACAAAGATGGGTATGCAGGAGGATATGTATAAGGTTACTGCCACCGGTATCATTCTCGGGAAAATAAGTCTTGAAAAACTAGTAAAAGACAATACCCTTAGTATTGCATCGTTGAGCATGCAGCTTGACCTGAATGTGTACAATGATAAGACGCTGCCCGGAGATCCGGTTAAAAATGCAGTGGAAGAATATCCTTCCGAAAAATTACAGTCTTTATCACTGGCGATCGATATCCGTTCTGTTACGCTAACAAACTCCCGGATTTCTTATGAAGAACATGCAAGTAAAAGCGGGTTGAACGGCATGGTATATTTTGGTAACGTTAACGCAAAACTCAGCAACATTACCAATATACCCGCGTTAATGGCAAAAGACAATATCTTAAAAGTAGAAACCATCTCCAATATAATGAGTGTATCCAGTCTGCGAACTTCCTGGGATATTCCGTTGCGCAGGCAGAATGGCAATTTCAGGATAACGGGTAGTGCGAACCCGTTCCCGCTCACTGTATTAAGCCCTGTTTTTGAACCGCTGGGTATGATAACTGTCCGGTCGGGCTTTGCCGATAAGCTGGATTTTGTGATCAACGGAAACCACCAGGGAAGCACCGGAACCGAACAGTTCAATTATCATGGGCTGAAGATAGATATGCTCAGAGCGACTAAGCAGGACTCATTGCAAAAGAACGGGATCAAAAGTATAATCGTCAATAACGACATACGTGATAACAACCGCAAACAGGAACCCAAAGAATATCATTTTAAAAAAGAAGGGAACCATTCCATGTTTTTCCTGATCTGGAAGTCCATTTTTGAAGGAATACGGCAGACAGTACTCATTTTGAAGTGATGATCAATGAACCATCACTCCGGCGGTAACGAATGCGATTCCGGGATCTCCTTGCTTTCTGTTTTGATAATAAATACTGCCTGTTCGTTTGGAACAATACCCGTGCCCAGTTCCCTGCTGTGGATCTTGGTAAACTCCGCCCCGAAATAAAGAATGATGGAAGTATAATACACCCACACCAGTATTACCATAATTGAAGCGGCTGTGCCGTAGGTAATACCCAGGTTGGAATTGCCGATATAAAACCCAATCAGGAACTTCCCGGCAAGAAAAAGAATAGCAGTGAAGGCAGCGCCGGCCATGCTATCTTTCCACCGGATCTTTGCATCGGGCAGAATCTTGAACATAACGGTGAACAGCGAAGCGATAATAATAAAAATAAATACCACGTTCACCGTATACAGGAGATGGAGAGATGTATTGTCGAAGACCTGTTCCAGCCTTGCATAACAGATATCCATTAAAGAATTGAGGAGCAGGGATACCAGTAGTATGAAACCAATGCTCAATACCAGTGAAAAGGAAATAAGCCGGTTTATGATAAATTTAAGCAGCCCTTTTTTTGGCTTGGCCTTAATGCTCCAGATATAGTTGATGGAACTCTGAATCTCTGTAAAAACCCCGGTTGCGGCGATCATAAGAATAATTGCGCCAATCAAAGTACCCCAGAGACCATGATCCTTCAACTGAACATTGGCAATAATGCTTTGTACCTGCGCAGCTGCATCCTGTCCCACCAGGCTCTTTATCTGGTAATATACTTTTCCCTGAACCGCTTCACGCCCGAATACAGAACCTGCTATGGCAATCACGATTACCAGGAAAGGGGCTATGGCAAAGATGGTATAGTAGGAGAGAGAAGCGCTTAGTTTCATCCCGTCATCCTCGTTAAAGGCATGTGCAGATCGTTTGAGTATACGGAGTATGGTCCAGAATCGTTTCATAATTGAGTGAGCCGGTTAAGCTGTTATATCGTATTTCCAATACCGTTCCATACGAAGTGCAATGGCCTGTAGAAAAAAATACCCTCAGCCGGGAAGTGTAATATATGGCACAGAGTTTTTACTTTATTAAGTAAATCATTAATTATGCGAAGTATCCTCTATTTATTTGCCGTTTTATTGGTCATAGGATGGCTGATCGGCGTATTTGCTTACAGCGTTGGCGGCCTTATCCATATCTTATTGGTATTGGCTGTGATCTCAATATTGTTAGGACTTATCAGGCGGTCGGATTAACAACAATTCCCCCTCATATATAGGCCTCCGTTATCTCCAGCCGCATTATACAGTAATGCGGCTTTTTTAATGCCTGCCTGTTCATCGTATAACATAAAAAAACCGCAATGCAAAGGAATTGGGGTACCTCTACCTGCGGCTTTACCAGCCTGTAAACACTTCCCCGGAAGGGTTTAAGCGGTATTTTTCTTTTGTATCTTTTCTACTTCCCGGATAAAAAATGTTTTATCGGTATCCGCATCGGGTCCGTAGGCATCTACCAGGGTGCCTTTGGTGCCGTCTTTTGTTTCCAGCACATACATAATGGAACTGTCGGCCGGGTCTGTTTGTCCCTCAAAACGGAAAAAATTGATGATCGTTATATCATCAGGCGTATATTCTTTATTGGTGCTGAGCGCTTTTAAAACGTTGTCAGTTACTGTAAATTCTTCTTTATACCCATCGGCCATTAATTTGGTATGAACTTCAACCAGGGTCTTAAGATAGGGTGCGGTGGGAGCTGCGGGCATGTGCATATACTTTGTTTTTTAATAGGATAAAATAAGGCCGGTGCAATAAATTGCACCAGCCCGTTATCACCGCTACGGTTAATTGATTTCCTGTGTTTACATTTTATGGCAATAAAAGATAATTATGGTCTTCAATCATCATTATGCGGTAATCTCTTGCCTACCGTGTGCAGATAGGCCTAAGCCACAGTCTGCAGGTCGCGGTATTTTTTAATAATATTGTGAGAATCCTTCAGGGATGATTTCTGACTCATGATCACCTGCCTTGATTCTGCATTAATCTCGGCATCAGACGATAAAGCAGCTTCATATGCTTTCTGCGCCGCATCTTCTCCATATTCGCAGGAGCTGAGAATACCCTTCCTGTCGCTACCGGTAAAAGCCGCTTTTACATCCATCCATACGCGGTATATCTTGCCTGAAGAAGTTGTTTCTGTAGACACTTCTCCGCCGGAACGTAAAATCAGGTCGCTTAGCTCCCTTACATTATCCCGGCTATCGCTGGCCATTTTGCGGAAAATCCCTTTCAGGTCTATGTCATTTTCGCCTATTTCGTCTAAAGCTGTTTCATAGCCTGTAATACGGTCATTATTGATCTTTACAAGGTCATTCAATACCCCGATCAATGATTCATTTGTTTGCATAGGTCAATGGATTTGTTTAAGGGAAATGATGAAATTCCCATGCCAGTTCAGGCCGGCTGGAATAACCCAAAGGATAAAAAATTTTGTAGAATTTTGTACTCGCAAACGTCTTTATACAGCTGCCAGGAGTTTCATGAGAATCTCTTCATCTTTAGCAAGACCCGTGATCCCGTCCGGCGCTTCTATACCGTTCAGTTCTGCTAAATAATCCGACATTTTATTTTCTTCGTATAAACGGATAATACCGGGATGCACATAATATTTACGGCAAACCGTACGCGTATTACCAAGCCTTTCACTTACATAATCCAGCGCCAGGTTAATATTGTGTTTACACTGAGTAACACTTTCATACAAACCGATATTTTTAAATGCCCTGAGCAGGTTAAGGCAACCGGCCCAGGTACGGAAATCCTTCGCGGTAAAATCCTCACCGGTAAATTCTTTCAGGTATTGGTTCACCATACCCGAGTCAACCGTTCTCCGCTGGCCTTCGCTGTCATAATACTGGAACAGTTCCTTGCCAGGTATATCCCTGCATTGCTGTACGATCTTAGCCAGTTTTTTATTTCGTAAGGTTATCCGGTGACTGATCCCCTTTTTACCTTTGAAAGAGAATACCATACCCGGGCCGGAGATGGCTACATGCCTGTCATGTAACGTAGTTAACCCATGTGAGCCATTCTGTTTTTCATACTCGGCACTGCCTATCCGTATATAGGTTCTTTCCATCAGGCTGATCACCGCCGCAATCACTTTTTTTTCGCTTAGTGCCGGCAATGA